>NZ_CP053947.1:1249478-1561847 GCF_018438165.1 Acinetobacter sp. WY4 | reverse complement strand
ATACGAAGCTCTTCCATTTTGCTTTGTGGACCACGACGAAGCAATTCGTCCATGTTGATCTCTTCCATCAATGCTTCTTTGGCAAGCATCATGGCTTTTTCAGCAGTACCACCAATACCTATCCCCAGCATACCTGGTGGACACCAGCCTGCACCCATGGTCGGAACAGTTTTCAGTACCCAATCCACGATTGAATCAGACGGGTTTAACATTGCCAGTTTAGATTTGTTTTCTGAACCGCCACCTTTGGCTGCCACAGTGATATCTACTTTATTACCAGGCACAAGCTTGTGGTAAATCACGGCAGGAGTGTTGTCTTTGGTGTTCTTACGACCAAATGCAGGATCAGCCAGAACTGATGCGCGAAGCACGTTCGAGTTTTCTAAATAACCCTGACGTACGCCTTCATTGATTGCATCATCCAGGCTCATGGTTAAATCGAATTTAACGTCCATGCCCACTTCAACAAATACGTTGACGATACCGGTATCTTGACAGATTGGGCGGTGGCCTTCTGCACACATGCGTGAGTTAATTAAGATTTGTGCGATCGCATCTTTAGCAGCTTTGTTCTCTTCACGATCATACGCACGGCTCATCGCTTGGATAAAGTCTTGTGGGTGATAGTAAGAAATGAACTGAAGCGCATCTTTAACCGATGTGATCAAGTCATCTTGCTTGATAATAGTTGTCATACAAATATCTCTTGAGCGGGCTGATAGCTAGCGGGCTAAATTATAAGACAAAAGAATCGGGTTGTGGGCATTTTGGGCGAGCATTGGCCGAAAGTTTATAGTTTAAGCAATCTGAGCAAGGACTTTAGCTATTCCATGGGTCAAATATGACAGCAAGTTGTCATATTCAATGTCATATTTCAGATAAAAAATACGCATAATTTTGCTTATTCCGTATTAAGCAATTGAATTTTATTAATTATTTTAAATTTAATAAAAAACCAGATTGTCATATAACTGTCATAAAACTTTTACATAATGCAGCTATTGAAACGGGAGATCCTAACAATGGTTACAGGTATTTTGATGGCAGCTGGTTTTTGTGTATATATCGCTGCAACTTGGATGTACGGTCAGAAAGAAGATCAAGCCTAAGCTTTATCTTCTTTTTTATTTTAAGACATAAAAAATTAACCTATCTTCAAATCTTCAAATCTTCAAATCTTCAAATCTTCAAATCTTCAAATCTTCAAATCTTCAAATCTTCAAATCTTCAAATCTTCAAATCTTCAAATCTTCAAATCTTCAAATCTTCAAATCTTCAAATCTTCAAATCCAGTTATAAAAATATTTGAAAACTCAAATTTAAAAAGCATCTCTCCTATAGCTTACTCAAGCCATGTTGACCATTTACATTTTTAACCCAGAAAAACTCAAAGCCTGAAAACCCTTACACATGCGGCATTTTTTATTGCTTAGACTGTTTCTCTCAACTTCTAGAAACAGGCAAGTAGAATGAACAATTTTAATGCAAGTGATATTAAAGAACATGCTTCAGTCATTGCTTCATGTGGTACTCAAGTCGGGAAGGTGGACCATTTAGAAGGTCAGGATTCAATTAAATTAACAAGAAGTGATGATGAAAATAATGAGCATCATCTGATTCCCTTGAGTTGGGTAAGTGAAATCAAAGACGATAGCGTCGTGCTCAATAAAACTGCGGAAGAGGTACGTAAAGAGTGGACTACCTTATAAGAAATTAAAGTTAGTGGACTGAAAAGCAGGGCTGCTTCAGCTTAATTTTTTATGTCACAGACTTTATGAGTAACCGTTGAAAATGCCAGTTCGAAAGACTGGCATTTTTATTGTTTATTAAAACGAGATAATGATCGCGTGCTGAATTTATTGAAGCTATGAGTGTTTTTTTATAAAAAAACCACCTGATTTTTCAATCAGATGGTTTGGAAAACTTAAATTCAAGAAGTATTAAACTTCTTGCTGCTCGGCCTGAATCGCGGTTAAGGCAATGGTAAACACGATGTCATCGACCAAGGCACCACGCGACAGGTCATTGACCGGCTTATTCAAGCCTTGCAGCATTGGTCCAACACTGACTACATTGGCAGCACGTTGTACCGCTTTATAGGTCGTGTTACCGGTATTCAGATCCGGGAAAATAAATACATTGGCACGTCCAGCCACTTGTGAATCAGGTGCCTTTTGGCGCCCCACGCTTTCCACCGATGCTGCATCATATTGTAATGGCCCATCAATCAACAGGTCAGGACGACGTTCTTTGGCAATGCGTGTAGCTTCCGCGACTTTTTCCACATCAGCGCCAGTACCCGAAGTTCCTGTCGAATAGGAAATCATAGCAATGCGTGGATCTATACCAAAGGCTTTGGCAGAATCGGCGGACTGGATTGCAATTTCGGCCAGCTGTTCTGCATCAGGGTCCGGATTGATCGCACAGTCACCATACACATAGACTTCATCTGGCAACAGCATAAAGAATACGGAAGATACCAGTGAGTAATCCGGAGCAGTCTTAATCAGCTGGAAAGCAGGACGTACCGTATTCGCCGTGGTATGCACTGCACCCGACACCAAACCGTCAACCTGATCCAGCGCCAGCATCATGGTGCCAAGTACTACTGTATCTTGCAGTTGTTCACGGGCCTGTAGTTCGTTGAGCTTGCCTTTACGCAGCTCCACCATCTTGTCGATGTAGTTTTCACGCACCAGATCCGGATCAAGAATTTCCAGATCTTCAGGCAATTCAATACCGCGAGCTTTGGCTACTTCTAGCACAGCTTCAGGCTTGGCCAGCAAAATACACTGTGCAATACCACGCGCCTGACAAATGGCCGCAGCCTGTACGGTACGCGGTTCATCACCCTCTGGCAGTACAATACGTTTTTTCGCAGCAATCGATTTCTGTACCAGTTCATGACGGAAAGCGGAAGGTGACAGACGTGGCTTATAAGAACCATTCAACATTTGATTCAGCCATTCCGGATTGATATGGCTTGAAACAAAACGTGTCACCTGATCTGCACGTTCGGTATCATCCACTGGAATTTCATTGCTGAGATTTGCCAGTTTTTGTGCGGTTTCAAACGTGCTGAGTGGTGTATGTAAAATCGGTAAACCTTGCTTGATGGCAGCCTGGCAGAATTCCAGTACATGATCATTTGGCTGTTGATGTTCAGTCAGCACCAGACCGGCCAAAGGAATCCCATTACTGCTGGCCAGACTACTTGCCAGTAATACATCAATCCGGTCAGAGGCACTAATAATTAATTCGCCAGCTACAAACTTATGTAGTTCATGTTCAATATTGGCTGAAATCAGGCTACTGTGTTGCACACGGCGCTGTTTGGCTTCGCCTTCGTTGATCCAGTAGGCAGAAATATGGGCTGCCAGATCAGACATACGCGGCACACTTAAGGTTTTACTGAAAGGCACCAAGCCAATCACTGGCAATTTTTCAGAGCCAATATGCGGATGCGTCTGCCGAATGGCGGTGATAAATTCTGCGGTTTCAGCTTTAAGGCGTAAATCCGGATTCAGCGTGACAGGAATCTGCGCAGATTCTTCAGGTAGACCCTTGGTGCGCATCAACATGATACCTGCCAGACGGGTAGAGCTGGCGCCACCAAAATTACGCAGCTGATGTTCAACTTTATCTGCGGTTTGGCTTGGCTGCTGAATATTGGCATTGCTGACGACAATAACTTTGGCATCCAGTGCTTGTGCCAGTGAAGCATTCAAATCATCGGCAAAACTGTCCTGAGTATTTGGCAACAGCCCTTCGACAATAATTAGGTCATGCTGTTTAGCAATTTGACGATGCAGACGCACCGCTTCTTCAAGCAATTCATCCTGTTCACCCAGATTGATCTGCTGCAAGACTTTGCTATAACGGATAGGTTCAACCGTTTCACTTTGAGAAATATGACGATACAAAGCCGTGGTGCGGTCTTCGATTTCATTCAATTCCTGAGCAAAAGGTTTCAGGAAACCAGCTTTTACCCCTTGGCATTCCAGTGCATAAATCAGGCCCAAACATGCAGAAGTTAAGCCTACGCCTTCCCCAGTGGGAACCAATAAAATTGTTTTCATAAGTTATGTCAGTCGCAGAATAATAAAAATCAGTTAAAAAGTGGCTAAGCCTGCTTATGCAGGCGTTACCTCAGCTTTAGACTTTTTTGCAGTATTGCGCTCCACTTCAAGTTCAACAACACTTTGAACTTCTTGTGCGATACGGCCTTCTTCATCTGTTGGCACTACCCAGATTTGTGGGCCTGTGCCTGAATCGATTCGGCCTTCGGTACCGCGTTTCAATTCATTGTTGGCGTTTTTATCCAGATTGAAACCAAAATGAGGCAGATAAGTCATGGTTTTTTCGCGGATATACGCCGAGTTTTCGCCAATGCCGCCAGTGAAGAACAGACCATCAAGACGTGGCAGACCACAGCTCAACGCTGCCAGAGATTTAGCTAAACGGTAGCAGAAAACTTCAATCGCCAGTGCGGCATCTTCATTGCCTTGCTCTGAGGCTTCAATCAGGGTACGCATGTCATTGGACAGATCAGACAAGCCCAAAAGACCACTTTGGCTATTCAGCATCTTGTCAATTTTATAAATGTCCCAACCCAGGTTTTTCGCCAAGAAACTATGCAGGCTTGGATCGACATCACCACTGCGTGTGCCCATAACAATGCCTTCAAGCGGAGTTAAGCCCATTGAAGTATCTACACTTTGCCCATTCCAAACGGCACAGGTCGAGCTACCATTACCTAAATGCGCAGTTAACCAGCCACCTTGTTTGAAACTACCTGCCAGTTCAGAACCACGTTCTGAAACATAGGCATGACTCGTCCCGTGGAAGCCATAGCGACGCACACCATGAGCAGTATATAAAAATTTCGGCAGGGCATAACGATAAGCATGCGCTGGCATGGTTTGATGGAAGGCAGTATCAAATACTGCAACTTGTGGTAATTCCGGGAATAAGCGTTTGGTTGCTTCAATACCAATTAAGTGTGCCGGATTGTGTAATGGCGCAAGCGGCGTTGCTTCACGAATTTTTTCAATAATCTCGTCATTGATCAGTTCAGCCTTGGTCAGGCTGCCACCATGTACGACACGGTGACCGATCGCGTCCGGACGGTAGTTGGCCAGACGTTCAAGACCCACTTCAAGTGCTTTTTTGTGGTCAGCAAATGGAATATGGATATCGACCGGCTCATTGCCAACCGTCACACCTTTAATGCGAGCATTCTCTGTGCCTAAATTCTCAGCTAAACCATGAATACGGAAATTCTGCTCCTCAAGAAGTAATGCAAACTTGATTGAAGAAGAGCCACAATTAATAACTAATACTGATTTAGACACGATTGATTACCCAATTTTTAATTAAAATTTTCGTCCATTTGCTTGACCCAATTGCGGGCAATGAAGCAGCAATCCAGATCAATGAATATGTTTTAACATTTGTTTTTTTTCTGTCCTAGATAGACTTTAGCAGATTAGACTTAAGCATTATCGACCGATTTAACAATAATAACTAAAATTTATCAGTTCATAGTTTTCATTTATAAATAAAATGATGCTGAAAATATAATCAACAAGAATACTAAACTCTGCTTAAATTTAATTTTAGAACAGATTAATTCTTTAGTTTAGCGCCTGAAAAGGCAAATATTGTTTTTACATACAATTCTATAAAGAGATTCATGAATAAAATGACCCGAAGGTTCTGATCCATCTATTTCAGTGTCAATTTTTCTGTCCATAAAAAACAGCCTCATAAATGAGGCTGTTTTAAATGCGCGATCTGAATACTTATTGGCGAATCTGACCATCACCAAAGACAATCCATTTCTGCGAAGTCAGGCCTTCAAGTCCGACTGGGCCACGAGCATGGATTTTATCGGTCGAAATGCCGATTTCAGCACCTAAGCCATATTCAAAACCATCTGCAAAACGAGTAGAGGCATTGATCATAACCGAACTTGAATCTACACCCGCCAGAAATTCGCGAGCCAGACTGTAGTTTTCTGTAATAATAGAATCAGTATGATGCGAGCCATATTTGTTAATGTGCTCAATCGCTTCTTCTATACCAGAAACAACTTTGATCGCCAGAATCGGACCCAGATACTCGGTATACCAGTCTTCTTCAGTGGCCGTAATGACTGCATCTCCAAGAATACGCTGGGTTTCCCGGCAACCACGCAGTTCAACTTTTTTCTCTTGGTATAGCTCTGCAATGCGTGGCAAGAATTCTTCAGCGACTTTTTCATCGACCAGCAGGGTTTCCATGGCATTGCATACGCCATAGCGATGGGTTTTGGCATTGAGCGCAATCGGCAAGGCTTTCAACAAGTCCGCTTGAGCTTCCACATAGACATGACAGTTGCCATCTAAATGTTTGATGACCGGTACGCGTGCTTCCTCGGTAATCCGTTCGATCAGGCTCTTGCCACCACGAGGCACAATCACATCCACATATTCGGTCATGGTAATCAACTGACCCACTGCAGCGCGGTCAGTCGTATTCACGACCTGTACGGCAGCCTCAGGCAAGCCTGCGACTTTCAGGCCATGCTGAATCGCGACTGCAATTGCCTGATTCGATTCCAGAGCTTCTGAGCCGCCCCGTAAAATAATGGCATTGCCTGATTTGAGCGCGAGTGATGCCGCCTCCAACGTGACGTTAGGACGTGACTCGTAGATCATGCCGACCACACCCAAAGGCACACGCATCTTGCCCAGTTGAATCCCGGATGGGCGATAAGCCATATCACTAATTTCACCAATCGGATCTTTCAGGCCAATGACATCTTTCAGGCCCTGTAACATACCTTTAAAGCGCGCGGGGTTGAGTTCTAAGCGATCAAGCAGGGCAGGGTCCAGATTGTTATTATGCGCCTTAGTCATATCTTTCTGGTTAGCAACCAAAATAGCAGCTTGGCTATTTTCCAAAGCCGTATAAATAGCGGATAACGCATTATTTTTAGTTTGGGTGGACGCGCGAGCCAAAATGCGAGACGCTTGGCGTGCCTGCTGTCCTACCGTTTGCATGTATTGTTCAATAGACTCTTGCATAGCGGTTTGATCACTTAGAAATTTCATTTCGATATTAACAGCCTGCTGCTGCACAATGAAGCCCATCTATTAAAAATCATCCGTTTTCGCAGACTTCTAAACATTTTGAAATTGTTTTCTGTTTAAAAGTAGATAAGTGGTCACTGAAGCGGTTGCTTGTGAAAAGCAGCTCTGTATAGAATGAAACACGCGACATTGATGTCATTTATAACTATTAAAGAGCAGGATGCGTGTTCAGGCACACCGGAATGCGCCTGAAATATAAGATCTGTTAAGCATGACTTGCACAATAAAAATAAGGCAAGGACGGAGGAAAAGGAATATGAATTCCATTATCCACATGGATGCCCATGTATTGGAACAACCTAGCCATAAGGGCTTTTTTGATCTTTATGATAAGCACAGTTTTAAGCAGCCGCCACGTACGACTTGGATGGAGGGCTGGAAAATCGAATATATGGCGATCGCCCGTCCGGATACCTTGCATTTAAGACCCATGGTGATTATTGGGGGAGCTTTCCAGAATTTTAATTCCTACAAATACTGTGTAGAACAGCTTTTTGATGCAGGTCCCATCATTTTGATAGATCTGCCGTCCATGGGGGCCAACCAGCAGATTAGTAATGTCGATACAGGTCTGTCTGCCGGAACACTTGAACTCGAAGATCTTGCTGCGATGCTGGGGCGTTGGCTGGAACAGATGCAACTGCCCCAAGTGGCAATTTTAGGCATGTCCCTGGGGTCAGTGGTGGCCTCCTGTTTGGCAGATCAGCGTCCTGAACTGGTAGACCGGATGATCCTGATGGGAGTGATGCAGAAAACCCGTAAAAGCTGGCGCATGCTGCTGGAAGAATCCTTACATCTGATGAAAGAACAACGTATGGATGAATTTGGTCAGGCCGTGATTTTGTATCTGGTGAATCATGCACGTTTGACAGAAACCCGTATGTCACCGACTGCAAAGCGTTTGTTCTTTAAACAGATGGCAGAATTTACGGTGACCGAGCAGGACCGCTATGATATTAACTGCAACCGTTTATTGCGTCTGACCAATGTGCCGATTCCGCAGTGCAAAGTGCTGGTGGCATGTGGGCAATATGACAGTTTTACCTTGCCACATGAAAATGCGAATTTTGCTCTGCAATGCCCGGATATGCAGTACGTGCAAATTGCAGGCGCCGATCATGTACCGCAGCTGCAACGTCGTAAAGAAACCATGCATTTATTTGCAACCTTTTTACGCGATGAAGCAGTTGATCAACTGGACGGCATTATTCCGTTTACTCGCGAACAGATACAGCAGCTTGAACGTCGCGGTGAAGAGAGGATTCAGGTGCAAGATTCACAGCGTTTCCTCAGTCATCGTCATTCTGATCTCATTTTAAAAGCAGAGATCGTGGACATGAATTTCTTTGGGGTATTGCTGGAGTTAGATGCAAAACAGGCAGTATGCGCAACAGCTTATCCTCGTGACTTGGCCTTGCATCTGGAAGATGATGTTGGGGAGTTTCAGATTGAGTGCCTGATCTTTGAGCAGGATGATACTCAGCTGCGTGCCTTATTCAAACATGGCAGTTTTGAAGTCGCAGAACGCTTATTACGCTTTGTACAAATGCAAAAAGTACTGTCACAAACTGAAGTATTTGATGCAGCAATTTAAAAAACAGCAGCATTAAAAAACAGCGTACTTAAACGCTGTTTTTTTTCACGGCATGAATCATCCAGACCAGATCCCCTAAATGTTCATCTTGTTCTGGTGCCGGGTTTGGCTGACGAGGCTTGGCAAAATAACGTTGAGGTTGTTGTACTTCAACCTGGTCAAATCCTGCATCTTGAAAAAAGTGCTGCAATTCTTGGGGGGATTTAAAATGAAAGGCAAACGCACTTCGAGACATGAATTTAAGTAGACGGCTACTGCTCCAGATAAAGTTCGCCAGTTTATTTTTCACTGGTTCAGGATAAATATCGCTGAGATAGTGAACTGCCGGGAAATACTGCGCATTTTCTGTAATACCCTGCATCAGAATACGTAACATCTGCTGATCAAAATAATTAATCAGTCCTTCGCTAATGACCACTAAGGGCTGGTTGCGGTCAAACATCTGAAAAATACAGTCCAGCTCTTCACTAAAAATATCGGCAGTCAGGACTTCAGGGGCATGCTGATCGATTTGCTGCAAAGCCTGAGTCTTGATCTTGGCCATATCGGGCAGATCCAGTTCACGATAATTAATCTCGGGAAATTTCTGTCTGAAATTCCAGCTGCGTGGAGATAGGCCACAGGCAATTTCAAGAACCTGAGGTTGTGGGTGTTGCTCAATTAGCTGACACAAATGCTCATCAATCATCTGATGGCGCTGTTTAAGTGTCGTACGCATGCTACCGCCAACATGGCGTTCTGCCCAGGATTCAAGTGGATGCAACAGTTTGGCCAGAAACTTGCCTTTGGATGTAGCAAAGGCTGGATGTGAGATCCCCATTTGATACCAGATATAGCCGGTATAGTGCGCCGTAAAAGAAATATGGCGATGTTGCGAAAGTGAGTCTGTCATATAGTTCTGACCTTATTGTTATTTTTAAGTTGATTAAATAAAAGTGTAAACTTTTCATTACTATAATAAAAAAGGAACACCTTGTCGTGCCCCTTTTTCATATTGATTGGATTTAAAAAGTTTTAGCTGGACTGCTGTTTAAATGCCAGTATTTCATCACGGATCTCGCGCCATTCTTCACCCAGATTCAGTTCGTCACCAATCTGGATGTTCGGGATGTTGCCGCGCATGCATTCCAGGCGTTGCTGGTTCGGGAGGGGCAAATCTACAATCCCTTCCAGTGCAATACATTGTGCTGCACGATCATTGCAGACCAGACCCATATCACAACCAGCTTTGAGTGCGGCCTGAATTCGGGCATCGGCACCGCCTGCGACACATGCGGCCTGCATGCTTAAATCATCCGAGAACAGGACACCGTCAAAACCAAGCTCCTGACGTAAAACTTTCTGAATCCAGAATTCCGAGAAGCCTGCCGGATTGGGATCGACCTGACTATAGATGACATGAGCCGGCATCAGCGCATCTAGTTGTGGTTGCAGTTGGATAAAGCTTCGCATGTCTTTTTGCTGGATTTCTGCATAGGAGCGCGTATCAATCGCTGCAGCAACATGTGAGTCCGCTTTGACCGAGCCATGCCCGGGGAAATGTTTACCAGTTGAAGCCATACCGGCACGTTTCATACCTTTTAGAAATGCGCTGGCTAGTGGAATAATGTCCTGGATATTTTGGGCAAAGCTACGATCACCGATCACATCACTGATATCATTCAAGTCCAGTACCGGGGCAAAGCTGAAATCAATGCCAACAGCCAGCACTTCAGCTGCCATCAGCCAGCCGCATTTTTCAGCCAGTTCCAAAGCACGCTGTGGATCATTACTATAAAGTTCGCCAAATCTTCCCATTGCAGGCAGCAGGGTAAAGCCTTGTCTTAAACGCTGGACACGACCGCCTTCCTGATCGACCGCAATTAAAATATCAGGACGCACCTGACGCATATGATCGGTCAAAGCACGGACTTGCGCCGGAGATTCGATATTGCGACCAAATAAAATCACTCCACCGACTTGCGGCGCACTTAATAGTTCAATATCTTCTTGAGTGAGGGTTGTGCCTGCGATGTCGAGCATCAATGCGCCAATCATATGCGGAATCCGTTTTAGAGTTTTTCGGAGAAAACAATACCTGAATTCTGCAATGATTTGCTACACTTTGTCAGCACAGAATATGATAAAACTACACGACATAAACATATTAAGTTGTTTAAGATGCTGAATACGTTAAATTCTGGTCGAAAAGCAACACGGTCACATTGGTCTCTAGGCCAAGGAAGTACGAATTATTTATGAAATTTCAAACTATAGCTTGCGCAGTTGCGATTGCGACAGGTGGATTCTTTTTTACCCATGTAGTGAATGATGCGATTGCGGCCAATAGTAATGAAGTGGTCAGTAAAGCAATTCAGCCATCTCAAGAGCAGGCGCTGGTGTCACGTCAGCTGGCAACCCTGGTTGACCGTCAGCATTATTTAAATATGCGTCTGGATGCCCAGACCTCACAGCGTATTTTTGATTTCTATATTGATAGTCTTGATCCGGAACATAGTCTGTTTTTGGCTCCAGAAGTTGAAAACTATAAGAAACGCTATGGTGCCAATTTTGGTGCCAATCTGAAAGCCGGCAATTTGTCTGGTCCTTATGAAATGCATGCGCAATATCAACAGCGCTTGCACCAGTTCTACACCTATATGTTGAATGAGCTGAAAAAACCGCAGAATCTGAATCAGCCAAGTATTTATATCGAAACGGATCGTGAGAAAGCGCCGTTCTTTAAAACTGAAGCTGAACAGCGCGCGCATTGGTCAAAAATGCTGGTGTTTCAGCTGATCAATCTGACCATCAGTAAAGAAGAGGAATTGGCCAAGCAGAAAGCGCTGAAAGCCAATCCGGAATTGGCCAATGGACAAGACCTGACTGGTCCTGAAGATCTAACGCCTGCGCAAACCTTGACCAAGCGTTATACCCGTCAACTGGAACGTCTCAGCCGCGTCAAAAGTGATGATGTGCTCGACAAGACACTGAACGCGATGATGCTGACTTATGATCCCCACAGTAATTACTTCCCGCCTGTGGATGCGATGGAGCTGAATCGTCAGACCACTTTACAGCTGGAAGGCGTCGGCGTATCGATTCGTCCGGAGCGTGGCAATGAAGATTATACCAAGATTGAAACCATCGTTGAAGGTGGTCCGGCCAGCAAATCCGGTCAAGTTAAATCAGGTGATCGTATCATTGGTGTAGCCCAAGACGGCGAGCAAATGGTCGATGTCATTGGCTGGCCAAGTAATGAAATTGTCGGTCTGATTCGTGGTAAACGTGGCACGAAAGTCACTCTACGCTTGCTCGGTGCGGGTGCTGCCATGGGGCAGGCACGTAATGTGACCATTACCCGTGACGTGATTCAGGAAGAAGATGCCGGTGTGCGTACACGTGTGGTCGACATTCAACGCGATGGCAAGAAATATCAATATGGTGTGATCGAAATTCCGTCGTTCTACCTGAACTATCGCGCACGCCGTGCCGGTACCGATTATCGTTCGGTGTCTGAAGATACCAACAAGGCCTTGAAAGAGCTGGCAGCGAAGAATGTTGCCGGAATTATTGTCGATTTGCGGAATAACCCGGGCGGTTCACTGGAAGAAGTGGCACGTATGTTGGGGCAGGTAATCAAGTCTGGTCCAGTGGTACAGATCCGTGATGGCAATGGCAATGTCAGCGTCTTTGAGGATGATGATGGCGGCGCACAAACCTATGCAGGTCCACTGGCAGTGATGGTGAATCTTGCCTCTGCATCGGCCAGTGAAATTTACTCTGCTGCGATTCAGGATTATGAACGCGGGATTGTGATTGGCAGTACTACCACCGGTAAAGGTACAGCACAAGTACAATTGGATAGTCTGGCGCATGGTCAGGCGACATTGACGCAGCGTAAATTCTACCGTGTGACCGGTGGCAGTACCCAGAATAAAGGGGTCGTTCCGGACATTAAACTGGTCGATATTTATAACGAGGAGTTTGGTGAGCGTAAGGCCAAAAATGCCCTGCAGTGGGATACTATTCCAACCGCACCATTTAAACGCGAAGGTGCAGTACAGAAATACGTTCCTGAATTGGCTAAACTTTCTCAGCAACGGGTCACACTGGATTCTCAGTTCAAGTATTTAGAACAGCGTAAAGCCGTGATGAAGAAAGCTGAAGAAGAGAAACGTCAGGTACTGGACTTGCAACAGCGTAAAGCTGAGTTGATTGCCATGGAGCAAAAAACGCTGGATGCAGAAAACACTCGTCGTGCTGCAACAGGTCTGAAACCTTATCCAAACTGGGAAAGTTATCAGGCTTCACTGGATGCCTTGATTGAAACACGTGCCAAGATGAAGGCCAAAGAACGTCCGGCTCTGCCTGAAGAAGAAGCGTTTGTGATTGAAGCGGCAAATGTGTTACTGGACTATGCCAAATTACAGGCAAAACCCTAAGTTTTAGCCTCATTGATCGTTGATAAAAATAGCCTGTCTCGACAGGCTATTTTTTTATTTTGTAAATCTGCACAAAAATCCAAATAAAATTTTGCTATGAAGTGCCATCTGTCTAAATAAAAAGAAAAAAATTGTGATGGTGATCGAATAAATGAGCTAAAAAAATGAAGCTAAATATTTGCTTAAATTTGAAACACTTCTAATATATAAGTTGTATTTTATTTTTCTGTTGAGTTTTATTTTTGGGGCAATTCTCAACTTCAAAAGAAAGAAATATAAATTCTAAATTTTAGTTAAGACTGATGTTGTTGCAGACCAATTGGCTTGCATGGATAGTCAGTCTTGAGATTTTACTGAGTTCAAATTTGACCGGGTGAAAATGGAAATATCAGTGCAGAGCATAATAAAAATGATCACCGATGGGGAACATTTTATATGATTGATATTCAGCATGATATTGGTTTGGTCATCAGCTCCGTTCTTTCTGCATTGGTCGCTTGCTATCTCATCGCACGGATTAAAAAATTTACTTCAGGCACTTCGCAGTCAAACTTTAAAACCTTCAGTTTAATGCTAACCGCCATGCTATTGGGCCTATTGATCTGGTTGATCCATTTTATTGGGCTGACAGCAGGTTTTGTGCTGAATAAATATGAGATGAATTTGGGCTTGATGCTTCTGTCTGTTCTGGTGATATGCACTGCATCTATGTTTATCTTCTGGTTAAGTACCAGAAGTACCAGAAGTACCAGAAGTACCAGAAGTACCAGAAGTACCAGAAGTACCAGAAGTACCAGAAGTACCAGAAGTACCAGAAGTACCAGAAGTACCAGAAGTACCTGGTCATTTTTCCGGTCAGTTCTCGTATTAGGTGTGATCGCACTCAGCATCTTTGGCATGCACTCTATTAGCATGATGTCATTCAATTTTACTGCCGCCCATATGCAACAGTCACCGGAATTAGTTCAGGCACATGATCAGCTATTTCTGGCCATGATACTGATGAGTGGATTGCTGCTGGTAACGCTGATTTGTATCATCGTGTCCGAACTGCGTGTGGGATTACGCAACCGTCAGCTTGCATGGGCCAATCAACAAATTGAAAATCAGACCATTCAGGACAATCTGACCAAATTACCTAACCGTTTGTATCTGGCTGAATATGCAAATCTGCTGTTTTCAGGTCAGTCCGAACAGCAGCATGAAATTGCTTTTTTATATATCGATCTGGATCGTTTTAAAGCAGTCAATGATGTGTTTGGCCATCTGGTCGGTGATCAGTTGCTGATTCAATTGACCACGCGGATTCATCTGTTATTAGGCCATCATTCCAAGCTGCTCAGAATTGGTGGGGATGAATTTCTGCTGGTACTGGAAAACACATCTGTCGCCAAAGCTGCAAAAATGTCAGAACAGATTCTTGAACTGATTCAGGAAAGTTTCCTGATTGAAGGCAAGAGTATTCATATCTCGGGCAGTATTGGCATTGCCATGTATCCGGAACACGGCAAGAATTTACAGGATCTGCTGGTCAATGCTGATGCCGCCATGCTGAGTTCCAAGTATCAGGGGCGCAATACCTATTCAGTCTTTAATTATTCTACCGACCAGGATGAAAGCAAGAGCCAGAGTACCCTGGTTAATGACCTATATAAAGCCGTGGAAGAGCAGCAGTTTGTGCTGTTTTATCAGCCCAAGTTTCGGACCAAAGACCATAGCTTGTGTGGGGTAGAGGCATTAATTCGCTGGAACCATCCCCAGTTTGGTTTGCTCGGCCCGAATCTGTTTATCAATGCGGCTGAAAAAACCGGACTGATTATTCAAATGGGCTATTGTGCATTGGAGCTGGCCTGTCAGCAGATTCAAAAATGGCAACAGACACATACTGAATTTTTCCCTATCGCGGTCAATTTGTCTGCAGTACAATTTGAGCATAAGCATTTGTTTAGTACTTTAGAAAAGTTATTTGCACAATATAAAATCAGTCCTCAGCATTTAATGATCGAGATTACTGAATCGACTGCCATGCATCATATTGATGTGAGTATGCGCAGCTTTAAGCGCTTAAGACAAATGGGCATCCGTCTAGCCATTGATGATTTTGGTACAGGGCATTCCAGTTTTCTCTATTTAAAGAATTTCGCCGTAGATGAGTTAAAAATTGACCGGGAATTTATCAAAAATCTGGCAGTTGGCTCCAAAGAGGAAATGATTCTGGAAAGCATTATTCAGCTGGCCATAAAACTGGGCTTGGTGGTGACCGCCGAAGGTGTTGAAACAGAAACGCAAGCAGAAATTTTAACCCGGCTCGGTTGTGAACAGTTACAAGGCTTTTTGCTGGGCTTGCCGGTAGATGAACAACGACTAGAAAACTTACAATTCCGTTAATAGCGCTCTAATTCATTGAGCGTCAGGATAGACAACATGGCTAACGGAACTCCACCCTGAAACTCTGCTACAATATCGCCAATTTTTTTCATATTGATCGAATTTGATCTCGAATGCTGTGCATTGAGCAGTAGGTGTATTTCATGAGCTTTAAGCAAGAACTGGCGGCACAAGTCGCCCAGCGACGTACGTTCGCTATTATTTCCCACCCAAATATTTGATATCTATTCAAGCCCATTCAACCTATTTCAAATATAATAATAAAAGCATTGTAAGTGCTGTAAAAATATAAAAATATTGATATTCTTTATCTGGTATATCTTTCAACCCCATTCAATAGATTTCAAGTCTAGTCAGTATGTTTGTGTACATATGTGTGTACACATTTTCTAGAATTTTCTATTTGAAAAAAATATGTACACAGGTGGAGTAAAATGCCTTTAACAGATACGTGGCTTAAGAAGAATCTAGATCGTGAACGTTCAGCTATACATACAGAGTCTGATCAAGATGGATTGAGCGTTCGTGTATCGCAAAAAGGAAAACTCACTTTTCAGATGCGTTTTCGATATAACGATAAGCAAGCTCGTTTAGACTTGGGAACCTATCCAAATATGAGCCTTAAAGAGGCTCGTATTGAATTGCAGAAAATGAAAGCAATTTTAGAAAAGGGACATGACCCGCGTATTCATAAAAAAGTAGAGCTTCACAAGATCACAGAGGCTATAACTTTTGAAGCGTTATTTCGTGAGTGGCATGCGAAATATAGTATTCCTAATAAAAAGAATGCAGATCAATATTTAAGATCATTTGAACTTTATGTTTTTCCAAAGTTAGGTAGCATACCTGCTGAGCAAATCACATTACATATGTGGTTAGATTTACTAGAAGAGCAATTTAAACAGTCGCCATCGATAACTGATCGCATTCTTACGAATACAAAGCAGTGTTTGGATTGGGGGATTAATCGAAAATTAATTGAGCAAAATCCCATAAGACATATCACTGGAAAGCGTGACTTGAATATTAAGAAAAATAAAACTGTTCGAGTATTACAAGATGATGAGTTGTCTTTAATTTTTAAAATTTGTGATGAGTCTAGAACATCATTAAGGAATGTTTTATTTCTCAAGTTATGTTTGTTTTATGGTAATCGATATAGTGAGTTGAGGCTTGCACGGAAATCAGATTTTGATTTTAGTAAAAATACATGGACAGTACCGTATGAAAATCATAAGACAGGAGAAAGTAAAGGGGACATTGTTCGACCTATTATTGATGAGATCAAACCGTGGCTTCAGTCTGCAATGGATTTGAGTAATTCTGAATACATTTTCCCACATGAAAATGGCAAAGAGCCAATGGGGCGTAGTGGGCCAACAGATACCCCTTATAACTTCATGCAATTTGCAAGGAAGAATTATAAAATTGAAATGGATCATTGGTCTATGCATGATTTACGGCGTACAGCAAGGACAAATTTCAGTGCGTTTACAAGTAGGGATGTTGCGGAACTGATGGTTGGTCATGTGATGCCTGGGGAACAGGGGACATATGACTATTATGATTATCAAAAAGAGATGTCGAAGGCTTATAAAAAATGGTGGAAAAAGTTAAGTAATCTGTCTAGCTAGACAGATTACTCATTTGGTTGTTATTGAAATATTTGATTAACCATTCGTTAAACGTTTCTTCATCCCAAAGGCTAGTAGAGCCAGCGCATTTCTTAATAGGTTGAGGCATTGGTTGCTCGAACATTTTTTGATTAGGTTGTTGGTAACGCCATAAAGTAGATGCAGAGCAATTTTTGAGTTTGTGGCGAATTTCTTTAGATGTTAAGTAGCCCATATCTTTGATCCTTTTGTGATTATCGCAATTAGATAAAAGAACTAATTTTTTAACCTTAAATATTGGCTGGAAATCAACCTATAATGTTAAAACTATTAGATCAGTTCATTGATGGGGTAACTATAAAATTTAGAAAATGTTTAAAATAGAGCAGTACGCATATCTAGAAATATAGTAGTATTATGCTATGCAATTATCTGTATTTTAATAAATTATGATTGATAAAAAATTATCAAGGTTAGAGCAGCTTGAGCAGGATATATGGTTAAACTTTGGTTACTACTATCAGTGTGAATTGGATAATGAATTAATAGAAACGGAGAATCAATCATATATTGATCAAAAAGAAAAAATCATAAAAAGAATGCAGCAGAATGATTTTCCATTGAGTGAGCAGTCAGCTTTTCATTTAGAAATGATGGGAGATGTGGTTTCAATCCCTTTCAAGCCATTCCAGATTGCACAGCTTTTAATGCAGATAAATACATTAAGACTTGAGGTGAATAACTTGCCTGCCAAAATTTTCCAAAGGCAATATTCAGATATTTTAATTGCTTATGTGCAAATTCTTGGTGGGGTGGAGTTTATTCAGAACCGTACACTTGCCAAAAGTGCAAAGGCAATCATTGCAGTCAAAGCTCGTTACGACAAGCATTTATATCCAAGACGGGAAATTTTATATCGCACTTTAAGAGAGCAGGTGGCGCGTCGTGGTAAATGGAAGAATCTAAATCAAGCTGTTCATTTTGTGCTTGATGATCTGGTCAAAGCTTTTGAGGTTTACGATATTGAGTGGCTTCAGTCTGAACTTGTGCTTAAGCAAAAAATGCTCAGTGAATTAGAACAGGAGAGTAAGCAGTTGTACGCTAAAGCTCAGTCTGAAGGCGTGCGAAGAAAGCCAGCATCAATTGCGAAAAAAATAGAAAAATTACAGCTCGAACTTAATAATCTTAATCAGATACTGAAAGCAAAATATCCTTCTAAAGAGATGGAAAAGTTTGGGTATAAGATGCCTTACAGTGGTGGATACATTGCTGAAACAATCATCCATGAGTTAAGAAATCAGCCTGAAATATTAAAGGAAATTTTATTTAATAAAGATTAAATATATTTTTTATATAATATGCAGATTCAAATAATGGTCAATTAAGCTTTATATAATTCAGTGGTTGGAGGCACATTTTCTGTAAATAAATTTGGGTGATACATATTCAGTTTCGTAATAAAAATAGTTGTATTTAAAAAGTATTTCTCCGAAGATTGCTTTCCATGTCTTTTCATTTGTGCCCTCAACACCTTGAATATCCATTGGATAATCAACTTCATGAGGGGTTAATATAATATTTGTATTTGGTGCAATGATAAGATACTTTTCATTTCTAAGAGGGATGAAATCTTTCATCGAAAGCGGTTTACATTCACGTTCTGTAGCACTATATACAGTTAGTACATAATTATTTGATAAATCACGTTGAACGCGAAAAAACAAATCTAAAATTTCAGATTGATACTTATCATGAAATTTATCAATCATTACTGAAATTTGTTGTGTAAGCCCTTGCTCAATAAATGATTTATCACGTGAATCACATTTATTCATATCGAATACATATGTAAAAATATTAAGGTTAAATCGTTGCTGGGTTTTGAAGAGCTTTTTCATTACTCGTGCATTTTCTTTTTTTAATACATTAATAAGTTCTAAGCGTTGGAGTCTGTCAGCCATTGCTATTCGAGTCGTTGAATCTCTTTTTAATTCATTCACGAAAGAATTTACTATAGGCAAAATATAATTGATATATTGTTCATTATGTAAATATAAATGATTGATTGGCCTATCTAATTCATATCCTAATTTTGAATAAGCTTTGTGTAATGCTTTTACACTTTGACTAAGTTTGAAAAATTTATGTTCGAGTAGCATTGGACTTATGCCGGAAAAATTTTGTAAAAGTTCAAATACGTGATCGGTTTGAGGGGAGTTACTGACATAGTATTTACCCTTCTTACTGGATTTTAATTTGAATGCACTATAACTTGGATTTGTGATGATTGATGATATCTCTTGCATAATCGAAAGATTATGTTTATTAACACAGAAATTTTTTTGACCGTGGGTATGTATCAAATTTATTTGGTTTGTTGGTGTGCTCATAGATATTCAATTAATCAAGCTGATAGTGTTCCTATCCAGATGGAAGTCGATTCTAAAGTATTTTGAATTACTCTTCTGCAATAAATCTAGCTAAAGCATAATAAAGTATCTGATTTACCTTGTTGCATACTTGCGAGTGCTGTAGCCAAATGTTCGTTGATTAATTTGGCTCCTTTCAAGAATGAACTGCTCTGTTTTGGTTATGTGATCAATCATCTTATTTAAAGAGTCAATTTTTTCTTGATCATCATGAGTGAGTATACCAATAGCAAGATTTTTACGTACTTGCTCTTCATGATTGAAGCTTTGATAGATTCCTTTTTTTAAGGTTATTTTTTGCCATAATTCACCAAGTTTATAGGCAAAGTTTTTATCTTCTGTAAAAGTATTCGCATCCATGAAAAATAGAAAATGATAGTGATATCTTTTTAATGCTGAGTATTCTAATTTCCAAATAAAACCGATTATGGGGGGGACTTTATCATTTGGTGTATGAAGTTTTTTGATGAACATTCGGAGGTAGGTTTTTAATAATTCAAGCGTGACTGTATGATCAGTATGTATGGAGAAATCCATTTTAATTATAAGTAACCTTCTGAATGTACTTAATAGTTTTTTAGCAAGCCTTTTAGCTTTCTTGTTCTGATTGAGACTTTTTTCTTGGCGTGACAGAAGTGTTTTTTGATAGATTGTATCGCTTGCAATAGCACAGGCAAGCTGATGGTAAAAGTCATTTAAAATTTCAGCTTTTAACATAAATTGATTGGGTGCTAGGGCGATAGCATCATTATGACTTCTAAGCCAAAAATCACTCTGACTAACTGTTAAATGATGAAGCATTATATTTTCTTTTAATACCTTGCGAAATAAGTCCACTTCAGGACTGGTACATGTACTATCTTCAAAGTAATAGGGATCAATTCTTCGAAGAGAGTCATGTATATTTTTATCAGCAATCAAATAAATATTTTGCTTTTTTTGATGTGGTAAGTAGATAGATTTTTTTTCAGATTTTCTTATATGTAAAATGAGCTGAATGATTTCAAGTTGGCGATATGCCTCATTTTCATCAAATACTTTAAGCTCATAAGTTTTTTGAGATCCTATGCTTGTTGTTAAATCTTCATCTTGATTGGTAGAGGATGGATTAAGGTTATTCATCATAGCTCTAAAATAAAAAAGTGGCGTAACTTTAGCCTAAGCAAGATCCGATACATCGGCGATAAGCGTTATGTAGATGAATGATCTTATCGAAGTAACAGCTCAGAATGCTTAACAGGTATCTTATATTATTAACTATAAGTAATATATCAAACATAAACAATATCTTATCTAGTTGAGTGAGACACTTAGCACAGTATAGCCTATACTCAAATGGGCTATAGACTATGTATCAATAACACAGTATTAAAATATTCAGAACTAACCCTGTCAACGGCATTCTAAAATTGACCCCTTTTACCTTACAAATGGCAAAGTAAAATTGACCCCTTTGATCTCGTATTAAGTTTCAACCTGGGGCTGAATCCCAATTCTTTTTTTATCCTTCAAACGATAACTCTCACCCGATATTTGTACCACATGACAGTGATGCAATAACCGATCTAACATCGCAGCGGTCAACGTGACATCATCTGCAAAGGATTTGGACCACTGGCTAAAGGGTAAGTTACTCGTCAATATCGTACTGCCTTTTTCATAACGCTTGGCAATCACGTTAAAGAACAGATTCGCTTCTTCACGTCCAAACGGTAAATAACCAATTTCATCGATAATCAGTAACTTTGGTCCCATTACCGCACGTTGCATATAGGTTTTCAGTTTACCTTGCTGATAGGCTGTACTCAGTTGCAGCATGAGATCGGCGGCGGTAATGAACTTGATCTTAATGTTGTTCATGATGGCCTTATAGCCTAATGCCATAGATAAGTGCGTTTTTCCTACTCCGCTAGCCCCCAGAAACACCACATTTTCTGCTCTAGCAATAAAGCTCAGATTGAACAGTTCAATCACCTGTGATTTAGGGGCCCCTAGGGCATAATTAAAATCATAGTCTTCCAGGGTTTTGACTTGAGGCAGGCCTGAGAGTTTCATCAGTACCTGCTGACTGCGCTGTTGCCTGGCAGCATATTCATGCGTCAAGATCGCTTCAACAAAGTCGGCATAACTTCCATCTTGACCTAATGTTTGTTGTGCATGATGTGACCATTGTGATGCGATGGCAGGCAGATTGAGCTTTTGGCAAAGCTGCTCTATACGGTCGTATTGCAGATTCATCAGGAAACTCCCAGCAACTGGTCATATACCGATAAGGGATGCTGCAAACTCTCGTAGGGCATGACATGCTGTGCTGCTGCAACAGGTACAGTGCTAGAACCTGTATCTGATTGCGGTAATGGCGTAAATTTTTGCTGCTCCTGTTGCAGTCGAACAGCCGGTTTTTCTTGCGTGGTGGCATGAATCCGCTGATTGGCGGTTTCATGCAGCCACCGGCCAATGTGGGCATTGGCGACATCAACATCTAACAGTAAACCCGAAGTCTTCAGGCTTGCTTTCAATGGCACAATAAAGCTTGATTTGAGGTATCCATTAAAGCGTTCAACTTTGCCTTTGGTCTGTGCACGGTAGGGCTTACATACGCGAGGACGAAAGCTGTATTTCTTGGCGCAGTCGAGCAGTTTGGGATTCCATTTATGCTGCCCCTCCTGATAGGCATCCCGTTCAATCATGATCGTTTTAGCGTTATCAAACAGGATTTCTTGAGGTACTCCTGCAAAAAACTGAAATGCATTTTCTAGACCATCGATCCATGCATCCGTACGTTCATGATCATAAAATTTCACGAAAGTCGCTCTGGAATACCCTAATGTTGCGACAAAAGCTTTTAAAGTCGTGCTGTTACGTCGAATCGTGGTGAAATCCACTTGCATTTGTTGGCCAGGTTGGGTTTCAAAACGAATGATCGGTTCCGGTTGAGCAACTGGTTTTAATGTTGCAAGATATTCCCTCAAGATCCTGATCTTTCCTGGATATCCCAACCCTAAAATTTCCTGGTAGAGCACAACAGCAGGAATCCATTCAGGATGAGCCGCGTTTACACGTTGGAGTAAATAGGGTTTATATGGGTCAAGGATACTTATTCTAGGCTGTATACGCTGATACTGAGGTGTGGTGTTTTGCCGTAAATATTTACGTACGGTATTTCTGGACACCCCCAGTTCACGACTAATGGCTTTAATAGATTTACCTTGTTGATGAAGTATTTGGATTGTCACTGCTTGCTCCAAAGTTAACATGTTGAGCAGTCCAAAATGACCGCTATATTAACCAAGGGGGTCAGTTTTTAAATGCCATTAGGGGGTCATTTTTACACTGCCGCTAACAACCCTATAGTATGTTACAAAAGTCTATGAGCATATTCAGCTAAGCAGGATGACTACAAAATCCTGCTTTAGAATCAAGATCAGTAAAAAAATATATTCCTCACTTACATATGAACCTTATGTTTCAGTGAGAACCTAAATGTACCAAAATATTCCATTAGCCAATGAAGCCTCCATTCTTATTTCAATCGAAGATTTTTTAATCAGTACCTGTCATGAGCAATTCATTGATGATCATGATGAGTTCAAACGAGAATTATTAGAAGCGGTAGTACTGTTTAAGCAGATTTATAGATTTGATCTTTGCTATTCCAAAATCATACAGGTTTTTAAAAGGGTGATTAACCTTGTGGATTACATCATGGAAAGACTAGATTTTCATATTTATGCAGACATTCTACGGTTTGAACTAAATCATATATTTTATATACAAGGCATGATTCAGCATGAAATGAAAAGTGCTGTTCAAGATATTCATAAATTTAAATATCAAGAACGAAAAAATCAAATTGAATTAGAAGGTTACTTGAACAAAATACTCAATCATTATGCTAGGTTGCTTTTTGTACGAGTAGATGTAGGGATCCTTCAAGAACATCAAGAGAATTGGGGTGTTAAAGACTTTCATAGGGCTTTGGAAATACTACGAAATAGAATGTCAAATAAAGATACTTGCTTTCATGGTTTACAAGGGTGTGTTTGGGCATTCGAGCAAGGTGCAAAGAAAGGCTACCACTGCCATTTATTGCTTATTTATGATGCTAACCTGCATTGGAGAGATGAATGGTTAGGAGAGGAAGTTGGCAAGTACTGGCAACAATCCATTACCAATAACCAAGGGTGCTATTACAACTGTAACCGAAAAGAGAATAAAGAAAAGTTTGAGGTCAATGGTTTACTTGGTATAGGAATGATTCATAGAAATCAACCACAACAACTGGAGAATGCATTTCGAGCAGGTATGTATTTGGTGAATCCTAACAAAGTAGATCAACGTTTACGTGCTAAGACATCTCCTAACATGAGGACATTTGGGATCAGTCAGTATGATGTGGATAGGCGTAGAAATATTATAAAATGAGTCATTATTCTAAGAATTTTGATGATTATCAATTGCCAGAATTAGTTGGAATTAAAGCAACTCAGTGATGTATTGAGAGTGTCAAGGGATGGCATAAATATAAAATAAATTGGGTATTTAGCTGAATGCTAAGGGTGGAAGGAGGGATGTAGCAACATCCCTTCACAGCTATGTTGATGGACGTTATTCTTCTGGAGGTAAAACTTTTCCACCTTTACTTGCAGGTGCAAGCATAGATTTTACCCATTCCTGAGATAAAAAATTAGGTTTTTCTGAGGTTGGATTTGATGATACAAATTGATCTGGCTGAGTGATAGTATCAGTTTTGACCTTTGTTTGCTTTGGGGGCTTTAACGGTTTTGTGTAAGACATTGCTTGAATCGCATGTTGCTCGTCCACAATACCTTTGGCAACTTTATCTAATTTTCCTGTACGTGTTGCATGTTGGATTTGATGCTTCGTATAGCCATACTTTGCACAAAAATCTGCAATTCGAATGTGTGTCATAATTTTAGAACCATTTTGTATTTTTTTATCGTACTGATTTTATATAACAAATCAATCATTAAATTGAATCATATTCCAAATTATTTCAGATACATAACATCCTAATGAGAATCATGAAGCTCTTTAGAGTACACATGAAAAATGAATATTAAGCCTGCCATCGTGCAGGCTTTTTTATGCCCAAAATTTAGGAGTCAAGTCATGAGCTTGAATTGTCCCTTTTGTCATTCAACCGACATCATGATTGTTGAAGCGAATGCGCAACAAGCAAATTCAACATTATCAAATCTTGCATCACCCGCAGCTTTAGGGGCCTTAGGTACAACCGTTGCGAAGTCTTTGAATTTGCCTCCCATCGTTGGAGGAATTGCAGGAACTGTACTCGGTGGTTTGTTTAATTCTTTTACAGAACAAAGCACACCTCCGCAGCAAAGTTTGTGCTTCTGCCATAACTGTTACCAAAAGTTCCCCATTCAATATCTGAATTAAGAACAGATCCAATTTTTCAATATGATTTTAAAAAGGAATAAAACTATGGCACATCAACTTGAACAAATGGCTTATGTCGGTGAAACCCCTTGGCATGGGCTAGGGAATCAACTAAGTCAAAACCAACCGATTGAGGTCTGGGCACAGCAGGCAGGCATGGACTGGTGTATCGAGTCATCCAATGTCAGTTATATGGCACAGAATGAACGTGGGCAAAGCATCATCATGCCGTATGAAGAACAGCGTGTACTGTACCGTTCTGATACCCATGCACCTTTGTCAGTGGTCAGTCAACGTTTTCAGGAAGTACAACCTCGTGAGATCTTAGAGTTCTATCGTGATCTAACTGAACAATCAGGCTTTGAATTGGAAACCGCAGGCGTGCTTAAAGGTGGCAAGAAATTCTGGGCGCTGGCACGTACAGGTCAATCTACTGCACTTAAAGGCAAGGATGTCAGTAATGGCTATATTCTTCTTGCAACTGCATGTGACGGTACGCTTGCGACAACAGCACAATTCACCTCCATTCGTGTTGTCTGCAACAACACCTTGGCGATTGCTTTACGTGGTCAGAACAGTAGTGCAGGTGTAGTGAAAGTTCCGCATAGCACCAAGTTTGATGCAGATAAAGTCAAACAACAATTGGGTATTTCAGTTCGTGCATGGGATGAACACATGTACGAAATGAAGCAGCTCAGTCAGCGTAGAGTCACCCAAGGAGAAGCAGCAGCTTTCTTTGATGCAGTGTTCAACAACACTAGCATGAGTGTGGCAGATCAGGAGGACAATATTATTCAGTTCTACCGTGAGGTTGCGACTCAGGCGGCACATGCAGATACCAAGGAAAAAGCTGAACCTAATGCCAAGGCGATGACAAAAGCAATGGACATGTTTAATGGTCAGGGACGTGGTGCAGAGTTGAGTTCTGCTAAAGGAACAGCCTATGGATTACTGTGTTCAATTACAGAATTTATTGATCATGAACGACGTGCCATGAGTACAGATCATCGACTCGATTCAGCTTGGTTTGGTGCAGGAGCAGCGATCAAGCAACGTGGACTCGAACAGGCTTTACGTATGGTGTCATAGCGTAGAAATTTGAGTTTCTTGCAATGGAAAGTTAGACCTATCTATTTATATTTTAAATATAAATTTACATTTCAAAAAATTAAACCACATCTTCGGGTGTGGTTTTTTTATGCCCTTTATTTGCCACCATCCATATAAAATGAGGAAGCAAGCTATGAATACAGCAATATTAAACCCATCCATTCAACAAGCAAGTAAACCCTTTAATGCCCCAAAATTATTCACAGCCAAACGCTTGGTCAATACCAAAAACATGACTCAATCTGACTGGCTTGAAGTCAGACGACAAGGCATTGGCAGCAGTGATTGTGCAGCAGCCTGTGGATTGAATCCCTATATGTCGATGCTCGAACTTTGGATGATCAAGACAGGACGAGTCAAACAATCGATTGAAGATGAAAGTTCAGGTATCGCTCCACTCTATTGGGGTAAGCAACTAGAGCCATTGGTGGCTGAGTACTACAGCATGCATACCAATAACAAGGTACGCAGAATCAATGCAGTGCTTCAGCATCCAGATCCTGATAAGCATTTTATGCTTGCCAATCTGGATTACTCCGTTGTGGGTAGTGATGAAGTTCAAATTCTGGAATGCAAAACAGCAGGAGAGTACGGCGCAAAACTTTGGCGAGAGGGTGTGCCTTTATATGTCTTGTGTCAGGTACAACATCAATTGGCAGTGACAGGCAAACGAGCAGCACATGTTTGTGTGCTGATTTGTGGTCATGAAACCAAAATCTTCAAAGTGACGCGCTCCGAATCCGTGATCAAACATATCATCAATGCGGAACGTTACTTCTGGGATTGTGTGGAAAAAGATATACCACCTGATGCAGATGCCAGTGAGTCCGCAGCCAAAGCCATACAGCAGCTCTATCCACAACATATTCCGTTGACTGTTGAAGACTTGAGTCTTAACGAACAAGCCAATCAAGTGTTTGCTCAACTGATTCAAGAAAAGCATCACATTGAGCAGCATCAAAATAACTTTGATGAAATTAAGCATCAAATCCAGATGTTGATGAAGGATGCTGAACGAGCAACCTTTGCGAATGGTTCGGTGACGTGGAAGAAATCCAAAGATTCAATCAGTTTAGACAGCAAAGCCTTACTCAAACTTCACCCAGAAATGCTTGAGCAGTTTCCGCAAAACAAAGCAGGAACACGACGCTTTCAGATCTATACCAATGACTGAATTCATCACGTCGATATTTCCATTCTTCAAAAAAGCGCAAAAAACCACCCCCGACCTACCGACTCCCGAAGGAGCGGTAGGCCAACAATGGCGGTCTTTGCATTTCATCTGATCTTTAAACGGTTTTGTATTTGCTTACATAACAAAGGGTCAACAGTAAAATTTTATTTAGAGGAAAATTATCATGATTAAAGGTTTAGCAATCACACCAGCGATCCTTGGACGTATCAGTATTGGTAAAGTTGTTGAAAAGAACGGTAAACGACTGTCTGAAAAGGACGACCAATTTACCATTACCAGTCAAATCCAAAGCAAAGAGGGGTGGATCAAACATCCGCTTGATGAGCAATTACGCAGTAAAGCACCGAATCAAAAACTCCGTACCATTCCAGTAAGGATGATCTTCAATGATCCTGAGCTGAATCTAAGGGCTGAGTACACCTTGTTTGACCGTCAAACAGGACGGCCTGTCTGTGTAGGCAATGGTGAAACCTGTCAGCGACTCACCAACCAAGGCGTAGAACAACATTCCTGCCCATCCCCTGATTTATGTTCTTTAGCTCAAGGAGGCAACTGTAAGCCTTATGGGCGTTTGCATGTGAACTTAGATGAATCGGATGAACTCGGTACATTTATTTTTAGAACCACTGGTTTTAACAGCATTCGGACTTTGGCAGCACGACTAAGTTATTACTATGCAGCTTCGAATGGCTTGCTATCTTGTTTGCCGTTACAACTGACCCTTCGAGGTAAGTCCACCACACAAAGTTATCGTACTCCTGTGTATTACGTGGATTTAACGCTGAGGGATGGAATTAATCTGCAACAGGCGATTCAAATAGCGCAAGAGATTGACCAGCAAAGTAAACAAGCAGGTTTTAATCAAACGGCGTTAGATCAGACTGCAAGGCAGGGTTTTGCCAATGCACAGTTTGAAGTCAATGCAGAAGAAGGTTTGGATTTTGTGGAGGAGTTTTATAGTGATGAAAATCAAGAAACTAATATTGAACAAGTAAAGTCTGAAACTACAGCTCGAACCAAGGCAAAGCCTAAACCGAATCAAGGGGAAGGATTTGTGCAGGATATACAGAAAGGATTGCAGGGGAGTGTAAGGGCGGTGAATTAAATAGCTTAAGTGTTGATTGATCAGCTAGTGATTTCAATACATCTATGTTGAGGAATTTCTTTATAGTAGGGAGTACAAGCTCCCTTATTTTTTTGTGCACATCAATGGTTGCTATTGTCTAAAAAATGATTACTACGTTAACTATATAAATTAACTTATGGGATTTAGGTTTTTGAGGGCATAGGGTATTTGTATTAGCATTTTTATATGGTATGAAATTGTACGTAGACTTTTTATTTATTGAATTTTAAATATTTATTGATAGATTGGAAGTCAAGTAGAAAAAGTGCGAAACAAATATTATGTGGTCAGATATCGAATCAAAAAAGGATTTTTTAAATTATTCTGAAGCCTCTGAAATTGTAGTCAATGTATTAAGTAATCCTACAATGTTACCGATTTCAATAGGAGTATTTGGCTCTTGGGGGACAGGAAAATCAACAATCTTAAATTTGATTGAACAAAAGCTACAATCAGAAAATGAAAAAGATTATATTCTTATAAAGTTTGATGCATGGCTTTATCAAGGGTTTGATGATGCGAGAGCCGCATTAATTGAAGTTGTTGCTTTAGAGATAGCCAAACTTGTAGAGGACAATAAGACCCTTTTAGATAAAACGAAGACAATAACTAAACGAGTAAATAAATTACGTTTGTTAGCAATGGCCGCAGAAGGTGCTTCTTGGATGGCAGGAGTGCCAACTTTTGGTGCTGCATACAAAGCAGTTGAAGCTCTTGGTGATGGGATTAAAGGGAAAGCTGATTCAGAAGATGGTGAGGCAATAAGTAAAATAATAAAAGATGGTCAGAGTAGGGTGTGTTGACACTTTTAGCTTAAAAAAATAGCGAAGTAGTAAAATCAAATCGCCAAACCCAATTTTACTATTCGCTATGCCTCGTACCATGCTGACAGATCAACACTGGCAAAAGTTGAAAGTTATTCTGCGTAATTTATCCATTCACCACAACTCAAATTTACGCAATTTTATTGAAGCTATTCTCTATAGAATTAGAACAGGCTGTCCGTGGCGAGATATTCCTTCTTGTTTTGGTCATTCAAACTCTATTTTCAAACGTTTTAATCGTTGGTCAAGCAGCGGTAAGTTACTTAGATTATTCAAATTGCTAGCCTCATGCCCCGATATGGAGTGGATTTTTATTGATGGCTCTCATGTACGTGCTCATCAACATTCTGCCGGCATAGCGAATCAATCTATTTCTAAAAGTGTAGGAGGAAACTCCTCAAAAATACATTTGATTGTTGATGCACATGGCAATCCTATTGATTTCATAATTACCGATGGGACCACACATGATGTTAAAGTTGCACCTGATTTAATATCAACATTAGATTTAAAAGAGACAAAAGTGGTATGCGCAGATAAAGGCTATGATTCAGAACCACTGCGTGAACAGATCAGGAAAACAGGGACTAAAGCGAATATACCAAAGAAAACAAATAGCCAATCGAACAATGACCATATGGACTGGTATTTATATAAAATCAGGCATTTAGTTGAAAATATGTTTTGTAGATTAAAGCAATTTAGAGGAATAGCTACTCGATATGACAAGCTCAAAAGAAATTATCAAAGTTCTGTTGCTTTAGCCTGTATATTTTTATGGCTACCTTTATAGGGTTAATTATGAACAGTAAATGTCAACAGACCCTAGTCATATTTTATAACAAGAAAAAATAAACCATGGCTTTTGGGTTTATGAATAGACTCAATAATGCCCCCCAATTACTCATTGATCGGTAAAAAAGGTAAGACAGCTTTTCGCTCTCTTCTTAGCTTAGGAATTTCTGAATTATAGCCCATAAAATCAGCAACGCCCTCTAACGCTGTCATACAGCGTTAGAGGGATAATGATCTCAAGATTGTATTGCTAGGGCTGTCTAATTTGCCGTATTAGACACCATCACCATCACCAGCCCAAACCATATCCACTTTTTTAAGCATTGCTTAATGCACTGGCTAAATCACCAGTACCCTTCAAGTCAGACACCTGTCCCTCCAAAGGCTGACTAAATTCAATACGCTGAATCTTTGCTGCCCGCTCTGCGGAGAACACTGGGATTTGACTCATCGCAAATTCAGACAGTGCGGTAATGGTTAGTGAGGGATTCACACCTAAATTCCCAGGTACAATCGAACCATCTAATACGCGTAAATTTTGATAACCAAAGACTTGACCAGTGAAGTCCACAACGCCATTCGACTTGTCATTGCCCATCGCGACACCACTCATAATATGTGCTGTCGTTGGCGTTCCCAGTAGAATTTCAGTAAGTGCAGAACCAGGTTCTCCACCTAACTTTTGTGCAATCATTTTAGTGGCTTCTTCAGCCGCAGGGAATGAAACGGTGAGTGGCGTGTCCCCTTCTTTTTGCACAGCAGTGATACTATTTTTGAACAGTCGATACCACTTTCTACGCCATTCAAAATGAATGAATGCTTCAGACTTTTGCATCACCAATAAAATGATAGAGTCTTTGGCTTTACCCTTATAACGCAGTACTTTAAAGGTTTTTAAGGGATGTAACAGTGTATTGAACACAAACTTCATAAAGCGCATAAAGCCCTGACCGGTCACCATCGGCACGTATGGAATATAAATCCATGAAGCATCCGCACCTTCAGGGAACCGTGTGACCTCAATATTGGTATCTGCATCGACCGAAATAAAAGAGCTGATTGCTACCCCATCATCCAGTTTTTTATCTGTGTTGTTCACTGTGGTCAGAGTTTCCGAGTTCGTCCGAACTTCCTGTCCCAGCAATGAAGAAATATTGGGTAAAGTCTTATACTGATCCCGCATTTTTAACAACATCGGTACCGTACCCATCACCCCTGCAGATAACACTACCCCACGACTGCGCAAACTATATTGACGAACATTCTTACCTAAAGTTTCTTTGATAATGATTTCATAGCCTTCACCACCATCCTCACTCAATGGCATAATTTTGAGGACTTCAGAACTTGGACGAATTTCTACCCCATTACGTTCAGCAAAATACAGGTAATTCTTCATGAGGGTGTTTTTGGCATTATTACGACAGCCCAACATACAACTGCCACAATAAATACAGGAGTTACGATCTGGTCCATCTCCATTGAAATACGGATCTTTCGCTAATTGTCCTTCTTGACCAGCTACTTGCGAAAAGAAGACCCCCGTATTCACCGTTTTAAATGAATTTGCATATCCAATTTCACTCGCAACTTCTTTTAACGTGTCGTCTGCAATATTGGTATAAGTATTATTCGCTGTACCCAACATACGTTGAGCGAGACCATAAAACGGCTTTAAGGTGTCTTTCCAGTCTTTACGAATCTTGGTCCATGCCTCCGACTCAAAAACTGCATCAGGTGGAATTAAATGTACATTGGCATAAATTTGTGAGCCCCCACCAACGCCCACCCCATGCAAAATGGTGGTTTTACTGGTGAAAGTAAATTGCATCGTACCTCTGAATCCCAGTTCAGGTCGCCACAAATAGTTTTTTGTGTCTAAATTGGTGGTTGGAAAATCCTTGTCTTCACGGCGTAAGCCTTTCTCCAAAATCAGGACTTTATAGCCTTTTTCACTGAGGCGTAAAGCACTGACCGATCCACCAAAGCCTGAGCCAATCACGATTTGATCATAATCAAAATCTTTATTATTCATACTATTAACTCCTTTAATAGTTTTATTTTTCTGTTTTTAAATACACTAATTCCTTCACTTCAAAATATCCATCTTGAAGTGAAAAGTGATGTTGAGGTTTTAAAATTTAAGCGCTTATGACTTCATGCGAATCAATAAATTCAACAGCCAATTGGCAAATTTTCCATACGGTGGCGCGAGAAACTTCAAACTCGAAAAACCCGCCTGATAAAATACAGGGCGCATTTTAGAAAAAGTCAAAAAGCCTTCATAACCATGATAGTGCCCCATCCCGCTGGCACCGACTCCACCAAAGGGTAAGTCATGCTGCCCGACATGAAATAAGGCATCATTGACCGAAACCCCGCCCGACATAACTCTGCTGATATAAAAATCGATTAAACTTTTGTTATTACTAAATGGATAAAAAGCCAATGGACGATCACGCTGCACAATATAGTCTACTACCTCTTCAGGCTTTTGGTAGGTTTTGACCATCAAGATCGGACCAAAGGTTTCACGCGTATCAATTTCCATCTCATCATTACTGTTCAATACCAAAGTCAGTGGAAATTTTCGTGTCGCAGCATCTGGTTCTTGCTGATTTAAATTAATCAAACTGGCCCCTTTGGCTTCAGCATCTGCCAAGCTATGCACTAAGCGCTGAAATGCACGCTCATCAATCACAGAAGTATAATCTTTGCTATGAATATCAGGCACATGTTCCTGAACCCACGCTGCCGCGGCTTGAATAAAAGCTTGTAACTTCGACTCATGTACAAATAAATAATCGACATTGGTACAAATTTGCCCCGCATTAAACTGTTTCACAAACATAATGCGTTCTACAGCTTTCTCAATAGGGTATTCAGGATCAATCACCGCAGGAGATTTACCACCCAACTCCAAAGTCACTGGCGTCAAGTTCTGTGCTGCAGCAGCCATGACTTTACGCCCTGTCGCACCAGAGCCAGTAAACATCAGGTGGTCAAACGGCAATTTTGAAAATGCGATGCCTACTTCACCAGTCTCATCGAAAATCTGTAATTTTTCCGCTTTAAAGTATTTGGGACTTAACTCAATCAGTAATTCAGCCAAATGTCTTGAATTTTCAGACATTTTAACCATAGCGGTATTTCCCGCAGCAAACACAGCAGATAATTGCGAGAACATCAAATTGATGGGGAAATTCCACGGCACAATAATTCCAATCACCCCCAGCGGCTGCGGAATCACACGGTTTTTTGCACCAAAATACAGGCTATGATCGACATGTCGTTTTTGTACTTTGGTCCAGTGTTTCAAGTGTTTGATGCTGCCGTTTATGTCATCCGTGACAGTTATAATTTCTGCTAATAAGGTTTCATGGCGTGAACGATTTCCATAATCACGATTCAAGGCGTCAATAATTGCTTCACGGTGATTGTTAATCAATGCTTTTAAATTCAGTAAATGTTGCTTGCGTTGTTCAATCGTTTCAATGCCTTGCTGATGAAAGCTTTTGCGCTGTAATTGAAAACAATCGTGCAATGTCTGTTCTATCACTGTTTGCTCGATATGAGACTGAACCGTAAGTTGCATATGCTTTTCCTTTCACGGCTAAAAATGGTGATTCAATACTTCTTTTCTATGTTGGTTGAGATAATCTCTTATCCTACTTTAACAAATGACTTGAATTATGCTTGACTTTTTAGGACACTAAATTGATCTTTTAGGACAACACGGAATGTTGTAATGGGAAGTTATATTCGTGCAGCCAGCCTCGGCGGTTTTGAAGACTTAGTCCGTAGTTATGGCATAAACCCTATAGGAATCTTGAAAGAGATCGGGATTTTACCTGCTTTACTCCGCGATCCAGATTCATTTATTCATTATGATCATTATTTAAATTTATTGGAAAAAGCGGCCTTAGCCTGTCAGGATGACTGCTTCGGTTTAAAACTCGGCGCACTCCAAAATATTAGCACAATCGGTTTGATTGGCGTCTATATGTCCCGACAAACGAGCATACTTGAAGCCTTAAGCGTGGCGCAAAAGTATGTCTATTTACATGCTGAAGGCGTTGTCTTTCACGTCTCGCAACATAATGCTCTGTTCTGTAAGCTGAACTTTGTGCGTTTAAGTGAATACAACACCGATGTACCACAAAAATCACAACTGGCCATTTGCCTTGTCGCGAATATTTTAAAAGATTTGATTGGCCCACAGTGGCATGCAGAAAAAATTTGCTTCAAGCAAAAAGCACCACAAAAAGGAGCTCAAACTTTCCAAGCACATTTTTCCTGTCCAGTGGAATTTGAAACCGATGAGGATGCGCTTTATTTTCCCGCAAGCTTTTTAAGCTATAAACCCTATAATTTTAATGAAGATGCCATTAATCAACTAATCGTACAGCAGCTTGAAACACAAAGCAGCACCAAAACTGAAGACAATACCGCACTGATAGAGAGTTCAGTCCGCATGCTGATGGCGACAGGAGACTGCAGCATTGAAAATATCGCACTCTGTATGGGAATGCATCCGAAAAAGCTTCAGCGCGCTTTAAAAATGCAAGGAACAACCTATCGAGATATACTCGAAAATGTCCGAAAAAAAGAAGCGCTTCGTATGCTTGATGCAGGCAATGTGAATTTGACAGATATTGCTCTACAGTTGGGCTATGCAGAATTATCTATTTTCAGTCGCAACTTTAAAAGCTGGTTTGGCGTTCCTCCAACCGAGTTAAGAGACAAAAGTCGAAGCCATATTGTATGACTTCTGGTTTTGCTACTTCGTTAAATAAAAAGTACCCAACGAATTCAAGCATATAGTTTAAATCCATTGAATGTCACTCTAATCAATACAGACTCAATTGATTATTTCGGGAAAACAAAGGATGCGACCAAACGTGCCCCCCAACCTTTCGGGCTGCCGTCAGTATCATCAACCCAATATCGAGCACCACCGCCCACACTAATGGCCTGACCATTTAGGCGAATCACTTTGGTCACAGTCAAGTTGACAGGAACTGTGGCTTCTTCTGCATTCCAGTCATATGTCGTTTCAGTATTCAATGCCACCGTCGTACTATTTGGATAAGTGTAACTAGGGTCTGTTGACATTTACTGTTCATAATTAACCCTATAAAGGTAGCCCCTTTGGAGCTTTAATCGCTACTGCTTTGAGTAAAAACCATCATTCAAATAAGATAATACCGCTTTACATTCCCGAGAATGGCCTCATTTCTATTAACCCTCCACTTACTCCTAGGCGAATAGGTTCATTAAGTACGCGAACAACACATCCATACTTTCTAAAAAAATTAAATGAACTATTTTCAAGTATAGATTTACCAGTAGAGTTATTAAATCCTTATCAGTTCAAGACCAAAGGAGAAATGATGCTCGAATGTAAAGATCAAAAGTTATTGAAAAAGGTTGCTACTGATACAGTATCCTGTGGGAAATGGAAGAGGTCAGGAGTGCAATGTGGTAAGTGCTTACCGTGTTTGATTAGGCGTGCCTCATTTAATGCATCCCAATTTAAAGATTTAACTGATTATCAATACTCTGTTTTAAGTGATGTGATTAAACGAGATAAGCAGAGGGATGACCTAATGTCTATGGTTATGGCGATCAGCAAAATTAAAAATACTGGAAACACAAATTTGTGGGTAGCAAAATCTGGATTTTTGCCAATAGAGCCTAAGGAACGTCAGCAAATCATTGATACTGTTTTAAGAGGGTTTGCGGAAGTAGAGCAGTATCTAAAAAAAGAGAATTTAGGTGTAAACATTTAATGTTTCCGTTGATCGATTTTCATTGTCATTTGGACTTATACGAAAATCCACAAGCTGTGGTCTCAGCTTGTGGAGAGTCAAATTATATTTTGTCTGTAACAACTACGCCAAAAGCTTGGTTTGGTACAAAGAAGCTTGCTGAAAATCATAAACGAATTCAGACAGCCCTTGGTCTTCATCCTCAAATAGCACATGAGCGTTATGACGAGTTAGATTTTTTTGATTTACTAATCAATGAAACAAAGTATATAGGTGAGATTGGTCTGGACGGCTCATCAGCACTGAAAGCTCATCAAAATATACAAAGTAAAGTTTTCCAACATATTTTGAAAACAGCTAATAGTTCTTCACCTAAAATATTAACTATACATAGTCTTAATGCTGTGGAAGCGACTTTAGATGGATTAGATACTTATTTTAATAATGGTATACCAATTTTACATTGGTATACAGGGAAACAGGATGGTTTAAAAAAAGCCATCGCTCAAGGATGCTGGTTTTCAGTTAACCAAAGGATGTTGTCTAGTGATAGAGGTCGGTTGCTTGTAAGTCATATACCAAAAGATAGAATATTAACTGAAACAGATGGACCTTTTGTTATGAATGGGAATAAGCCGCTACAGCCAGCATCGGTCATGCCTGTTATTAATAAGTTAAGTGATATTTGGGGAGAACCCAAGGAAAATGTTCAGAATCAAATTTTTGAAAACTTAAGAAGTATTGAAATCAAATGACATCCAAATCAGCATGGATGGTAAAGGTCGATGGGTTGATAATGTGATGGTTGAACGATTATGGCGGAGCGTTAAATATGAAGAGGTGTATCTCAAAGCCTACAGCAATGTTTTGGATGCGAAGAAGCAATTAAACGCATATTTTGAATTTTATAATTTGAAACGACCTCATTCGAGTCTGGACAAAATGACTCCAGATGAGTTTTACTATGACCAGCTACCACAACAAAATAAGGTAGCTTAACTAGAGCAGAGTATCACTTATAAATAAGCTTTTAGTTGTTCAAACATGTGGGACCACCTCTATTTAAAAAAAGGAAAGAAGATGAAAATTAAGTTTTTAACAGTTTCATTGATGCTTATTCTGCCATTTTCTGTTTTTGCAGCAAATACTGTAGTAGAAAAAGCGGTCATTGAATCAAATAATACATATAAGGCGAAGTATAACTTAGAGGATATGACTGAGTTTAATCAGGCTCAAAAGGGCTTTATTGCCAAGCCAACAGGTCAAATTAAAAGTGAGAAAGGCAATGTTATCTGGGATTTTGATGCATTTAGTTTTTTACAAGATCAAGCACCAAATACCGTTAATCCCACTCTATGGCGACAAGCAAAATTAAACAACAATGTTGGGCTATTTAAAGTAACAGATCGAGTTTGGCAAATTCGTGGTTTTGATTTGGCAAATATGACCATCATTCAGGGTGATACTGGCTGGATTATTGTGGATACATTAACCTCTAAAGAAACGGCTGAAGCAGCACTTAAATTTGCTAGACAGCATTTAGGTGAGCAAAAAATTTCAGCCATTATCTTTACCCATAGCCATATCGATCATTTTGGTGGTGCATTAGGCGTTCTTTCTAGCGAAGAAATTAACGCTAGAAAAACTCCAATTATTGCGCCAAAAGGCTTTATGGAAGAAGCGACCAGTGAAAATGTGATGGCAGGTTCAGCCATGATACGTCGTGCGACTTATATGTATGGAACTTTTCTACCTAAAAATGCGGAAGGATTGGTGGATACAGGTTTAGGTAAGGCTGTTGCTGTGGGAAAAATGGGCATCCTTGAGCCTACACAACTGATCACTCAACCAGAACAGAAAATGACGGTTGATGGCTTGGATTTTGTGTTTTATAACGTGCCGGGTTCAGAAGCACCAGCAGAATTAACGTTCTCTATCCCATCATTGAAACTTTATAACGGCGCAGAAATTCTATCTCATACCATGCATAATCTTTATACCCTTCGGGGTGCTAAAGTCCGTGATGCCTTAAAATGGGTGGGCTATCTAGACCAAGCAATGCAGCATGCCAAAGCATCCGATGTATTGATTGCACAGCATCATTGGCCTGTCTGGGGCAATGACAATATTCAAGATTTTATTAAAACCCAGCGAGATGTTTATAAGTTCACGCATGATCAGACGGTGAGATATATGAACTCTGGTTTTAATGGCGCTGAAATTGCCGAAAAAATTAAGCTTCCAGCGGCACTTGATCAAAAACTATATGCTCATGGCTATTATGGAACCCTAAAACATAATGTAAAAGCAGTATACCAATATTATATGGGATGGTTCGATGCCCATCCTTCCAATTTAGATCCATTACCCCCTAAAGCTGTTGCAAAAAAATATATTGAGTTAGCAGGTGGGGAGAACAATGCATTGAAAAATGCGCGGGATGCCTACGCTCAAGCTGACTATAGATGGGCTGCCGAGATTTTAAAACATATTGTGTTGAATAACCCTCAAAACCAACAAGCAAAAGACTTATTGGCGAATACTTATCGTCAATTGGGCTATGCTGCTGAGGCTTCAACTTGGCGTAATTTCTTTTTGGTGGGCGCTCAAGAGCTACAAAATAATGTACCCCTACAAAATACTTCTGATCCGAGTGATTTATTGATTCATACACCAACTGAAAGATTTCTTGAAGCTATGGCGACAAATTTAGATGTGGAAAATTTAAAAAATGAAAACCAGTGTATCAATCTGGTTTTGTCGGATACCAAAGAGCATTTTTCATTATGGGTTGAAAACTCAGTCATGCAGTTTAAGCGTTATGATGAAAGTAAAGATTTGGCATTGGATTGCCCTACATTAACCTTAACCAAGCCCTTATATCTAAAAATGATTACAGGTCAAATAGAAGGGGTAAAAGTCCTGCTTTCTAAAGACAGTAAAGTCAAAGGTAATCCACTGAAAATTGGAAAATTCTTTGCAATGTTTAAACGTCCAGATTCAATTTTCCCGATTGTGACTCGACCAAATGGCTAAGCTCAAATAAGTAAAGTCGAAACTTAAATTAATAGATCCAAAGAAATGGGTGAAATTATCAACTTGGTTCTCCCAATCTTATAACAGGAATACAAGAAATTATTTCTTGTATTCCTCTTTAAAATTAAAAGTAAGCTATATGTATTTTAACTCTATTGATACTTTATTAAATGGTTTTTGAATTTTTATACTTTATTTTCGATGGAGATATTTTTATTAGTAGCTTGTTTAAAAAAGATTTGTTTATTTTTCTATTAATTGCTTCTAAATAATAACTTCAATATTTTTGTGGTTAAAAGGCCAGGCTTTTAAGTGCAGTGAATTAAAGTCTTGGTTAGTTGTGTTTTGATAAATATGAGGTATTACACATAAATTAGCAAAAACCTTATTTTTGAAATATTAAATAAAACTAACAGAAGTTATCTATCGGGTAAGTATAAATGACGACAAAATATGTCGTGAGGATAAAATTTTGTTATTTATATATTTTTTTATTTATATAAAATATTAGACAGCTATTGAATGGTTCTGTGCCTACATGAATATTATCCAAATTGAAGAAAATATAAAACAACTTATTCACTTGATTTCTCAGGGTAAGTTGGCCCACAAAGATTTTATCTACGAATTACTTTTAGCTTATGGGCATCGCAGTCAGTCTATTGGACGTGTTCGTAATGGCGAGCGTAATTTAGCGGAAGATAAAGAAAATTCTGTTTTTTGGAAGCGTCAAATATATTTCAAAATTGCGAAACAAGATGATTTACATGGTCTGATTGACCAAATGAAGAATGAAAAGCGAACTGAAAGTAATAAGATTCGCTTCTTGATCGTGACAGATTTTAAAAATCTATTAGCCATAGATACTAAAACACAAGATACATTGGATGTTCCTTTTGGTGATTTAGCTAAAAAATTTGATTTCTTCTTACCATGGGCTGGGATGGAGAAAGCCGTATATCAAGGCGAAAACCCTGCGGATGTTAAGGCTGCTGAAAAATTAGCAAAGCTTTTTGACGAAATTAAAGCAGATAATTTCGATGAAGATGACTTACATAATAAAAATAACTTACATCAACTTAATATATTCCTATCTCGACTGCTATTTTGTTATTTCGCTGAAGATACAGAGATTTTTAAAGACAAGCAGTTTACTTCGGCAATATCAAAGAGCAATGAAGATGGATCAGATTTATCATCTTTAATTGGTCGATTATTTAAAGTCTTAAACCAGTCACCTGAAGATCGTGAAAAAGATTTACCTGAATACTTAGCAGATTTTCCTTATGTAAACGGTGGTTTGTTTAAAGATGATATTCAAGTTCCAAAATTCACAGGTAAATCACGTAGGATTTTGATTGAGTGTGGTGCGGAATTAGATTGGTCCGATATCAACCCTGATATTTTTGGTTCTATGTTCCAAGCGGTTGTTCATACTGAACAGCGTAGCACGATGGGACAACATTACACTTCTGTTCCCAATATTATGAAGGTAATTGAGCCTTTATTCTTAAATAATCTCTATGAAGAATTAGAGAAAAACCAAGACAGCATTAATAAGCTATTAAAATTACAGCAACGTTTAGGTCAACTTAAAATTTTTGACCCTGCCTGCGGTTCAGGTAACTTCCTTATTATTGCGTATAAAGAGCTTCGTAAATTTGAAATGGAGCTTTTAAAACGTATTCAAGAATTAGAACTAGAAAAAACAGGTCAACCTTCAAAACCATTTTCAGTAATTCAGGTTTCTCAATTTTATGGGATAGAAATTGATGATTTTGCGCATGAAATAGCGATTTTGTCATTATGGTTAGCTGAACATCAGATGAATATAATGTTTAAAGATGAGTTTGGGGCATTCCTTCCTTCCTTGCCTTTAAAACAAGCTGGTCAAATTATTCAAGGAAACTCTTTAGCTAAAAATTGGATCAATGTCTGTGGTGATGATGGTGAAATTTATATCCTAGGTAATCCACCATACTTAGGTGCTCGTCTTCAAACTACAGCACAAAAAAATGATGTTAAATCACTTTTTGGATCATTAAAAGGTAGTAACAATCTTGATTATATTAGTTGCTGGTTTAAAAAAGGTGTAGAGATGATCTCTGCCTCTAAGGCGAAACTAGCGTTTGTTACTACGAATTCAATAACTCAAGGTGAACAAGTATCTGTTTTATGGCCTAAGCTTTTACAAAATAGTATAGAAATATCTTTTGCCTATACTTCATTTAAGTGGTCGAACAATGCAAGAAGTAATGCTGGGGTTACAGTAGCTATCATTGGCATGGCTTCATCAGAAAATATAAAAAATAAATATTTAATTTCAGATGAAGTTATTGAAACTGTTGATCATATAAATCCTTATTTAATTAACCTACCAAATATATTCATTGAAAAAAAGAGCAAACCTATTTCAAACATACCTAAAATGTCATTTGGCAGTATGGCGAATGATGGGGGAAATTTATTCTTAACGAATGAAGAAAAAACACTAATTCAAGAACAAATCCCTCAAGCAATGAAATATATTAAAAAAGTTCTTGGTTCCGTTGAGTTTATTCGAGGAATTGATCGCTACTGTATCTGGACGGATCAATTAGGGTATGAGGAACTAAATAAAATTCCATTCTTCAACACTAGATTTGAATCCGTAAAACAACATCGACTCTCTAGTGATCGTGAGGCTACTCAAGAATTAGCTAATACTCCTTATGCATTTGCTGAAAATAGATATAGATACAGTTCAGCAATTATTATGCCTAGAGTTTCCTCGGAAAGACGAGAATATATACCTATCGGTTTTTTAGGTGAAGAAAATATTATTTCAGACTCCGCTTTAGCAATCTATGATGCTGAGCCTTGGTTGTTTTCAATTTTAACTTCTCGAATGCATATGCAATGGGTGAAAATTGTTGGAGGACGATTAAAAACAGATTATCGATATTCTGCTTCTATTGTTTATAACACATTCCCAGTGCCTAAAATTGATGCTCAAATGAAAGAAAAGTTAACTTTAACTGCTATTAATATTTTAGCTATCAGAGAAAATTATAGTCATTTAACATTGGCAGACTTATACGATCCAGATCTAATGCCAAATGACTTGAAAGAAGCTCATGAAGAAAATGATATACAAGTCGAGAAACTGTATAAAGCTAGCCCGTTTAAATCAGATGAAGACCGATTACGTGTCCTATTCTTAAACTATATTAAAATGACAAAATAAGTGAACTACTATGAAAAATATTGTAGAAGTAAATTATCAACAAACTGGGGAAAGTACCTCAATTAATAATATGGGGATGCGAGCTATGCAAGCTCGCGCCTTCGAATATCGTAATAGTCAGTATTTACTCTTAAAAGCCCCACCCGCATCAGGTAAATCTCGTGCATTAATGTTTTTGGGTTTAGACAAGATACACAACCAAGGGTTGAGCAAAGTTATTGTAGCTGTACCTGAACGCTCTATTGGTGGTTCATTTGCCAGTACGAAGCTGAGCGAAAGTGGCTTTTTTGCAGATTGGGACATCAAACCTGAAAATAATTTATGTACTGCTGGTGGCGATAAAAGCAAAGTAAAAGCCTTTAAACGTTTTATGGAAGGTACAGATCAAATTTTAGTATGTACACATGCCACACTAAGATTTGCCTTTGAAGAGCTTGAAGATCATGTATTTGATAATACATTAGTGGCAATTGATGAATTCCATCATGTTTCAGCCGATGCTGACAATATTCTAGGTACTGTTCTTAAATCTTTAATGGACAATACCTCGGCTCATATTGTTGCGATGACAGGTTCATACTTCCGTGGCGATAGCGTTCCTGTACTTACGCCTGAAGATGAAGCGAAGTTTGATAAAGTTTCTTTTAACTATTACGAACAACTCAATGGCTATAGCTATTTAAAGTCATTAGGCATTGGTTATCACTTCTATAAAGGACGTTACTTTGTAAAAGATGATGAAGGCATTATTGCAATTGCAGAAGTACTAGATACCGATAAAAAAACCATCATTCATATTCCAAACGTAAATTCAGGTGAATCAACCAAAGATAAATATGATGAGGTGGATGCGATCCTCGAAATCATTGGTGAATTTGTCGCTAAAGATCCTGATACTGGAATTATCACGGTTAAACGTGCAGATGGTAAGATATTAAAAGTAGCAGACCTCGTTGAAGAAGATGGCCGTGATAAAGTTGTTGAATATCTGCGTAACATTAAAACCGTAGATGATCTTGATCTTATTATTGCCCTAGGTATGGCGAAGGAAGGCTTTGACTGGCAATTCTGTGAACATGCTTTAACGATTGGTTACCGTGGATCTTTGACTGAAATTGTGCAGATTGTGGGACGTTGTACACGAGATAGCTCGAACAAATCACATGCGCAATTTACTAATCTTATTGCTCAACCTGATGCACAGGATACTGAAGTTAAATTTGCAGTAAACAATATGCTGAAAGCAATTACTGCATCTTTATTAATGGAACAAATACTCGCACCAAACTTCAAATTTAAAACCAAACGTGATGATGAGGATATTGTTCCATCAGGTACGCTTACGATCAAAGGTTTTAAAGAACCAAGTACAGCAAAAACAAAGGCTATTATTGAAAATGATCTTGTGGACCTAAAAGCAGCGATTCTTCAAGATGCTAAAGTGATTGCAGGTTCAGCAGGTAAGGTTGAGCCTGAAGTGGTGAATAAAGTCCTTATCCCTAAGATTATCCAAACAAAATATCCTGACTTATCGAGAGCTGAACTTGAAGAAGTGAGTCAATATTTAGTCGTTGACTCAGTGATTAGCACAGCAGAAGTCAAAGAAGTTGGTGATAAAAAATTTATTCGTATGGCGGATAAATTTATCAATATCGAAGACCTGAATATTGATTTAATTCAGTCTGTGAATCCATTCCAAAAAGCTTTTGAAATCCTATCAAAAGAAGTCACAGTTAATGTACTAAAATTGATTAAGGAGGCAATCGAAGCAACTAAAATTACCATGACTCAAGAAGAAGCCATTGAGCTATGGCCTAAGTTAAAAGCCTTCAAAGTTCAGTTTGGTCGTGAGCCTAGTCTAGAATCAAACAACTTAATTGAAAAACGATTAGCTGAATGCCTAATTTATATTCGTGAGCAACGTAGACGAGCTGGAGTGTAATACGTGGAAGATTTTAGCTGGCTTCAAGATATGATTGCTGATGATGACTTAGGTCTTTTAAACGTAAAGAAAAAGACGTCTGGTCTAACGGCTGATGAACAATTGGTCTCAAAATTTAATGAAATTAATAATTTTGTGACACAGCATGGGCGTGTACCTGCTAAGGATATGAAAAACATTTCTGAGTTTATGCTTGCGAGCCGTTTAGAAGCAATTCAAACCAATCCAGAGCAATACATGGCTTTAGCAGATTATGATGAACATAATTTGCTGCCACAACATCAGGATTAAAGATATGTCAGATATTAAATCACTTGAAGATATTTTTAACGATGATGATCTAGGTTTGCTTGATGATGGTAAAGATGGTGACATCTTTAAAATTAAGCATGTACCTATCCAACGTGCAGCAGCAGATGAAGTTGCTAAACGTAAACGTTGTAAGGACTTTGATCAGTTTGAGCATTTATTTAAAGATGTTCACAGAGAGCTTCGAGAAGGGAAACGTAAGCTGTTACCGTTCAACGATAAGGGTTATCAACTGGTTGAAGGTAATTACTATGTTTTAAACGGCTTATTAGTTTATCTAGCAGATATTAATTTTACTTCTGAAGCGAAAACAGTTGATGGTAAGCGTTTCCGTAAAGATGGGCGTACCCGTACTATCTTTGAGAATGGCACCGAATCAACTATGCTTTATCGCTCATTGGCTAAAGCATTGTATAAAGATGGGCGCATTGTTTCAGAAACGAATGAGCAAGAAAACTCTAACTTTTATACTAATTTTAGTGGTATCACTGAAGATGATACATCGACAGGCTATATTTATATTCTGAAATCTAAAAGTACAGATCCACGTATCCAATCATACGATCATCTTTACAAAATTGGTTTCGCCACAACAACTGTTGAAAAACGTATTGCGAATGCAAAAAAAGAGCCTACTTATTTGATGGCTGATGTTGAAGTCATTGCTGAATATCAAGCTTTCAATATTAATCCGCAGAAGTTTGAATATTACTTACATGCTTTCTTCGGTGAATCTTGCCTTGATTTATTGGTCGCAGATAAAGATGGTAAAAATCATCAACCGAAAGAATGGTTTATTGCACCTTTACAAGTAATTCAGCAAGCTGTTGAGTTGCTAGTAAATGGGCAGATTATGAGTTATCAATACAATAAGTTTAAGAAAGAGATTGAGTTGAGATAGCGGTATTCTCAAAAGATAGTAATAAAACTATGTATTGATTTTAATAAATTTTTTGTGTAAATTTACTATGCCTTTGGAGTGGACTATCCAGCTCGCAGAGGGATGCAGTTTGAACTGTCCAGCAGTTTATTGAGAAATATTGTAATAAAGAACTGAACCATCAAGGTTGTAAGTTGTTCCAATAGTATCAGTACACAGTTGTTCATCATACTAGCTCCAATAGTATAGCATATTAAGTTAATGCGTTATCCGAGGATGTTTTTCGGTAAAATTAGTGCTGGATTTGAAGAAGTAAGAACATTTTCAGATCAAAGTTTAAAGACTCCGTAAGGGCGTAACGTGAGACGCGACACAAGCCCTTACGGATCTGCTAAATAGGGATTAGCATTGAATTTTGAAAAATATAAAAATGAAATCTATGATAAAAAACATATTCTAAGAGTTCAGAATAAGAAAATTCCTAAATCAAGAATTCATTTTGATACACCACTTGATGCTCAAGCCGCTTATTCTCTTGTCGCTCAGCCAGATAATGTAGCTAAACATTGGTTTTTACCTTTTATTGGATTTGAACAACGTACACGAAAAATTAAAAGTCATAATGGTTTAAGTCGTAGAGCCGCTAAAAAACGACCTTTAAGATATGCAGCTAACCAAGACGGTTATATTTATGCCTATTATTCACATCTTCTCACTGAAAAATATGAAAATTTCATAAAAGATACTCCTCTACAAAACTCAGTATTAGCCTATCGCGCATTGGGTAAATCAAACATTGAATTTGCTAAAGAGATTTTTGATTGGATCAGTCAAATAAGAGAATGTAATGTACTCACAATTGATCTATCAAGCTTTTTTGATACTTTAGATCATGGAATTCTGAAAGAACAATGGCAGCGTGTTAATGGCGTACCTTGCTTATCTAAAGATCATTATATTGTTTTTAAATCATTAACTAATTACTCATTTTTAGATATAGAAGAAGCTCTGGTTGCTTTAGGATGGCCCGATAAGTCAAAAAGAAAAGAGAAAGGTGAAAAAACTACAAATCCTTTGAGAAAAAAAACTAGCAAGCCTTACCAAGCCCTAGATGATTTTCGAAGCATTCGAAAAAAAAAAGTTACTAATGCTGATGGTGTTGTTAGATATCTAATCCAGAAACCAAAAAAAATAGATGGGAAAAGATATGGAATTCCTCAAGGTTCTCCTATGTCTGCCATACTTTCAAATATTTATATGTTGGACTTTGACAAATATTGTTGTGAGTTAGCGAATAATTTTGGTGGAATATATAGGCGTTATTGTGATGATATTATTTTAGTTTTTCCTCAAAACATAGAAATGAGCGATGTTTATAAAACTATTGAAGAGCTATTGCTTAATCATGGAGGAAAAGAGTTAAAGATAAATCCAAGTAAGGTTGAAAAAATAAAATTTACTTGTATTTCAGGTGAATTGAGAGCCATCAACGTAGGTACTAACATTGATAAGCCCCTACAGTATCTTGGATTTATATACGATGGTCAAAAAATATTGATCAGGTCATCTAGCTTATCGAATTATTATCGACGTTTGATTTCCAAAATTAGAGCATCAAAAAATAAAGCTAAACGAAATGAATCAAAAACTTACCGTAGAAAAATCTATCGAATGTATAGTCATCTAGCTCATAAACAACGAAATTTTATAACTTATACATATAGAGCTTCAGAGATCATGAATGATTTATCTGTAAAAAAACAGTTATCCAACCACTGTAAGCGCATCCATAATGAGTTGGAAAAATGAATAACGAATTATAATGGTAGAATTAAATAGACTTTAAATGATTGAATAATTGTAAAATCAATATTTTACAATAGATCGTATAATTCTAAAATAAATTTGTAGGAATAGCCTCCTTATGAAATACCAACCGCCTTATACCATCACATCTAAAATCATTCATCTAATTGCACAGATTAGTGAGAATATAGGGCGCTTGACTGTTTTAGAAGAAATCCAAGACAGCTTAAAACTACGAAAAGCCAATCGTATCCGTACCATTCAAGGCTCACTGGCGATTGAAGGGAACACTTTAAGTACGGAACAGATCACGGCGATTCTAAATGGTAAGACCGTAATTGCACCTCCAAAAGAAGTTCAGGAAGTGCGTAATGCGATTAAAGCCTATGAAGCCTTTCAGCAGTGGCAACCAAGTCAAGAGTCGGACTTACTACAAGCTCATCAAATTTTAATGACAGGCTTGATTGATGAAGTTGGTCAGTATCGTCATGGTGGTGTCGGTGTAATGTCAGGTGATCGAGTGGTGCATATGGCTCCGCCTGCAAATCAAATTAATCGACTGATGGTTGACTTACTTGATTGGTTAAATGATAGCGAAGTGCATCCTCTTATCCAAAGTTCAGTATTTCACTATGAGTTTGAATTCATTCATCCATTTGCGGATGGCGATGGGCGCATGGGAAGGCTATGGCAAACTTTAATATTAAGCAGATGGAATCCAATCTTTGCTAATATTCCTGTTGAAAGCCTGATTTATCAAAATCAGAAAGCCTATTATGAAGCATTACAAGCAAGTACGGATCGAACAGATTCAGCACCTTTTATAGAATTTATTTTGCAGATGATTTTAGATGCAATTCTTAGTTCAACTGATACCGCTCAAGATAGCGGTCATGTTACCGCTCAAGCTTACGTACAAGTGAGCGATCAAGTTCAGCGTTTAATTTCAGCAATGAAGCTAGAAGACTACACTTTGGCTGAGTTGATGCAATTGGTTGGTTTAAACCATCGGGCAACATTCCAAAGAATTATTTGAATCCAGCAATAGAAGCAGATTTGATTGAGCGTACTATTCCAGATAAGCCGAAAAGCCCTAAGCAAAGGTATCGTCTTAAATCATGATTTAGCTTGAAAAAATATTTAGTTACATTTTTACTTAAACAGTTAAACATGAATGAGAATTAAAAAGCGTAAAGTAAGTTTTAAATTAAATAATTCATTATTAATCAGTAACTTATACAAAATTTTTCTTGATTGTGTTATCGGGTTTTGGTAAAAAAAGTACTATTAAGTTTGAGATCAATGTGATGAGTACTTTTGAAATGCAAGGTCTGACATGGAAGGCGAGGTCAAAGTATCAACAAGATGCCATTTTGATTGAAAATAAAGTTATTCAACATGATGGACTCATCACTAAACTGTATAGCCATTCTGAAAAAGAACAGTGGTGTGTTGCTGTAGCGGATGGGATTAGCAATAGTCCAGTAGCTGAGCAAGCAGCCTATACAGTTTTAAATGCTTTAATGCAAAATAAAAAGATAGAAACTTGTCAAGCATTTACCATTCAGCAGTATCTTGTTGATCAATTAGCACATCAAAAAAATAGTTTTGGAGCCAGTTCAACACTTGCACTCATTCAAAATAATGGCGAACAAGGTTTTGTGACAATTCAACATATTGGGGATAGTCGAGTATATTTGTTTAGCCAGCATGATCAAAAGTGGCACTGCCTGACGAGAGATCATAATTATCTTGAACAGTTAAGAGAAAATGGCGAGATAAAAGAAGGGGGAAACTATGCCAGTATTTATGGTGCATTATTACAATACTTTTGTGCTGATCCTTTGCATGAAGTGATGGATTTTACAACAACAGAAGAATATTTGACTGAGAATGATGCCTTATTAGTTTGTACCGATGGTGTGCATGATGTGATGGAGTGTACGGAATGGCCTGCTTTAAAAGTAGATATGGAACTTCGAGCATGGTTACTCGACATGAAAGCGTCATTAGATTCGAAACAGGCGTATGACAATGTCAGCATGATCTTAGTACGAGCAAAAATTTAATTCATTGAGAATGGGGGAATTATGCAATCAGACGATCTTTTTGAACGTGCCAAATTATTCATAGAGGAAGTAGGTGTCGTTTCGGTATCGAGTTTACAACGTAAGTTTTTAATTGGACATACTCAAGCAGAACAAGTGCTAAATCAGTTAATTGAAGAGAATATTTGTGAGAGCCACTTTGTTCAAGAGCAAGGCTATATTTTAAAAAAAATTTCGAAGTAAGGTAATTTAGAAAAGGATACGGTATGTCGATCAGATTAAAAAATCTTTATAAGCTTTTGATTGAGAATAGGAAGCATGAAGTTTTGGGATGGAATAAAGCATATAAAAATTTTTATAATCAGGTCGAAAAAAAACGAGAATGCATAAAACAAGGAGAAACATTATCAGAGAGGGATGAAAATTTTCTACAGCAGCTTCTCTATGATAAAAATAATGGTATTGCTTCTCGTGGGCAGTCGACTTTGAGTGAAATCGACTTCCGTAAGGTTATTAAAAATAAAGAATTTTTAACAGCCTTAGAACAATTGATTCTTGAGCCTAATATAAGAAGCTACAAAATATTTCAAGATCATTGGTCTGAATATATAGAAAAAAATAATCCAGTGCTTGTTAATAGGGTAGTTGCTGCATGTACTCTTGATGTTTCTACAACGGTAGACTCAGGTAAATTTAACCAAGTTTTTAGTTGGTTAATGCGTGAAAAAATTATTCCAATTTATCCAGATAGTGAACCTAAAGATTGGTTTTCAAAAAATCAATTTTTGATGGAGATTTTGAAACAGGTATTCAGTGAAGAGATGCAGAATCAAGAGACAGACGAATTTTTTTTAAGCCAGTTTGTTTGGGAGCTCTATGAAAATTTGTCAAACCCATTCAGTTTAAAAAAACAAATTATTAAATACGGTGCTCCTGGAACAGGTAAGACTTTTCAGGCTCGTCAGCAAACTTCACTTTTGTTTGATATTTGGAAAGAGGAGTTTGCTCCTGATACTGATTTTACTCATCAAGGTCAGATTGAGTTAGTGCAATTCCATCCGTCTTTCAGCTATGAGGATTTCATTGAAGGACTACGCCCTATTTTAGATGAGAATGGACAAGCCCAATTAACATTACAGAATGGGATTTTTAAAGAGTTTTGTTTAAAGGCTGGTAAATGGGAAATTGATGTATTTAATTTGCATCTAGATAAAGAATGGGATGAGATAAAAATCCTTGATTTACATCCTTATAAAGATCAACTCAGTAATTCATATTGGGACTATATCTTTAGAGTAGAGGACCAAACTAAATTAGTTTCTAATGCTATCCCTCCATTCTTTTTTATTATTGATGAAATTAACCGTGCGGAATTATCTCGTGTTTTTGGCGAGTTAATGTACTGCTTAGAATATCGTGGTGTTAAGGGCAGTGTTAAAACCCAATATGCTAATTTGAATACGAAGAAAACAGGCATACTGGAATTAGGACAGACCTATCAATTTTTCATTCCTACCAATATATATTTAATTGGCACAATGAATACGATTGATAGAAGTGTGGAAAGTTTTGACTTCGCTCTTCGGCGTAGATTTTCTTGGCAAGAGGTGAAGCCAGATACAAGGTTGTTGAAATTCTACCTTTCAGAGCATTGTGCTAAATGGATTGAATTAGCAAGTAGTCTTGAAGAGCTTAATGAAAATATAAAAGCTCAAGCTTTACTTGGTAATGATTACCAGATTGGGCATGCTTATTTAATGAATTTGAAATACCCTAAAAGTTTAAGCTTAACTGAGGTGAAAGCTTTGATTTGGGAAGATAGTATCAGACCATTGTTGCAAGAATATTTACGTGGTACAGGTGAAGAAGCAGAGTTAATAAGATCTTTTAGTAAATCTTTTGGGGTCTAATGTGTGGCTCTTTAATGTCATTAAAAATGGAACTCTGGTCGACAATCAAATTTATACAGTTCAAGATGGAATACTGTATAACCGACGATTAGATAACCCTGTTAAGCTAAATAAAAGGGCTAGTGGACAATGGACGTATCCTTATAATAACGACCAAGCAGTTTGGCACTTTATTAATAGGTTATCTACTGATGTCAATGATTCCTTAATGGAGCGTGGTGCTGATGCTTTGGTTCTCTTTAACGATAGTGAATATGAGCATAATACTGATGACGCTTTATTAAGAGTTAGTGGTATTAATGCAGCTAACTTTACTCTTACCACAGGAAATCTTATTGGCTTTATTAAGCAGGGAGATTATTCATTAAAGATTAGTTCGCGATTTGGGGATAATTTCTTAAGATTTATTATAGCTGACGCTGACGGATTTCTTGAACTGGAGAATTTCGGAGGTCAAAATATAGGGGAGGGTTATGAATGGCTCCTTGCATATCTTTGGAACATTAAATTTAAGCGGGCGTATCGATTAGGGCTTCCAAAAACATATATAACAAAAAATGAGAAGTTAGGGCGAGTGCGTGGGAAGATTGATGTTGTTGATTATTTTAACAATAAGATGTTAGGAAAACATTTATGTAGTTATAGAGAGCATAGCTATGAAAACCCTTCAGCTTCACTTTTCCTTGCTGCTTATGAAATTATAGAACATTACTCATTTTGTCAGCATACGAGGAATATCTATAATACATTTCTTATTGCTAATAAAGGGATAAAAAGGACGAGACAGGAGATTTTGCGAACGCAATATTTCACAAATCCATTTTATAATGATTACAACGTTCTTATAGATTTATCTAAGAAAATCATAAGTCAAAAAAGTTCGGATTTTAGTTCAGATGAAGCATCGAGCTCATTTCTATTTGATGTATCTATGCTTTTTGAATATTTTATTCGTAAGTTAATAAAAAGAGCAGGAATAATTGTGCGTAGTAAATATGCGCAAATTCATAAAATATCAGCAGGTATCAATACTGGATATATGAGGAAATTAGAGCCAGATCTTGTTCTGGAAAGTGCTGAAGGTCTTTATATATTTGATGTTAAATATAAAACTTTCGACAGTAGATTTGGCGTAGGTCGAGAGGATCTATTTCAGCTCCATACTTACATAGGTCAATACGCTAATGAGGCGAAAATCAAAGGATGTGGCTTTATATATCCAATATCAGAGAAAAGATGGGCATCACTTCATTTAGACAGTACTAATGGAGTAATTTCTACTAATATAAAACAACATGGCGTGGATATTCCTTTTCATGTTGTATTCTTTAAAATTACTGAATGTGATTTAGAATTTAATCTGTCGATGAGGAATGAGTGTTTAGATTTTTGTACACGCTTAAAAGAAAAAATTATACAAATGGTTTAACTTACTTTCAGTAATAGGATCTAGATTCTTCAATAGACAAGACTTGAATATAGCGAGTTTAAATCTGCTACAATTGCGCCAATTTTGAATTCCCACTTTTCAGTTTTAGTACATATTTAGAAATGTGTACATAACTGTGTACATATTGTAGATTTTTCTCATGTTTAAAGATCAATTAGCGAGAGAGGTAAAGGCTCGTAGAACCTTTGCTATTATTTCCCACCCCGATGCCGGTAAAACCACCATGACAGAAAAATTGCTGTTATGGGGTCAGGCTATTCAGGTGGCCGGGATGGTAAAAAGCCGTAAATCTGACCGGGCCGCAACATCGGACTGGATGGAAATGGAAAAAGAGCGTGGTATCTCGATTACCACCTCGGTGATGCAATTTCCTTTTAAAGACAAGATGATTAATCTTCTGGACACCCCGGGACATGAAGACTTCTCGGAAGATACCTACCGTACCCTAACCGCGGTAGACTCGGCGCTGATGGTGATTGATGGTGCAAAAGGTGTCGAAGACCGAACCATTAAATTGATGGAAGTGTGTCGTATGCGCGATACCCCGATCATCTCATTCGTCAACAAAATGGACCGTGAAATCCGTGAACCGCTTGAGCTTCTGGATGAAATCGAAAACGTTCTGAAAATTAAATGTGTTCCGATCACCTGGCCGCTCGGTACTGGCCGAGATTTTGCCGGTGTATTCAATTTAATCGAAGAAAAATTCTACGTGTATAAAGCCGGTTTCGGTTCAGTCATTACCGAGATCGAAGTGCGAGATGGTTATGACTATCCTGATCTTCGTGAGAAAGTGGGTGAACTGGCTTGGGCGGCATTTGAAGAATCGCTGGAACTGGTACAAATGGCCAATGAGCCTTTAGATCGTGAAGAATTCCTGGCCGGTCGTCAAACGCCTGTGTTGTTCGGTACAGCCTTGGGTAACTTTGGTGTCGACCATGTTCTGGATGCCTTCAGTCAATATGCACCATCTCCTAAAGCCCATCCGACCCAAGATCGTGTTGTAGAAGCGGATGAAGAAGGCTTTACCGGTTTTGTCTTCAAGATTCAGGCCAATATGGATCCGAAACACCGTGACCGTATTGCCTTCATGCGGATCTGTTCAGGCAAGTATGAAAAAGGCTTGAAGATGAAGCATGTACGTTTGGATAAAGATGTGCGCATCAGTGATGCCTTAACTTTCCTGGCCGGTGATCGTCAGCATCTGGAAGAAGCTTGGCCGGGTGATATTATTGGTCTGCATAACCATGGCACCATCCAGATTGGCGATACATTTACCTCGGGTGAGAAACTTCAGTTTACCGGTATTCCGCACTTTGCGCCGGAAATGTTCCGTCGTGTCCGCTTGAAGGATCCATTAAAATCCAAGCAGTTGCAAAAAGGTCTGAAAGAACTTTCAGAAGAAGGCGCGACCCAGGTATTCATGCCGCAGAATAACAACGACCTGATCGTGGGTGCGGTGGGTGTGCTACAGTTTGAAGTGGTGGCTTACCGTCTGAAAGAAGAATACAAGGTTGATTGTGTTTACGAACCGGTCAGTATCAACACAGTGCGTTGGGTATCTTGTGATGACGAGAAGAAATTCAACGAATTCAAGAAAAAAGCCCATGACCAGTTGTCTGTCGATGGTGGAGGTCATTTGACTTATCTTGCACCAAGCCGGGTGAATTTACAGCTCATGCAAGAACGTTATCCGGACATCGTGTTCCACAATACGCGTGAACACTAAAATTTCAGGCTTCGCAGCTAAAGTTTAAAAATATCAAACAGCTTCTCCGGAAGCTGTTTTATTTTATGCTACATTTAAGCAATTAATAACTCGATAGATATAGCAAAGAGAATGAAGCTCAGCAAGGAAGTCGTCCTCGGTTCTGTGATTGGTTTAAGTCTTGTCCTGAGTGGCTGTGATCAAAGCGAAAAAGAGCCTGTTAATACTCCGGAAAATGAGCAAATCACCGCAGCTCAGCAGACCGCAGATGTTTTGCCTTATCTGAATATTCAAGAGCAGCCGGCTAAAATTGCCTTGCCATTTTGTGAAAATAAAAACTGTATCAATCTGGATATTCAGACCTTGCATACGGTTGATCCATGGATGAACCAATGGATTGAAAAGCAGCAGGCCAAAGTGATTCAGGATCAAATCGGCTTGAAACAGGACATGAATTTACAGCAGGCGATCAATGCCTATGTAAAAAAATCGGATGCGTGGCAGGCGCAGCTCAATCTGAACAAGGCTTATGAGTTATCGCTATATACCCGTATTCCTTACCAACGCAATCAATATGTATTGATGCAGATTGGGGTCGATACCAAACAGGAAAATGTCAGCGTGCATGAGCGCTATTATTTTTTTGTGGCTGATCGTCGCCAGCAGAAAATGCTAACCCCACTGGATATTGTCGATCCTAAGCAACAGTTAGTAATGGATCAGATTATTCAGCAAGCCTATGATACATGGCTCAAAGAAAACGATCAGCAAGTTCAGCAGAAAGCGCCGAAAAAACTGTATTGGGGACAGGCTGACTGGTTCTTTGATCAGGAAGGCATTGGGCTGCATTTTCGCAGCCATGAAATTAGCAAAGATGCCAAACAACTGGATATTTATTTAACAAAACAACAAACACAACAGGTCTTGAAAGCTGATATCTATCAGCATATGTTTTAAAGCTCATGATCCTGCAAGCGTACAGGTTCCAAAAAGGTGAATGAATGCCAAAATACAAGAATATCTTTTGTCTATCCATCCTGGCATCAGCGATCTTGCTGAGTGCCTGTCAGCCGAAGAGTAATGAGCCGGAAGAATCAAGTGCTTCCGAGGTGCTACAAGCCGAAGCTGAAGCACTTAAACTCAGCGGCGATACCGAAAAGCTCAAGCTGGCGATTCCAGAATGTGAAGACAAAAGCTGTCCGGAAATTTCGATCGAACGTCTGAACAGTAATCAGAGCTTTATTGATGAATGGATCGACCAGCAGATTCTGCAACAGTTGAAAAATATCCTGTCTCTTGATGCGATTGAACCGGCAAAAGTGAGCGCTGCCAGCGAAGCAGACGTTGCCGCCTCTGAACCCAAAGCTGCTTTAGCAACAGTGGTGACACCAAAACAGCAGCTTGAGCAGCAAACTCAACCTTATATGCAAACTTTCTTGAATCTGGATAAAGAGCTCAAGGCCCTGAGTGCCAGTCATAGTATTAGCCTGATGATTAAGCCCAAGATTTTGAATTCAGGAGATCCTTTGGCGACCGTGGTTCTGAACAGCAGTTATTATCTGGGAGGAGCACACGGCGCATCTGCACAGACTTATTATAATTTTGATCTGGAGCAGAAAAAACTGGTCAAGCTGGATGACATTATTGCGGCCAAACAGAAAGCCCAACTGGAAGCGCGTGCTTATGATGCGTTTAAAAACTGGGTGGTAGAATCCAATCTGGCCAAAGATGTGGCGGAATATGAACAAGCCTGGAAGTTCAAGCTTACTGATAATTTTTATCTGGCCCAGCAAGGTCTGGTCTTGCAATATGCCGAATATGAAATTGGGCCATATGTAGTTGGCTTGCCACGTTTAATGATTCCTTATGAACAGCTACAAGGTGTGCTGAAACCTGAATATTTGCCTCAAACTGAAAAAGCTGCCTCTGAGGCACAGCCAGCGCCTGCTGAAAAAACTAAATGACCTTAAAACTGTTTGATACGCATACCCATTTTGATGTTCCCGATTTTGATCCTGATCGGGAACAGTTGGCGTATGCGGCAAAAGCGGCAGGTGTCGAGCATCTGGTTTTAATTGGTTTTTTGCAAAACCGTTTTGCTGATCTGTTAGGAACTCACGACTTTATCAATGACCTGGGAAATGCACCGCAAAGTCATTTAGCCCCGGGCTTGCATCCATTTTATATTGAACAGCATCAGACTGATCATTTACAGGAGCTGGAACAGCTGCTTAAAAATGAGCATTGTATTGCCATTGGCGAAATCGGTCTGGATACCTTTTTAAAACAGCACAAACAGGCTGAAATTTTCCAGAAGCAAAAAGATTTTTTTGCTGCACAGCTGGAACTGGCGCAGCAATTCGATAAGCCGGTTTTGCTGCATATCCGTAAGTCACATGCGGAGGTTTTGCAGATTTTAAAACAACAGCAGTTTAAACAGGGCGGCATTGCGCATGCCTTTGGTGGTGGGATTGAGGAAGCCAAGGCCTTTATCAAATTAGGATTCAAACTGGGCATCACCGGGCAAATCACCAATCTAAATGCCAAAAAACTTCATCAAGTGGTGCAGTATGTCGGACCAGAACATCTGGTATTGGAAACTGACTGTCCGGATATGACGCCACTCTGTTGTCAAAGCTCGACCGAGCAACGTACCCGAAATACACCTGCAAATTTACCTTATGTGCTGCAAGGACTGGCAAAGAGTCTACATATGCACAAAGAGGAACTGGCTGAACAGCTCTGGCAAAATACTCATCAGGCCCTGCATCTGGCCATTTAATTTAACGCTCTTAACTCGGTCTTAAATTCCCGGTTCATCATAAATAGAAAAAAAGGTGCATTATGCAATTTCTAAAATGCTCCAGACTTGGCATCATGCCATATACATTTTTTTAGGTGAGATTCACATGGCACAAGGACTTTTGGCGGGTAAGCGCTTCTTGATCGCGGGCATTGCGAGTAAATTATCGATTGCTTTTGGTATTGCCCAGGCATTGCATCGTGAAGGTGCTGAATTGGCTTTTACTTATCCAAATGAAAAGCTGAAAAAGCGGGTAGATGACTTTGCTGAACAGTTTGGTTCGAAACTGGTTTTTCCTTGTGATGTGGCAGTCGATGCTGAAATTGACCATGCATTTGCCGAACTGGCTAAACACTGGGATGGTCTGGACGGCGTAGTGCATTCTATCGGTTTTGCACCGGCACATACGCTAGATGGTGACTTCACCGAGATCACGGATCGTGAAGGCTTTAATATTGCACATGACATCAGTGCTTATAGCTTTATTGCAATGGCACGTGCGGCAAAACCTTTGCTGCAAGTCCGTCAAGGCTGTTTGCTGACATTGACCTATCAAGGTTCTGAGCGTGTAATGCCAAACTATAACGTGATGGGTATGGCCAAAGCCTCTTTAGAAGCAGGCGTACGTTATTTGGCGTCTAGCTTGGGTCAGGAAGGTATTCGTGTGAACGCGATCTCTGCGGGTCCAATCCGTACCTTGGCAGCTTCAGGTATTAAATCATTCCGTAAAATGCTTGACCTGAATGAGAAAGTTGCTCCATTAAAACGTAATGTGACGATTGAAGATGTCGGTAATGCTGCATTGTTCCTGTGCTCGCCATGGGCTAACGGGATTACTGGTGAAATCCTGTATGTTGATGCTGGTTTTAATACTGTTGGTATGAGCGCTGATTTGATGGCGGATGCGGAATAAATCCTATAAGTCCTCTCTCCCTCAGGGAAAGAGTTAGAGAGAGGGGAATGACTTCTTCCTCTGAGTGAGGAAATGATTAAAATCCCCCTCATTCCCCCTTTGATAAAGGGGGAGGCCACTCAAGGCAATAAAAAAGACCGCATAAGCGGTCTTTTTTAGATTTGAAGGATAGCGATTAAGCTTGACCATCCACAGCAGCGGCTTGCGCACGTTGCATATTGGCTTCAAATTCAGCATCGAAGTTGATTGGTGTAAGTAGCAACTGTGGGAAGCTGCCTTTAGTCACCATATCATTCACTGCTTCACGTAGGAACGGGAACAGGATGTTCGGACAGTATGCACCCAGGATATATGGAAGACGCTCTTCTTCAACACCATCCACCAAGAAAATACCAGCTTGAGTGACATCAACGATAAACGCGGTATCACCTTCGTTGGTCGCTTGAACCACGACTTTCAAAGCTACTTCAAAATGAGTTTCATCAATTTTTTCTGCAGAAGAAGAAAGATTGATGTTTAACTCAGGTTGCCATTGCTTGGTAAAAACTTGCGCCCCAGGAACTTCAAAAGAAATATCTTTGGTATAAATACGCTCTAATGCCAATTGTGGTTGAGCTTGTTGTTCTTCACTCATTTTTTGATCCTTAATATGAAGTGATAATTTTAGTAAGGTTAAGCCAGCAATTCATCAAGTTTGCCTTCACGCTCTAAAGCATAAAGTTGGTCAAAACCACCGATGAACTGATCATTAATAAAAATTTGTGGCACGGTACGGTGATTGGTACGCTGCATCAATTCAAGACGTACTTCAGGCGCTTCTTGAGACAAGTTAATCTCTTTATATGCCACACCCTTACGTTCCAGTAGCTGTTTTGCACGCACGCAATAAGGACACACTGTCGTCGAGTAAATAGTAACTTCAGCCATGATCAATCTCCTGTTCGTGGATTATTTGCTTTTCACCAAAGGTAAACCTTGAGCTTTCCAGTTGCTGACGCCGCCATCAAGACGGTAGGCATCGGCATGACCAACCTGCTGTAATGCAGTACCAGCCACCTGTCCAAGGTTACAAATGAACACCAAAGGGCGATCAGATGCTTTCAGCTCTTCAACATGTTTTGTAATCTGGCTATATGGAATATTACGGCTGCCGCTGATATGACCTTCACGGAAGTCTTTGGCATCACGTAGATCAACCAGCATGGCATTTTTTGCTTTGACTAAAATTCCCAGCGATTGCGGAGAAATTTTGCGACCGTTACGTTGACCTTCGATAATGAAGAACAAAACCACTAATACCGCGAGTGTTCCAAATAAGAAGGGGTGATTCCCCATAAACTCGAACCAACGTTCCACAATTCACCTAATTACAATTTTAAAATTGCCAAGAGTATAGCTCATAAATATGGTGATCAAAATCACCGCTTCAAGGGCCAAGGGTTAAGAAAATTAATTTTTTTGCTGTGCTTCAGTGATTTCGTCGATTAAACGTAAATAGCTGTCCAGTCGGCGCGGCAAAATTTCACCTTCGGCCGCAGCCTGACGCAAAGCACATTGTTTTTCATGCTTATGGGTACAGTTACGGAACTGACAATGGCCGAGCAGATTTTCAATTTCAGGAAAGCCGCTTTGTACCTTATCTAAAGTCAGATGCCACAGGCCAAATTCACGAATTCCCGGAGAGTCAATCAGGGCCGCACCTTCACCAAAACCGATCAAGCGCGTTGACGTCGTGGTGTGTTGACCGAGTGCCGAGTTTTCCGAAATAATATTGGTTTTCTGTGCGGCATCCGGCACGATCGCATTAATCAGCGTGCTTTTACCCACACCAGATTGACCGACGAAAGCCACCGTTTCATTTTCCAGACGATAAGACAGTGCAGTCAGGTCGCCATCGGATTGGGTCTGCATCACTTCATAACCGAGATCTTGATATTCTTGCAGCAGAGTCAGAATCGGATCGTTTTCTTTTAACAAATCGGCTTTATTCATCACCAGCAATGCAGGAATATCGGCATCGGCACAGGCCACCAGATAACGGTCGATCAGGCCCGGCGCTGGCTCAGGCAATGGTGCAAACACGATCACAATCAGTGAAATGTTGGCCGCTACCGGTTTAACCTTGTGATAGCGGTCGGGGCGTGTCAATAAGGATTTTCGGGGATGAATCGCGGTGATAATTCCTAAACCGGTATTCGGATCGGCTTGCCATTTGACCCGGTCACCCGTGACCAATAAATCCAGATTGGTTCGAGTATGACAGCGCCAGACGCTGTCCAGTTCAATCTCTTTCCAGAAAGGTTCAGGCTCACCATCGGCGACCACAGGTTTTTCAGGGTGAATGTCAGGGCGAGACAAAGCTTGCACTTCAAGTTGGCGGCCATAATGTTGCACCACTAAACCTTCAAGATCACTGGAGGTATCGAGATCTTCTTGACGTGTTTTCTGTTGTTTCTGAATGCGGCGCTGTTGTTGCTCTGTCAGACGACGCTTACGTATTAAGGCCATTCATATCCTAAAAAAACCGGGTAAATCAGATGGCAAAAATAGCATGAAGCAGCCCCCGAATGACACCCAAGATGTAATTAATTTGCTACTATAGTTGTTTTTAAAGCCAATAAGATTGCACATTTATGAGCAGCACCGCTGATACCCGCCTGATTTGGATTGACCTTGAAATGACAGGTCTAGACACAGACAATGATCAAATTATTGAAATTGCAACAATTGTAACCGATGACAATTTGAATATTTTGGCTGAAGGTCCTGTGCTTGCGGTACATCAGCCTGCACGTCTGTTAAATGCCATGGATGAGTGGAACACTCGCCAGCATGGTCAGTCCGGTTTGATTGAGCGTGTGCGTCGCAGTAAACTGACCGCTCAGGATGCCGAGCAGCAAACCCTTGAATTCCTGAAAAAATGGGTCAATCCAAAATCTTCACCGATGTGTGGTAACTCGATCTGTCAGGATCGTCGCTTCCTGCACCGTTTGATGCCTGAACTGGAACAGTATTTCCATTACCGTAATCTGGATGTCTCTTCAGTGAAAGAACTAGCCAAACGCTGGCGCCCGGAAATCATGAGCGGTCTCAAGAAAAATGCCTCGCATCTGGCGATGGATGATATTCGCGATTCGATTGCAGAACTGAAATATTATCGTCAATATTTCTTTATCATGAATAAAGACTAAATTCCGATGAATTGAAAAGAGGCGCAAGCCTCTTTTTTATTTTACTGAACTGGATTTTTTTCTAGCGTAAAACTGCTCCATGCTTTCAAAGCCTACCCACAAGAGCAATAACATGATCAGATGATTCTGTGTTTCATAACGATCGAAAATAACCAAGCCAAATAATCCTAAAGTCATTAAACGAATGAGAATGCTGAGATAATAATTTTTTTTCTTTTGGCTGATCAGAACATAAAAATAAAGTCCGATACAAAGCATGTTCAAACCCAAAAGGGTGTTAAATAGCATGACATTCCACTCCTTTGGGCCAAATGACATAGAATTAATTTGTTGATATTTTAATCAATCTCGAGTGGGTTGTCGCTCTCATCCAATCTGAATGTCATTTAAATCGATCAAAAATTTAGTGGCGGTAAAGAAAAGAGGATTTTGCTAAAATGATCCGGTATTTTTATTGCTATAGATGACCTATGACTGACCTGCTTCAAGATGATGAATATGACCGCCGTTTTGCTGGTGTTGCCAAAATTTATGGAGAAGACAGCTTTAACCATTATGAAAAAAGTCATGTGATGGTGATTGGCATCGGTGGTGTCGGTTCATGGGCAGTAGAAGCTCTGGCACGTAGCGGAATTGGCGAACTGACCTTGGTCGATATGGATGTGGTGGCGGCATCAAATATCAACCGCCAGTTACCTGCCATGAGTACCACCTTGGGTCATGAAAAAATTGAAGTTATGGCCGAGCGGTGTCGTGCAATTAATCCACGGATTAAAATCAATCTAATTGATGATTATCTGACGCCTGAGAATATCAAAGAAATTTTAGCTCCGACACCGGATCTGATTTTAGATTGCATCGATGATGTCAAAGCCAAATTTGCCCTGATGCTACATTGTCGCTTTAACAAGATTCCTTTAATTGTATCGGGCGGGGCAGGGGGTAAACTGGATCCACTGAAAATTCGTGTTGCAGATTTATCTAAAACCGAACAGGACCCGATGCTGGCCAAATTACGTGTCCAGTTACGTGCTAAAGGCATCTGTAAAAAGCCCAAAGAAAAATTCGGTATTACCTGTGTCTATTCCATCGATAATCCATTCTCCAGTGCCGATGTGTGTGCTAGTGCCGGCTTGCGCTGCGGTGGTTATGGTTCTGCCGTGGTGGTAACTTCAAGCTTTGCCATGGTTGCCGTGGCAGAAGGTTTGAAAAAGCTCGATAGTAAAAGAGCAAAAGCCTGATTTAAAAAATAAAAAGCACAATCTATGTGCTTTTTTTAAACTGGCGTTTAGAATGAAAGGATTCATTCGCAGAACAAAAATAATGTTTTGGAGCAGCTATGTGGTTCTTGCTGGTACTGATTTTGGGGATAGGGGCGTTGGCGATCTGGATGTGGAAACGTCCGGATCCGGTGAAACGTGATCAGGCGAAGGCTGTACAACATGATTTATGGATTGAGCAGATTGATGCTCAACTGAAACATGCAGCACGTTTGAGTTCAGATCCGGAATATCCGAATTATGAACGTGCCTATCAGATTTATCAGGGACTGGCTCAGCAACAGGAAATTCCACAAGCCTATGTAGGTATGGGCCTAATGCATCTGCAAGGTCTAGGGCATGAGCAAAATACTGAAAAAGCCATCAGCTACCTGGACAAAGCCTTTCGCTTGGGCAGTGATGAAGCAGCCTATCATTTGGGGCAGATTCATGAAGGGGAGGCGTATCAACAGGCTGACCCGGATAAAGCTCTGTACTGGTACCGACATGCGGTAGCACGTGGCAATCTGGATGCCCAGTACCGCATCACTGAACTTTCTTCTACCGAAGACCATCCTCAAAACGAGATGACTGCAGAAAAACAGCGTCTGGCATTATTCATTCAAAATGCCGGACAGGGTCATGCCAATTCGCAGTATCAGCTGGCCCAGTATTATCTGGCAGATTCAACAACCCAAGATTTAGTGCAAGGAATTCATTATCTGTTTCTGGCGGCACAGCAAGATCATTTGGCTGCCAATCAGCAAATCGCCGATGATTATGCGCATGGTCAGATTCTGCCCCAAGACCTGACGCAATCGCTGCAATTTATTAAACGTTGTATCAGTCTCGGTGACCAGAAAGGTCTGTATGACTATTATGCTGGTGTATTACAAGGTCGTATCGATACCGACCAGCGTCAGCGCGTGTTCCAGCATTTATTGCAGCAGTCCAAAGAACACGCCGATGCACACGCCAAGACCTTAATCGGACTGGCTTATTTTCATGGCTGGTATGTTGATAAAAATGAAACCATGGCATTTCGTTACTGGTCGGAAGCGGCCAACAGTCAGCATGCGCCTGCATTATGCATGATTGCTGCGCTGTATTTTGAGCAGCACCTGGTAGCCAATGAACCGCAAAAAGCATTTAAGTTATATCAGGCTGCCTATCAGCTTAGTCCTGATGATGTGTCTGCAGGGATGGGGCTGGCGCTGTGTTATTTAAACGGTATAGGCACAGTTAAAGATACGGGCAAAGCCACACAAATGATCCAGAACGCGGCACAACAGTATTGGCAGATTGTGGCTCAGTCTGAGGCGGATCTGATTTATAGCGTCGGCCGGTTTTATAGTCTGGCTGAATATCCATTGCCGACACGTGATAAAGCTGTCCAGTACCTCAATCAGGCGGTTGCGAAAGGTTCGAAAGAGGCGGCATGGTTCCTGTACCAAGCTCTGTCAGGCATTTATCCTGTGTTTATCAATAATGCAGAGTTGGCAAATCGCTATCTGCATCAGGCTGCACAATTGGGTCATGCCCAGGCACAAGCAGAATTGGGCTTGAAGTATCTTGAAGGGCAACAGATTGCGCAGGATATTGCCTTAGGCTTGAGCTATCTGCAAAAAGCAGCCGCTCAGCAGAATGGTGTGGCGCTAAATGCTCTGGGTGAAGCCTATGAGCAAGGTCAAGGTGTTGAGAGCAATATTGAGCAAGCCGTGCAGTATTATCAGCAGGCGGCAGCACAGGTGAATGCAGATGCCTATAGTCATCTTGGACGTTTATATATCAAGGGAATTGGCGTGGAGCGTGATATCGGAATCGCACAAGACTGGCTGGAAAAAGGCAGTTTGCTCGGGCATGAGCGATCCACTGAATTATTGAAAAATGTGAATGCGTATTTGCAAATGAAATAAACTGACTCAAATCATACGAGCTAAAAAACCGCTGTCGGGCAGCGGTTTTTTATGGATCAAGCTTTGTTAAGGTAATTGTTTAATCGGGCTACCACCCAATGCCTGCATCAAGGTGACATAGGCATTGTACTGGTTCTGTCTGGTTTGCACCAATGACAGCCGTGCATTGCGCGTGGTTTCCTGCGCATCCAGCAGGTTTTTCAAGGCCACTGCACCATTACGATAACGCACTTCAGTCAAGCGTTCAGTTCTTTCTGCCAGCTCAACATTGCGTTGCTGTAATGCAACCTGCTTAGTGAGCTCAGTACGATTCGACAAGGCATTTTCCACATCGGCAAAGGCCTCATACATGGTCTGGCGATATTGCATAATCGCTTTTTCGTATTCCAGCTCATTGACTTGCAGATCACGTTTCATGTCATTCCATTGCAGGAATGGCAAAGTCAGGCCAGCACCTAAAGTTGCAACCGGATTTTTCAGTGCATTGGAGAGGGACGTACTGCTGCCAATACCGGTGGTCAGATTACCGGTCAAACTAATGGATGGATAGTAGCTGGCTTTGTTGGCATCTTTATTGGCCAGTGCCTTACGCAAGCGCAGTTCAGTCGCTCGAAGGTCAGGACGACGTGACAATAAACTTGCCGGTAAGTCGGCCTGAATACTCGGCAATTGAATATTCGGTAAACGACTTGGCTCTTGAATCGCGAGCTGTTGAACCGGCATGTGCAGCAATACCGCGAGTCCGGTACGTGTTTCCACACGTTGCTGTTCAATCTGGCTTAAAGTCGCCTGTTGACTTTGAATTGCCTGTTCCGCCTGGGTTAAATCCAGACCGGATACTGCGCCGGCACGATATTGCACCCGCACCAGATCATAGGTTTTTTGCGCGGTCGCCAGATTTTGCTGTACCACACTATAACGTTCATTCAGATAAGCCAGTTGCCAGTACAATTGTGCCGTGGTGCCAATCAGGCTTTGTGCGGTTGCCTGCAAGTCTTCTTCAGAGGCCAGTGCTTCCCAGCGTGCCGCTTCAGTCTGATTGGCCAGTTTGCCAAACAGATCCAGTTCATAGCTTAAACCCGGATAACCCAGAGAAATACCGGTCGAAGAATCGCCACCACCATCTAGGCTAAAACGATGGCCCGTTGAAATTCTTGCATCACCGACACGAACGCCTTGCTGGCTTTGAGCCTGTCTGGCTTGAATGCGGGCCTGTTGTAAACTGATGCCAGCCACTGCCAGGTCGGTATTCTGCGCCAATACTTCATTCACCAAATTATTTAATTGCGGATCTTTAAATAAAGTCCACCATTGATCTGCCAGAATATCGGCATGAATCTGCTGACTAAGCACCTTATTGTTTTGAAAGCTGCCCGGCATATTGATCGCAGGCTGTTCATAGGGGGTTTTCACCACTGCGGCACAACCGACCAGCGAGCTTCCCAGCAACAGGGCACTGGCAAGCTTGGTTAAATTCATTTGCATATCAGATTCCTTATTCGCGAGAGAGCGCATCGACTGGATTCAGACGAGCAGCGTTACGTGCCGGGATAAAGCCAAACACAATCCCGATCAGGCTTGAGCAGACAAAGGCCGCTACAATCGAAGTGGTTGAATACGCCATCTGGAAAGTACCGCCGGCAAAATGGGTAATTAATTGGCCAATCCCGAGGGAAAGCAGCACACCCAAAATACCGCCCAAGATACAGACCAGAACGGCTTCAATCAGGAATTGCTGCAAAATATCACTTTGACGGGCACCCACCGCCATACGCACACCAATTTCCTGAGTACGTTCGGTTACCGATACCAGCATGATATTCATTACGCCAATCCCGCCGACCACCAGTGAAATTACCGCAATTGCTGAAATCAGCAGAGTCATGGTCGCCGTGGTTTGCTGAATGGTTTCACGAATACTGTCGGCATTCTGGGTAAACACATCCTGCGCGCCATGTCGCTGTACCAGCAGATTCAGAATCGCATTTTCAGCCGCCGCACTTGGGTATTCATCCTTAATCCGCACAATGATGCTGCGAACATTGGATTGACCCAGCATACGGCTCATCACGGTGGAATACGGCAGATAGACATTCAGGCTGTCATTATTGCCCATCATGCCTTTTTGCGCGTCAATCACCCCGATAATCCGGCTCGGTACGCTCCCGAGTAAAATCACCTGACCCACCGGATTGGTGCCATCCTTAAAGAAGGTATTTTTGGTATTGGTGTCAATGACGACATCTTGCGCCTGTTGCATGATACTACTGCGGTCAAAAGGCTGACCGGACTGGAAGGTCATGCCACGCACATAGAAGAAATCCTCACTGACGCCGTTGACCGTGGTTGAAGCTTCGATTTCTTTATAACGGCCGGTGACACTGCTATTCACCGATGGGCTAACGCCATCGACATACGGTTGTTCAGCCAGCGCATCGGCATCGGCCGGAATCAGGGTTTTGGACTGTGAAGATCTGGAATTATCCCCAAAGCCTCGACCCTGAAATACGGTAATGGTATTGGTCCCCAGACTGCTGATATTTTCCAGAATCTGCTTTTGTGAGCCATTACCGAGTGCCACCACCGAGACCACCGAAGCAATACCGATAATGATTCCGAGCATGGTCAAGAAAGTCCGCATGCGATGTGCATTCATGGCCAGCAAGGCCATACGGAAAGCTTCACCGAGACGGTCAACTGCAGAACGCCATGAAGAAATCTTCTTTTGTTCACTGCGGATTAGCGGCTGTTTTTCCAGATGCTCTTCGACTTCAGGAACATTGGGCTGATCAGAAATAATATTGCCGTCCGAGATCTCGATAATCCGCGTCGCATTTTTCGCTACATTATGATCATGCGTGACCAGAATGATGGTATGACCTTTGGCATTCAGTTCACGCAAAATACGCATCACTTCAATACCGCTGTTCTTGTCCAATGCACCGGTCGGTTCATCGGCCAGAATCACGTCACCGCCATTCATTAGCGCACGGGCAATCGAAACCCGTTGCTGCTGACCACCAGAGAGCTGGCTCGGACGGTTCTGGGTTTTTTCACCCAGACCGAGATCAGTCAGAATCTTGACGGCTCGCGCATGCCGTTCAGATGAATCCGCACCGGCATAAATCGCAGGGACTTCGACATTGCCTGCTGCATTTAAATCGCCCAGCAGATGATAACGCTGAAAAATAAAGCCGAAATATTCACGGCGTAATTGCGCCAGTTCATCCGCTTCCAGTTCCCGGGTTTCACGGCCTTTGACCTTGTAGCTACCCGTGGTCGGTTTGTCCAGACAACCCAGAATGTTCATCAGGGTCGATTTACCGGAACCGGACTGACCGACAATCGCTACCAGTTCACCCGGATAAATCTCCAGATTCACCCCTTTTAAAATCTGGACCGTGCTTTCACCCGCAGGGAATTCACGAACCAGATTTTTCACCTCGAGGAGAGGCTGTTGTTGTGAATTCATGCTTACATTCTCATTGGGCCACGGCTATTGCCACCGCGTTTTGCTGCATCATTGGAGGTATCAGAACCATCGGCAATCACCACCTGATCACCACGTTTTAAACCTTTCAGCACTTGCGCAGTCGCGCGGTTATTCAAACCGATTAATACAGGGGTTGGTTTTGCAGTACCATCGGCTTGCAAGACACGAACCATGCCACGTTGTGCTTTACCTTGCTCAATCAATGCAAGTTCTGCTTCAGACAGGTTTAGACGCGCTGGACGTTCACCGGCAGGGCGATTGCCTTGAGCCGATTCAGCTTCAGGACGTGATGCCAGACTGCCTTCACCGCGAGAACCCTCACCACGCGCTTCACCACGATTGGCACGTGGCGAACGGTTTGAACCTTGAATGGCCGCAGCAGGAATGGTCAGTACATTTTTGGCTTCATCCAGCACGATATAAACTTGCGCCGTCATATCAATACGCAATTTTCCATCTTCATTCGGGACATCGAACAATGCGTTGTAATAAACCGCAGAACTTGACGATGAGCTTGATGTATTGCTATCGGTATTAATTGAATTGGGTGCAGGCTCAACTTGACGCAGTTTGGCGTAAATCTTTTTCTCGTTATTGCCTAAGGTAGTGAAATAAACCGTTTGACCTTCTTCAACTTTCATGACATCTGCTTCAGAAATTTCAGCTTTAATGGTCATGGTGTCCAGTTTTGCCAGTTTCACAATAGTCGGCGCACTCTGGTTGGCGTTTACAGTCTGACCTTCTTCGGTCACAATCGCCACAATCGTGCCATCCATCGGCGCCACAATCTGGGTGTAACCAAGATCTTCTTTGGCAGTCGCCAGCGTCAAACGCGACTGTTCAATCTGTGCATTGATGGCGGTGATATCCGCTTGCGCCGTTTTATAGTTCGCAAATGCCGATTCCAGCTCTGAGCGAGAAGTGGCATCCTGTGCATACATGGCTTTCTGACGGTTGTATTCAGCTTCAACTTTAGCCAAATTCGCCTGTCTTACTGCAAGTTGTGCCATCTGATTTTTAATGCTGGCTTCAGCGGTTTTTAAATCATTTTCCTGACGAACGGAGTCAATCCGCGCAATCAGCTGACCTTGCTTGACCTGATCGCCCAGTTCTACATACATTTTTCTGACCTGACCCGAAACCTGCGCCCCCACGCTGACCATCTTGGTCGCTTCCAGAATACCAGTCGCCAGTACAGAGCTTTCGATATCGCCTTGGGTGACTTCAGCCGTAATATATTGCGGAGGCTGTTCTTTGGGTTTGAGGAAGTACCACCCCGCAGCGATGAGCGCAATGGCAATCACGGCGGCCATAATCAATTTCGTCGGTTTTATTTTTGGCATGATCAATATCGGTTCAAAATCAGAGAATTGTGAACGATTATAAAAGCGAAATTAGGATAAATCGTGTATTTTTTTAAACTAATAGGAATGATTATTATTTTATTTTTCGAATTTTGACAAAGACTTAGTGAAATAGGGGCTTGCCACAGATACTGGAAATCGCCTGTAGTACCAAATGCTCCGGATTTTCATGTCCGAGTCCTTTAATTGAGGCATCAATTCTTAATAATAACCGCGGCCAGGCCAGAAAAGTCTGTGGGCTGAGACGGCGCAAGGCTTGTTGATATAACCCGACTTTGGTTTTCCAGATCCCGATTTGCAAGGCATTTTGCGGTTGTTCAAACAGCTGCATCAACAGACGCATTTCCTTGCTGAGACTCCATAAAATCAGGCTCATCGGTTCACCTGAAACGACTAGATACTGAAAAATTTTGATCGACTGGGAAAGATTACCTTGTAGCAGGGCATCGCTCAAATCATAGGTGCTATAACGTGACTGATCTTGTAAACATGCATATAAATGATCAACCTGAATGATATCGACTTCAGCAAAGGTATCGCTAACCCGCATCAGGCTGTTCTTTGCTGCAAGCAGGTTGTGCTCATGATGTTGTTCCAGCCATTGCCAGGCATCATTGGCTAAACGAATGCCGAGTTTTTCAGCTTCAATACCCAGAATCTGCTGCCGGTCTTTTGGATAATTGGCCACCAGCGAAACATTCACACCATTGGCATCAATCAGCTGAAAGAAACTGGATTTCAGGCTATTACTATCCTGTTTGGGCATCACCACCAACAGCAGGTTTTGTTCATTATGCTGCAAATAGTTTTTCAGTAACTTGATTGCGCTGGCATCCGGTTTGATATTGCCATGTACTTCAATCGCCAACTGGGTTGAAAACAGCGACAAGCTGTTCAAGGCATTAAAGACGGTTTTCCAGTCGGCGACCGAACTAATGTCATAGCGTTGACGTTCAATGTCCTGCTTTTGCCAGCTGGCCCGAAAGGCATCAATTAAATTCTGTTCCAGCAAAGGCTCTTGACCATGCAAGACCCAAGCACCGCGAGCTTCATCGACACGTTTCAGGGCTTGCAGATAATCAAGTTTCATAAAGAGGTCTTATTGAGCAGGTTGCGCTGAGGTATTTTGTTTGGCTAAGGGTAAGCGGTTCGATGAAATCTGACGCGCGATCTGCTGCGCCACATCATCAATAATGACCTGATTCAGATATTTTTGTTCCTGGTCATCGGTGTTGACCGTTTCAATATCATATTGATACGTACGTGTTGCCACGACAGTGCGTGGTTCAGTGATCGGATTGCCTTGTGCATCTTCAATCCGGAAAGTCACGTTTAAACGTAACAAGGTTTCAACTAGTTTACCGTTCAGTTCCAGACGGCGAGGGGTGTAATCCAGGACACGTAACACATAAGCATTGGGTGCATTACTCAGCTGTACGCCTGCAGCACCGAGGTAAACTGCCAGTTTCTCTTGCAGTTCTTCAGTATTGGGCGGTAAAGACAGGCTCATGACAGAGTAAGCAACAGGGGCGGAGCTCGGATTGGTTCCTTTCAGATGAAAGCCACAGCCGACTAAGCCTGCACTCAGACCACAAGTTAAAACAATTGCTGCTAAATGTTTGCCCAAATGCATGTGTTGCCCTCTATGCTTCCCGAAGGGGAATATTTGAAATCCTGAACTGGATTGTAAATTCAAAGCCCGTTGGCTGGCAACGGGCTTTGTTTGGGAATTGTGAAATCCTTCAGAAAATTCCTTCTCCCTCTGGGAGAAGGTTAGGATGAGGGGTTATATATTTACCTCTCCCTAGCCCTCTCCTGAGAGGAGAGGGAACTTAAGGATTTAAACCACCAAATTCACTAATTTATTCGGTACCACAATTTCTTTCTTGGTTGGACCCGTCAAGAATTGCTGAACTTCAGGCAATGCTTTGGCTTGAGCCAAGATGTCATCTTTAGAGGCATCTACAGATACTTCAAGCTTACCACGAAGCTTACCGTTCACTTGAACCACGATGGTTTGTGTATTACGTGTCAGCGCAGATTCATCTACCGCAGGGAATAAAGTTGAATTCAATTCAATCCCAAATTCAGCCAATAAAGTCTGGCTTAAATGCGGTGCAAATGGTGCAAGTAAAGTTAACAGCGTGGTAATTGATTCACGTGCAACCACAACGTCATTGTCATCTTGAGCTTCAAATTTGTTGTTAGCATTTAAAAGTTCCATCAATGCAGCAATGGCAGTGTTAAATGCATGACGACGTTCAATATCATCACCGACTTTTTGGATGGTTTCGTGTGTCTTACGACGCAAGTCTTGTGCAGCCGTAGACAGTGCCGCTTTGTCGATGTTTGATGCACCGTTACCTTTTTCAAGGAAGCCTGTTGCTAAACGCCATACACGTTTCAGGAAGCGGTTTGCACCCTCAACACCGGCATCAGACCATTCAAGTGATTGATCAGGTGGAGCCGCGAACATCATGAACACACGTGCCGTATCTGCGCCATACTGGTCAATAATCGATTGCGGGTCGATACCGTTATTTTTCGATTTCGACATTTTTTCCTGACCACCAACGATAACGTCTTGGCCATCTTCTTTATATTTGGCAGAAAGCACACGGCCTTTTTCGTCTTTTTCAAGCTCGATATCTGCCGGATTAAACCAGGTTTTCTTACCTGAGTCTGCTTCACGATAGAAGGTATCTGCTAGCACCATCCCTTGCGTTAACAAGTTAGTGAATGGTTCATTGCCTTGTACCACGCCTTCATCACGCATCAATTTGTGGAAGAAGCGTGCATAAAGTAAGTGCAGAATCGCGTGTTCAACACCACCGATGTATTGGTTCACAGGAAGCCAGGTTTGACCTGCTTCAGGTTTCACCATGCCACCCGTAAAGTCGGGAGATGCATAACGTGCATAGTACCAAGATGATTCCACGAAGGTATCCAGCGTATCTGTTTCACGACGAGCATCGCCACCACAGCTTGGGCATGACGTTTTGTAGAATTCAGGCATTTTGTTCAACGGGTTACCTGAACCATCTGGAACAACGTCAGTCGGAAGAACCACAGGAAGCTGCTCTTCAGGTACTGGCACTTGACCACATGATGGACAGTTAATCATTGGAATTGGACAACCCCAATAACGCTGACGAGATACACCCCAGTCACGTAAACGGAATTGAACTTTAGAACTTGCCAGGCCTGTTGGTTCTAATTTAGCAAGAAATGCATCGTATGCACCCTGAAAATCTAAACCGTCAAATTCGCCTGAATTAACCAGTTTACCGTCTTTAGAGCCGTACCATTCTTGCCATTGAGTCGCATCAAAGTCAGCATCATCTGCGCCTTTAGCATCAATCACTTGCTTGATGGTCAAGCTATATTTATTGGCAAATTCGAAGTCACGTTCATCATGTGATGGAACCGCCATCACTGCACCTGAACCATAAGACATCAATACATAGTTGGCGATCCAGACCGGAACTTCTTCGCCAGTCACAGGATGCTTCACAGAAAGACCGGTTGCCATGCCTTTCTTCTCGGCAGTCGCAAGATCCGCTTCTGCCACAGAACCCATACGGCATTCTTCAATGAATGCAGCCAATTCTGGGTTTGTTTCAGCCGCTTTCAGCGCCATCGGGTGTTCTGCTGCAACTGCAACATAGGTCACACCCATCAAGGTATCGGCACGGGTAGTGAATACCGTTAAACCGTCTGCATAGATTTCTGGATTTGCTGAAGGGAAGGTGATGTCCATCCCTTGTGAGCGGCCAATCCAGTTACGCTGCATGGTCAGGACCTGTTGTGGCCAGCCATCTTTAAGCGTGTCTAGGTCGTCAAGTAACTCTTGCGCATAATCGGTAATGCGGAAGTAGTACATTGGAATATCACGTTTTTCTACCAATGCACCTGAACGCCAGCCGCGACCATTTTCAACCTGTTCGTTGGCAAGAACAGTCTGATCAACTGGATCCCAGTTCACGGTTGAAAGCTTACGGTAGATCAAGCCTTTTTTATAAAGTTGAACAAATAACCATTGTTCCCAGCGATAGTATTCAGGGGTACAGGTCGCAAATTCGCGATCCCAGTCCACTGCAAGACCGAGTTTTTTTAACTGGTCGCGCATGTAAGCAATATTTTCAAATGTCCATTTTGCTGGTGCAACCTGATGTGCAATCGCTGCGTTTTCAGCAGGTAGACCGAAAGCATCCCAACCCATTGGTTGTAGGACCGTTTCACCTTTTAAGCGATGGAAACGGCTGATCACGTCACCAATCGTATAGTTACGCACATGACCCATATGCAGCTTGCCACTTGGGTAAGGGAACATCGAGAGAATATAACGACGTGGACCTTCTACTTTGTCGGCAACTTTAAAGGCTTTGCGAGATTCCCAATCCTGTTGGACTTGAGGCTCAATCGCACTGGCTTGATATTCGGAATCAATGTGAGTAGTCATAAACGTATCAGTGAATTACGGTGAAAAAAGTCTGTTGCACAGCATAGCGCAAAATGCACCTAAAAGTGAATTTTGCGCCGGCATTTCCCGAAGAAAAAACACGCTGTTCTATATGAAGCTGTCTTATAAAGCGACTGCACGATTTTTAGATTGCTGCAAAGCTTCGTTGGCTTCACGTTGTTGCTGGTCCTGATTCACAGGAACTTGAGGGGCTTGTTGCTGTTTTTCTTGGGATGTGTTCTCGGTTTGCACTTCAGTTTCAGTCGTTCTAGATGATGCTGGTGCTGAATTTTTCCAGCCATAGGTATCCACTGTGGTGGCTTTTTTCGCAGATTTCGGTGGTGGCGTCTTGGTATAATGCGTGACACCTTTCGCATCGACCCATTTATGATACTGGATCGCGGAAGCGCTGGTGCTACAGATGCTCAAAACAACTGCGCAACTCAAACTGAAGGCGGTTAAAAAAGATATTTTCATTGTTCTTGGGCCTCGGCTTGCTAGGCATGGAATACTGCAATTATTGTAGTGATATTTTCAGTAAAAATGATGGATTTTTATCTGCTTTATTCAAAGCTAACTGCTTAAATAAGCTCAATCTAGCGTATAAGAAATCAGAGACAAATCTTCGTATACAAAATTTATTGATAAACAATTTCCTTTCATTTAATAAAAATTCATTCATTTTTTTTATATAAGACATATTAAAAATTTATAAAATTAAACCATTAACTCTATGAATTTTATTGGATTAGATGAATAGACAAGACAGTCAATGCATGGCTATGAGCTGATATTGCTGTTAAAAACAGCAGATCTAGGCACTAGTAAGTATGGATTGTCTGTTTTTTAAACTTGACTTTAAAGCCTGAAAACACAAGAATGCTGCAATAGTTTTATATGCCTTAGATCGATCACCCTTCGACTAAGTGTCATTTCATGCAGTGGGCGATTTTTCTAGCCGAGAAATTGAACAAAGCTAAGCAAAATATGTTTATCCCAACATGTTTTAGATCCCGTATTGCTCGAACAGCGAAGAGATCAGATTTTTTTCCTATTGCTTTGAAAACTATGAAATTTGTGTGCTATAACAGTGCAGACAGTTAACAAACGAAACACTGCAAATGCCTCCCATTTGTGCAGTGAATAATATTAGGGTGAATCACGTTGGAACTTCTATCTGGTGGTGAAATGCTTGTTCGCGCATTAGCGGACGAAGGCGTTGAACATGTTTTTGGATACCCAGGCGGCGCAGTTCTTCATATTTATGATGCGCTATTTCAACAAGACAGAATCAATCATTATCTAGTACGTCACGAACAGGCTGCTGGTCACATGGCCGATGCTTACTCACGCGTGACAGGCAAGACCGGTGTTGTGCTGGTGACTTCAGGTCCGGGCGCAACCAACACGGTGACCCCAATTGCAACGGCCTATATGGACTCAATCCCGATGGTGATTTTGTCAGGTCAGGTTGCGAGTCATCTGATTGGTGAAGATGCATTTCAGGAAACCGATATGGTCGGTATTTCACGTCCTATCGTGAAACATAGCTTCCAGGTGCGTCATGCCAGCGAAATTCCTGTGATTATCAAGAAAGCCTTCTATATTGCGTCTTCAGGTCGTCCAGGTCCTGTAGTGATTGATATTCCAAAGGATGCGACCAATCCTGCAGAGAAATTTGCTTACGAATACCCAGAAAAAGTGAAGATGCGTTCGTATCAGCCACCGTTCCGTGGTCACTCAGGTCAAATTCGTAAAGCGATTGAAGAACTGATCCATGCTAAACGCCCAGTTATTTACTCAGGCGGTGGTGTGGTTCAAGGCAATGCTTCAGCACAGTTGACAGAGCTTGCGCATCTATTGGGTTATCCAGTGACCAATACCTTGATGGGTCTTGGCGCATTCCCGGGTGATGATGAACAGTTCATCGGTATGTTGGGTATGCACGGTACTTATGAAGCTAACATGACCATGCACAATGCAGATGTAATTCTGTGTGTGGGTGCGCGTTTCGATGACCGTGTGACCAACAATCCTGCAAAATTCTGTCCAAATGCTAAAGTCATTCATATAGATATCGACCCAGCGACAATCTCAAAAACCATTATGGCGCACATTCCAATTGTCGGTGCTGTAGAGCCTGTACTGAATGAGATGTTGAACCAGTTGAAACAGCTTAATGTTTCTAAGCCAAATCCTGAAGCGATTGCGGCATGGTGGAAACAGATCAATGAATGGCGCAAGGTTCATGGCGGTCGTTTTGAAGCGGGTGTTGATGGCGTGATGAAGCCACAACAAGTGGTTCAGGCATTGGATAAAGTGACCAATGGCGAAGCGATCATTACTTCTGATGTCGGTCAGCATCAGATGTTTGGTGCGATGTATTACAAATACAAACGTCCACGTCAATGGATCAACTCAGGTGGTCTAGGCACCATGGGTGTAGGCTTGCCGTATGCAATGGCTGCGAAGCTTGCATACCCGGAACAGCAAGTGGTGTGTATCACCGGTGAAGCATCGATTCAGATGTGTATCCAGGAACTGTCGACCTGTAAGCAATATGGCCTGAACGTCAAAATCCTGTGCCTGAATAACCAGTCTTTAGGGATGGTGAAGCAGTGGCAAGATATGAACTATGAAGGACGTCATTCAAGTTCTTATGTAGATTCATTGCCTGATTTTGCCAAACTGATGGAAGCCTATGGTCATGTCGGTATTCAGATTAATCATGCCGATGAACTAGAGTCGAAGCTTGCAGAAGCGATGGCAATTAACGACAAGTGCGTATTTATTAACGTTATGGTAGATCGTACCGAACACGTTTATCCGATGTTGATTGCGGGTCAATCGATGCAGGATATGTGGTTGGCTAAAGGGGAGCGCACGAAATGAGACATATTATCTCTGTACTCGTAGAAAACGAATCAGGCGCGCTTTCTCGTTTAGTGGGTTTGTTCTCACAGCGTGGCTACAACATCGAAACATTGAACGTTGCCCCGACTGAAGATCCAACACTTTCACGTTTGACATTGACCACTTATGGTGATGATCACAAGATTGAGCAAATTACCAAACAGCTTAACAAGCTGGTTGAAGTGGTGAAAGTGGTTGACCTGTCTGAAGGTGCACATATTGAGCGTGAATTGATGCTGATTAAAGTCAAAGCATTGGGTTCATCGCGTGACGAAATCAAACGTACGGCAGATATTTTCCGTGGTCAGATTGTCGATGTAACACCAACAACCTATACCATTCAAATCGCGGGTACCACTGAAAAAGTGGATGCGTTTATTGATGCACTTGCAGAACACACGATTTTAGAAGTGGTTCGTTCAGGTGTATCAGGTATCGCACGCGGCGAAAAAGTACTCACCATCTAAATTTTAAGTATTTCCTCATCTGAATAAGAAGAGGGTATCAGGCAATGTAAATTTAAGGGTCATTGCCTGATTTAACGGACAAACAAGCATTTAAGCGGAGACAGCAATGCAAATTTTTTACGATAAAGACTGTGACTTATCTATCATCCAATCTAAGAAAGTAGCGATCATTGGTTACGGTTCACAAGGCCACGCGCATGCGCTTAACCTGAAAGATTCTGGTGTTGACGTAACTGTAGGTTTACGTGCGAACTCTGCTTCTTGGAAGAAAGCTGAAAATTCAGGTCTTAAAGTTGCTGAAGTTCCTGCTGCTGTAGCACAAGCTGACGTAGTGATGATTTTGACTCCAGATGAGTTCCAATCTCAACTTTACCGTGACGTAATTGAGCCAAACATCAAGCAAGGCGCTACTTTAGCATTTGCTCATGGTTTCTCGATTCTTTATAACCAAGTTGTTCCACGTGCTGACTTAGACGTAATCATGGTTGCGCCTAAAGCTCCTGGTCACACAGTACGTTCTGAATACCAACGTGGTTCAGGTGTTCCTGACCTTATCGCGATTCACCAAGACGCTTCTGGTAATGCGCGTAACGTTGCTCTTTCTTACGCTTCAGGCGTAGGTGGCGGCCGTACAGGTATCATCGAAACTTCATTCCGTGAAGAAACTGAAACTGACCTTTTCGGTGAGCAAGCAGTTCTTTGTGGTGGTGCTGTTGAACTTGTTAAAATGGGCTTCGAAACTCTTGTTGAGGCTGGTTATGCTCCAGAAATGGCGTATTTCGAATGCCTACACGAACTTAAATTGATCGTTGACTTGATGTTCGAAGGCGGTATCGCGGACATGAACTACTCAGTGTCAAACAACGCTGAATACGGCGAATATGTAACGGGTACTGAAGTAATCAACGAACAGTCTCGTGAAGCAATGCGTAATGCGCTTAAACGTATTCAATCTGGCGAATACGCGAAGATGTTTATTCAAGAAGGTGCGTTGAACTACCCATCTATGACTGCTCGTCGTCGTCAAAATGCTGCTCATGGTATCGAAGTTACTGGTAACAAGTTACGTGCGATGATGCCTTGGATTCAAGCGAACAAAATTGTAGATAAAGAAAAGAACTAAGGTTTCGTGCCTTAAAAAGAGGAAAGCAGCGCTTGCCTCTTTTTTCGTACCTTGGATCCAAGCAAACAAAATCGTAGATAAAGAGAAAAACTAATTTCTCGAATCAATTGATTTGAATGCGAAAACCCACTTAATTTGAGTGGGTTTTTTATTTCTATGTTTACGTGCCTTAAAAAATGGGGAAAGCAGTGCTTTCCCATTTTTTAATATCTTGGAGCCAAGCAAACAAAATCGTTGATAAATAGAAAAACCAATCTCTTAATTGGCTGATTTTTATGCTATAAAGGCCCTGCCAAAGCGGGGTTTTTTATTGGATAAGAATAATAGACCTCTTGCGAAAGTATTATTTTAGACTTTGATATTTATTTAAAAATCAACGCTTATCACTGATTAAATTTTGACTAACGCAAGAGATACCGTCTGAAACGTCAAGCAAATTATCGAAAATTCATGCTCAATAATCTGCTTGATAAGGCTGTTGGTGTTTGAGTACACCATAACAAAGATGAACCAACTTTCTCATTGCAGCTCCAATCGCCATCATTTTGGTTTTACCATTAGCTAATAATCTTTCATTCATCCCTTTAATATGAGGATTATGCCGAGTTGCGACAATGGCTGCCATATATAAACCGGCACGTATTTTGGAAGAGCCCGCTTTGGATAAATGGCTTCTGCCATGAATGGAGCTACCTGACTGCTTTTGAGTGGGCACCAAGCCAACAAAGGCGGCCGCTTGACTAGCTCTTTCAAAAGTATGACTGCGCAAGAAACTGAGCATTAATAAACTAGTTCGATCTGCAATGGCTGGAATACTGCTGAGCAGTTCTTTATCATTTTTTAAATCAGGATTCTGATCAATGTGATCATCAATTTGTTGGTCGATACCCTGAACATGTTTGTTTAACTGTTCAATACTCTTGTAGAGAGACTGAAGTACAGGTTCCATCGTGAAGGTAGACTCTGCTTTTTCCAAACGATTCTTTTCACGTTGTAAATCTTCACAAAGAACAGCTCTTCTATCCAGTAAAGCATTCAGCAATTGAATATGTTTGGGTAAAGGTTGCCAAAAATGTAGATTGGCAGTCATCGCAAATCGAGCTAGAACCTCACTATCTACCTTGTCTGTTTTATTCAGCTTAGACATACTCTGAGCAAAATATCGAGCTCTGGCAGGATTGGTTATAGAGACTTGATAGCCCTCATCAAATAAATATTTAGCCAAGAGTTCATGATAAATAGATGTTGCTTCCATTAAGATAATGGTCTGCGTAGAAGTTGCAGCATGCTGGTTTAGCCAGATTTGAAGTTGCTCAAAACCTTTTGGTGTATTTGAAAAAGTTTTGGTTTTCTTTTTATTTGCAGAATTTTCTAAAATTAAACAGCAATCAATTTTAGCTTTAGCAACATCAATACCAAGATAAAACATAATCTTTACCTGCTTTAATTATTCAATTATTGTTTTAGCATAAGCACCGTCTTTTCTTGTGAATGCAGCATCAAAGTGCTTAGTTACCGTCCAGAGTTGTGCAAGTGGTTAGGGCAAATTGTAGGTTTTATCTCTTGCACAGACTAAAAGTCTTAGGTCTATTACAAACTCTACAATTTGCATATAGTGGAAGCTAATCACTACAACCTCCAAGATACAAGGTCTAATGATTTTATATAAATATGTTGGCTTTGATGCTGGTTTAAAAATATTAGAAACAAGTACTTTAGGCTTTTCTTTGCCGCGCGATTTTAATGATCCATTTGAGGTGACGGCTTTAGCTTTAATGGGGGAAACGGTAAATGTTGGTGTAGAAACGCAAGCTGTAAGAAGTCGGTTTATCAATAAATATGCAGTATTGTCTTTAACTCGAGCCCCCTTAAATCCTTTAATGTGGTCTCATTATGCAGATAGTCATAAAGGAATGGTGATCGGGATTGATATAGAGAAGGCAGGTTTAGAAAGTTTTGAAAATTATACGATACCTGCTCAGAGAGGAGAGATAATTTATGTGAATACAGTGCCACAACAATTAATTCAATAGATGCCGTGCAATTAATGCAAATTGGAAGTAAGCATCATATATGGTGGGAATCTCATGAGAGATTACTAAAACATGCTGTTCTTTATAAGCAATTATGTTGGGCGTATGAAGAGGAGGTTAGGGTAATGAAATGTTTGGGGAGTGAGGAATACCATTCTTATCATTCAAAGGAAGATAAGAGATTTGAGTTGGATGGAGAGCAGTGGGAAAGAAAATATATTGGTTCAAGAAGTATATTCTTAAAAAGCATCCCATCAGATGCATTTGTTGAGATATATCTTGGGGAAAATAGTTATCGTGATCAAAGAAGGAAGTATGATAATTTAATCGATGGTTATAAAGTTCCTAAAATTTTACAGTTAAAAGAATTTAGTCGGAATAATAATATTGAATTATTCACTGTTTTAGTTGATACAGAAACATGGTCTTTAAAAAGAAAAATTATTAATTCAGTTGATTTAGATTAAATAGCTGTAATTGTGGTAGCGGTTCATATATTAGAGTTCTTTTATAAATTGTATTAGTTCAGACTTGATCAGCCAATCTTTGACATGACCTACAATTCTTGAGGCTGTTGGCTCTGAAACTCCGTAACTCGTAGTAACGTGAAATAAGGTTCGGTATTCTCGCCAATAGCTTAGACAGAGCAGAATCTGATCCTTAATACTTAACTTGGGCGGTCTGCCTTGAGTTAAAACATGTTTCTTCAATTGATCAACCATTGAATAAAAAGTTGACCATGATATGCCTGTATATCGCTTAAACTGTGTTTCTGAAAACTTTTTGAATCGATGTGTTTCATTCATAAATTAGGCACGAATGCCAAGAAAATTAGAGGACGAATATTAAGCAAAATAGTGTTCAATTTTTATTTATGAAAGAAGATTATTGTATATTAACATATTGTTTTTTTAGTTAATTTATATTAATTATTGCTTTTTAGAAAGTTTTTCATAGCTAAGAAAAGTCTTGATGTGTGAAAAAGAAAGCAAAAGTTTCGACAAAATCACACATTTCTTAAATAAAGTTGCATAATTTACAACTATTTGTAAATTTCGTAACTTTGTTTTATTTTTTTGTAAGTTAAGGTAAATTATAAAAAAATAATAAAATTAGTGGTTTAATTGTTTTTTATAAAATTTAAAGATTATTTTATTCTTTTTATTTGACATAGTTAGAAATATTTTTAAATTGTATCAATTTATTTTTTGTCTTAACCTTTTATAAGTATAGGATTAAATTTTTTAAAAAAATAAAAAACCAAAAATAGAGAGTAGTATTGTGAATAATAAACTTTTGCATATTTTTAGGTCAAAGATAATAAGATAAGTTAACGGTTACTTAACTTTACTCATAATAATAAGAGTTAAAGCGTAATCGTTAAAATAACTACATATACATATTCTTTTATTAAAAAGAAATGGAGAAAATCATGAACAAAATTACACAATCGGCATTAGCGGCATTAGTTCTTGGTGCTTGTTCTACGGCATCTTTTGCAGAAGATGAAGCAGCTCGAGGTGGTTATCATCCTCCTAAACCACCAATTGACTGGAGTAAATGTAATACTTTAGGCTGTGAAAAAGAAATTCCAATTTCACTTAAAATTAATAAGAAATGTGTTTTAACTGGTGGAAATGCAATAGTATTATCTGCTGCTGGTGGAACCCAAACTACAAATTATTCAATTACAACAAATACCCCTTATGTTCTAAATTTACAAACTGCAAATGCCGGTGCTAATAATACTACGTTTGTTAAACATGAAACAGATGCATCTAAAACAATTGCTACAACAATTGTGACGACTAAACAAGGTGCTGCAGGTGCTGTTCCATTTGGTAATTCAAATCATGCTGGTCAAGCAGTTGATAATTATACACTTGCAGTTACCAATACTGCAGTTGATGCTACACAGTTAGCAGGTAATTATACCGATCGCTATCTAATTAAAGCTTACTACTAATTTATTTTAATCAACCTAACCTGATATTTATGTTGGGTTAGGTTGCCTCATTATACTTTTAAATGGAAAATTATAATATGAGAAAAACAACTATATTATTTTTTTTATCTTTTTTTTATTTTTCTGGCGGGAAGGCGGATGTTGCAATTGATCCAGTGCAAATGTATATATTTAATGATAAAAAACAAAAAACAACAACACTTACTTTAGAGTCTATAAATGAAGTAGAAAAAAAGATATTTGAGGTGAAAGCATTTAAATGGGATCAAAATGATAAAGGTGAAGATGTGTTGGAGAAGGATGATACTCTTATAATTAATCCAAGAAATTTTATTTTAAAACCTAATGGGAAACAAGTTATACGTGTTGGTTTTAATCGTCCAATAGTATCTGTATTGGATGGTCGGGAAGAGGGTGCCTGGCGCATTGTAATTGAGGAATTACCTCAACCTGTAAAAGAATCATCTATTACTTTCTTGATGAATTTTAACCTGCCATTATTTATTGGAAAGCAAGATAACTTAAAATTAAATTTTAATATTGAGAATGATAAGCTTATAGTTAAAAATAAAGCAGAATCTCATATTCAAATTTCAAAGTTACAAATTTTAGATTCTAATAAGAAAGAAGTTTTTACTAGTAATAATATGAAATATGCACTTAAAGATAAGAGTATTTTTTATGAGTTGGAAGGCGTTAAAATAAATAATCCTCGTAATTATTTTGTTAAAGTAATGACAGATAAGTCGCATGAGGAAATAGAGTTAAAGCTTATGGATTAAAATTATAATTAAGGATTATATTATGCAGTTAAATAGAAAAATAATTATTCTAGTTAATATTTTATTCTTATGTAATGCTAATGCTAACCAGAATCCTGATGATGAATTTTTTGCTAATCTTTGGATAAACGAGCTTGATCATAATATAGATATTATTTTAATAAAAAGTGATGATAATTTTTACATAGAGTGCAATATATTGTCGGAACGAGATATTGATATATCTAAATTATCAAAAATGGCTTCTCGGGATGAGTTTTGTCTTATTTCGGACCGGAATATTCAATCTAATTTCGATGCCTCTAAGCAAACAATTAATCTCACCATACCTACCCAACTGTTTAAATCAAGTACACAGATCTCCCAGTTGCAGACTATGCCAGAGAGAGCCAGTTTTGGAGGTTTCGTAAATTATGATTTTACCTATTTAAATTCAAAAATAGACAGAGAAACGAATTCTTTATATAACGGCCTGACAGATCTGGGTGTCTTTAAAGACTATTGGATTTTTAAGAACTCAATAGCATATTATAATCATCCTTTGAATGAGTATTTTACTCGACTCAGCACTAGTATTGACTTTGAATTTCCTAAAAGTATGACTCAGCTTACTTTAGGAGATACAACTACAGTATATAATCCATTAATTAATTCTTTACGTTTTGCCGGTTTAAACTGGGGAACTAATTTTACTGAGCGACCAAATTTTATTTATTGGAATACTCCAATCTTACAGGGAAGTGCGCGTGTTCCTTCTACAGTTGATTTGTATATTAATGGGGTAAGTATATATAGCCAAAGAGTCAGTCCTGGTGATTTCAATCTTCAAACTGGTGCACAAATTCAACAGGCAGGAAATGCACAAATTATTGTTGAAGATGTATTAGGGAATAGGAGTGTACAAAGTTTTCCTATTCTGGTGACGAATCGGCTATTAAGATCTGATCTTAGTGAATATAATGTTTCATTAGGAAAGTTGCGTTATAACTATAATATAGAAAGTAATGACTATCGTAATTTTTTCTCTAACCTTTATTATCGTTATGGGGTATCTAATTGGACAACACTTGGTTCTAATTTTTCTTATAGCGAAGACTTGCAAAATTTAGGCTTTCTATGGACTCAAGCTATTAGTCATTATTTGGTTTTGGATAGTGTAGTTCAAGCTTCACACGATGAACTTAATAATTTTAATTATTCATATGGATTATCTGCTGCAAAGGATTTCGGAAGAGTTTCACTTGGTGCAAGTGCGAAATATACAGAAAGAGATTTTAAATATTTAGGTGATGACCTGGATAATTTTTATAGTTATCCTAAGTATGAATATTTAATTTATGGGGGAATGAGCAATATTCCTCTCTTGCATAATATTTATTTGAATTATGCTGCCCAGAGTTTTCATCAGCAAGAAATGCGCGTGGAAGATGAGATTCCTTCATTTTTTCAAAATGATCGTAAAACTTTAAATTTAGGGTTTAATCGTCGGCTAGGTAGGAAGGGAAGCCTAGGTTTGAGTTATTTTAGCTCATTTGGTGATGATCGGGATTCTGGAGTTGTCTTATCACTTAGCTATAGTTTTGATGATGATAAAGCAGTTTATTTTAGTCATTCAACAGATGAAAGAACTAAATTGCAATTTGTAAAAAGTAATCCTAATCAGGTTGGATTTGACTATGAAACAGGTGTAAATAGACTCGAAGATGAAACACTATATAATTTCAATGGGCGATTGAAAACAGATGTTGGGGATTTAGGTTTTTATCATATAGAGGGAGATAATGAGTCTGAATCACAATTAAACTATCGTGGTGCGGTTGTTTTTCTTAATAATAAATTCAATTTTACCAAGTTGGTTGATAATGCATTTTCTGTTGTTAGTGTGGGAGATTATCAGGATGTCGATGTTTTAAGGTCTTTATCTGTAGTAGATAAAACGAATAAGAAAGGCTATACCTTTGTTCATGATATTATTCCTTATGTAAATTATGATATTGGTTTTGATCAGAATCAATTACCAGTCGAAGCTAAGATTCCTTATGCAACCAAGAGGCTTACTGCTTTAGATCAGCGGGGGTATATTATTAATTTCCCTATATATAATACAAAACAGGTCACGATTTTGCCTGTAGATAGTAATAATCATAAATTCACAGCCGGTTCAGAGTTATATATCGATAATGATGGTGGGGAGGTTTATCCTATCTCATCGGACGGTACGGTCACTCTATATGGGCTTATTCCAAATACTTACAATATTAAAATCATCAGCACCGAATCTAAAACTTGCTTTGCACAATTGACGGTTACAGAAAATCAAAAAGAAGAAAGCGGACTATCTACGCTTATCTGTAAATAAAGGATGAAAAATAATGAAACTTAAATTTACTGTACTTGTGTTCTCTCTATTATTCACCAGTCTAAGTCATGCCCAACGTTGTCAGATTGATCGATCGACAGTATCAGAACTCAAATTGAACTCCTCTTATCTGAGCCAAGCTGCGACTTCTTTTATCGTAAGGTGTGATAGCAGTTATGCTATTCAATTTAATTCTAGAAACTTAACCAGCACTAATGGCAGTAGTTATTTGGTTAATGAGCACAATCATAAAATAAGAACACAAATGTATATTTCTGGGGCGACCTCATCCCGTTGGAATATGCCGATATCCCAACCGGCAACTAGCCTAAGTAAATTTATTGTATTGGTACAACTAGCTGAACAACCTTCTGCTTTGACCCCAGCTGGAGTTTATAAAGACAGTTTATATGTGGATCTTATCTACTGAATTCTTTTAGTTGGCTCTTAAAAGAGAATTGGATTTTGGTCTATTTAAGTCCTTTAACCAGATTTTGAAGCTTTCTGACTGGATTTTTTAGGCATGAGCTATGGTTATGAATAGGTGAGTTAATTTACTCTTAATTGTTAGTCAAGTTAATTAGATATCTCTATAAGTACATCAACTTCCGAATAAAATGAGAGAAGGGGGGTAATATCATTAAAATGCAATAAATAAGCATTAGACTTTAGCTTAAAATATAATCACATAGGTGTGATATGGAACAGCCCTGCACCTCAGCGTTATCGAAAAAAATGTCTGCACTTCAAAATATTAGCTTTGACTTAAAACAGTTGCGACAGCAAAAAACAAAAATGACCCTGCCTTTGGAAGAGTTGACTCGTCCTCGTCTCAAAATAGCCATTGTGACTGAAACCTGGCCTCCTGAAATCAATGGTGTTGCCCATGCTTTATTGCAACTTTGTAAAGGATTGCAAAAACAGGGACATAAGATTTTATTAATACGTCCAGAACAACGACAAGCCTGTAACGATTTTAAACCACATAGTGAATGTCTGGTTAAAGCGCATTGCCTTCCTAAATATAGCAATTTGCAGTTTGGTAGACCGCAATTTCTAAAAATCCATCAAGCTGTTGAAACTTTTACCCCCGATATTATTCACATTGTGACCGAAGGCCCTTTAGGTTTGGTAGCTCAACAGCTTGCAAAATTCCATAAAATTCCAGTCTCTAGCGGTTTCCATTCGTCATTTCAAGAATTTAGTCGGTTTTTTGATTTGGCTTTTTTGCTTAAGCCGATTCAAGGCTATTTAAGGTGGTTTCATAATAATACTGATTTGACCTGTGTCCCCAGTCGAGGTACGGCTCAAGCCTTAAATCAGTTTGGTGTAACTTGTCCCTTGGCAGTTGTGGGCAGAGGCGTCGATCCAGATACATTTTCACCAAAGTGGCGATCACCAGATTTGCGCTATGCTTGGGGAGTTTCAAACGAGACCCGGGTGATGTTGTATGTCGGACGGCTTTCTCCTGAAAAGGAAATTGACGTGCTGATCAAAACCTATTTTGTGCTGCGCCAAGTTCGTCAGCAAGATATACGTTTGGTAGTGGTTGGAGATGGGCCGGATCGCACTCGACTGCAACAACTGAATCAGGATGGCAGTATTGTTTTTACCGGTAGCTTGACAGGAGAAAAACTGTCAGCGGCGTATGCCAGTGCAGATGTATTCTGTTTTGCCAGTCAGGTTGAAACCTTTGGAAATGTGGTATTGGAAGCGATGGCCAGTGGCTTGCCAGTGATTGCTTATGATTATGCTTGTGCAAACTTGCATGTGCAGCATGGTGAAACGGGATGGTTGAGCAGACTTGGACATCAGCGGGGTTTGATTCAGCAGATGCTCGGACTGCCTGATCTGCAAAGATTACAGCAGATGGGCGCGCAAGCACGTAAAAAAGCCGAAAAAGTAGGCTGGCAATATCCGGTCCGGCAATTTGAACAGGCACTGTATTCACTGGTACAGCATCAGGAATACAGGATATAAAACAAGAAAGGAGCACCAGTGTGAAACTCCAGAATGTAAAGATTAAATTTTTAGAAATCGATTTGAAAGGCTGTGTTTATCTGAATCATTTTTCGCATTCAGTCCGTATTGCCACTTTTTTTAAAATGATTAGCCGCTTAGGAAATGGTGCATTTTGGTATTTCATGCTGATACTGGTTTGGATCATGCAAGGCTTGATCTATACCGTGCAGATTGTTTATCTGATTTTGGGAAGTACTATAGGTACTATGATTTACAAGGTGCTTAAAATCAAAACTGTACGACCACGTCCTTATCAGGTACATCAAGTGATCCGTTTGGGTGAGCATCCACTGGATCATTTCAGTTTTCCTTCCGGGCATACCTTGCATGCCGTGATGGCAACCACCGTTTTAGGTTATGTCGCACCTTTATTACTGATGCTGATGTTGCCTTTTACGGTTCTGGTCGCAGTGTCCCGAATGGTGCTGGGATTGCATTATCCAAGTGATGTGGCAGTTGGCGCAATTCTGGGTGGCATGATGGCAATTGCTATTGTCCTGACCGCACCTTATCTGAATATTGTGCTGTAAAAATAAGTGAAAGCCGGAGCAAAGGCTCGCAGATTTTCACAGATTTGTTAAAGTACAGCATCAAAGCAATTATGGTGAGAAATAGAGATGGGTTTACGTTGGACTGACACGCTCGATATCGCGATTGAACTCTATGAAGCGCATCCAGATGTGGACCCGCAGTGGATTCGTTTTACTGATTTACATGCCTGGGTATGTGCTTTGCCTGAATTTGAAGATGATCCAACCAAGTCGACTGAAGGTCTGCTTGAAGCCATTCAAATGGCATGGATTGATGAGGCACGCTAAGCCCTCATCTTAAAAAAGCATTTTTTTACAGATGAAAAGCAGAAAAATGCGCATTATCTCGGTATAATGCGCCAAATTTTCATGTCAACAATTGACTTAAGGAGCCTATCATGGCTATCGAACGTACTTTATCTATCGTTAAACCAGACGCAGTTGCTAAAAACCACATCGGCGACATCTTTGCTCGTTTCGAGAAAGCTGGTCTTCAAATTGTTGCAACTAAAATGAAACATTTGACTCAAGCTGAAGCTGAAGGCTTCTATGCTGAGCACAAAGAACGTGGTTTCTTTGCTGACCTAGTTGCATTCATGACTTCTGGTCCAGTGGTTGTTTCAGTTCTTGAAGGCGAAAATGCTGTTCTTGCTCACCGTGACATCCTTGGCGCGACGAATCCTAAAGAAGCTGCTCCTGGTACTATCCGTGCAGATTTCGCTGTAAGCATTGATGAAAACGCTGCTCACGGTTCTGACTCTGTAGCATCTGCTGATCGTGAAGTTAATTACTTCTTCGCTCAAACTGAGATTGCTCCACGTACTCGTTAATTCGCAGTATTCAAGCCAGATAAGTGTTATTATACTTATCTGGTTTTTTTATTCTCTGAATAATTCTTTGCTCACATATTGAGCTTCTCCTTTCATCTTTAGACATGGTTTAGGTAATACACATGAGTACTGAAGCAGTCGCTGTATCAGCAGTTTCTGAGCCACAGCAACACACTCCATCCGCTCCAGCACAGGCAAATACTGTCGAGAAAGTGAATTTACTTGGCATGTCACGTCCGCAAATGGAAAAATTCTTTGAGGACATGGGTGAGAAGAAGTTTCGTGCCGGGCAGGTGATGAAATGGATTCACCAGTTCTTTGTGACTGATTTTGCTGAAATGACCAATATTTCCGGCAAACTGCGTGAAAAACTGGAAAAGATTTGTGAAATTAAAGCGCCTGAAGTGGTGCATAAAAACTATTCTAAAGATGGTACCCGTAAATGGGTATTCCGTGTTGGCGACGGTGAAGGTTCCCTCGTCGAAACCGTATTGATTCCTGCTGAACATCGCAGTGGTTTACGTCGCACTTTGTGTATTTCTTCACAAGTGGGCTGTGCACTGGACTGTTCATTCTGTTCGACCGGTAAACAGGGTTTTCAGCGCGATTTGACCCAGGCAGAAATTATCGGTCAGCTCTGGATGGCGAACTATTCCTATATGGAAGATGTGCCTGTACTTGAGCGTGAACGTTCAGTCACGAACGTGGTGATGATGGGCATGGGCGAGCCATTACTCAACTACGATGCAGTATTGAATTCAATGCGCATTATGCTGGATGACTTTGCATACGGCATGTCAAAACGTCGTGTGACTTTATCGACTTCTGGTGTGGTGCCGAAAATCGATCAGATGGTCAAAGATATTGACGTGGCGCTGGCTATTTCATTGCATGCGCCAAATGATGAACTGCGTAATGAGCTGGTGCCGATCAATAAAAAATATCCGCTTGAGCAGCTGATTGCAGCATGTCAGCGTTATATTGCCAAAGATGGGAATGAAAGTTCACGTAAACACGTGACGATTGAATATGTGATGTTAGATGGCGTGAATGATCATCCTGAACATGCGCAGCAAATGATTAAGCTGTTAAAGAATTTACCAAGCAAGATTAATTTGATTCCTTTTAATCCGTTCCCGCATGCGCCATATGGCCGCTCAAGCCGCAACCGGATTATTTCTTTCCAAAAAACTTTGTCTGATGCCGGTTTTGTGTGTACGATTCGTCAGACACGCGGTGATGACATTGATGCCGCGTGCGGACAGTTAGTCGGACAAGTTGCTGACCGTACCCGTCGTGCGGAACAGTGGAAAAAGAAAATTGCGCAATCGAATGAGATCATGCGCTCACAAGGATAATAAGAGGTCGCCAGTTGAGAAATCTAACATCAAAGTTTGCTTTGATTTCAACAGTATGTGTGTCTTTGGTTTTAGTCGCGTGTCAGACGCCAGATCTGGGTCAGAAAGACCCTGAAAAGGCCACCAAAGTCCGTACCCAATTGGCGGTAGAATATCTGAGAACAGGTGATCTGGATGCAGCTAAACGTGCGCTGGATCAGGCACTTGAAAGCAGTCCGCGTGATTCTCAAGCAAATATGATGATGGGCGTGCTACTGCAACAGGAAGGTAGTAAGCTTAATCTCGAAAAAGCAGATCATTATTTCAAGCGTGCGATTTCGGCAGATCCGAAAAATGCGCAGGCGCGAAATAATTACGGCACTTATTTATATCAGCTCGAACGCTATAATGATGCGATTGAGCAGTTTCAAATTGCTGGTGCCACGTTGGGTTATGATCAACGTTTCCGCGCACTGGAAAATATGGGGCGGATTTACCTGAAACTGGGTGATGCAACAAATGCTGAAAAATCATTCAAACAGGCGCTGCAAGCCAATCGCGATTCTTATATTTCAATGTTAGAGTTGGCAGAAATATTTTATTTGAACCAGCAGTTCCCGGCGGCGACACAAATGTATCAACAGTTTGTGCGTGGTGTGGGACAGAAGAATCAGGGTGCTCGTGCGCTCTGGGTCGGCATTCGCACTGCGCGTGCCGGGGGTGATCAGTTGGGTATGCAGGTATTGGTCAACCAGTTACGTGCACTCTTTCCTGAAAGCCAGGAATACCAACGTTATTTGCAATTACAGTACAGTACTGAGGCCGTATGGAAGTAAATCCTAATTCACCATCGAATCATTCGAGCGTAGCTCCAAATGCGTTAGGAAATATTCAACGTCCGGGCGAGTACTTGCGCCAGATTCGTATCAATCAGCAACGTAATCTGGAAGATGTAGCGAAAGAGCTGAATATTCCGGTCAAAACCCTGACTGCTCTTGAGCAGGATGAATACAAATCTTTGCCAGAAGCGACCTTTATCAAAGGTTATTACCGGACTTATGCCAAATTTCTGGGTGTAGATGCGTCTAGTATTATTCAGCGTTTTGATGAAATCTATACCAATGATACCGGGTTGCTGCCGAATCATGCCCTGAACAATTCTCCAATTAAAATTATGGGGAAATTACCAGGTTCTAACCGTGACCGTAATCGTAAGTGGTTAAAGCGCATTTTTATTACGCTGGTACTTTTGCTGATTTTGGGCGCACTGTTTGCCATGATTCAGAACTGGTCGAGTAGTAATTCCCAAAATAGCAGTGAAGTCTCTGGAGTAGGCGCTTCTAATGTCGAGATTCTGAATCTGGATACAGGTGCCGCACTTTCCGGTGATCAGCTGAAGCTTGATTTTAACCGTCCGACTTCGGTGCATATTGTCGACTCGGCGGGTAATGTTCTGGCAACTGGCCGTCAGGCATCGAGCTTGCAACTGAATGGTGAAGCGCCATTCCAGATTCGTCTGGATGATGCATCGGCTGTATCACTCAGTTTAAATAATGAAAATATTTCATTGTCACCCTACACTGTGAACGGAAAAGCAGAATTCCGTTTATCACCTTAACAGATCAAGAGTAGAGCAGAACGATGATCGTAAATCCAATTAAACGTCGTCCAACACGTAAAATTCGTGTGGGTTCAGTTTATGTGGGTGGTGATGCACCAATCAGTATCCAGTCGATGACCAATACTGAAACCTGTGATGTAGCAGCTACGGTTGCTCAGATCCAGCGCTGCGTCGATGCAGGCGCGGACATCATGCGGGTTTCTGTGCCTACCATGGAAGCGGCGGCGGCATTTGGTGAAATTCGCAAGCAGGTCAATGTACCTTTGGTGGCGGATATTCACTTCGATTATAAAATTGCTTTGGCAGTTGCCGATTTGGGTGCAGACTGCCTGCGGATTAACCCGGGCAATATCGGTTCTGAAGCGAAAATTCGTGAAGTCGTGGCCGCAGCACGTCATAACGACATTTCCATGCGGATCGGTGTCAATGCCGGCTCCCTGGAAAAAGATATTCAAAAGAAATATGGCGAGCCGACAGGTCAGGCATTGCTTGAATCTGCGATGCGCCATATCGATATTTTAGACCGTCTGGATTTCCAGGAATTCAAAATTTCAGTCAAAGCATCGAATGTGTTCCTGACCATGGATGCGTATCGTTTGCTGTCACAGCAAATTGATAATCCGCTCCATCTGGGTGTCACAGAAGCGGGTATTTACCGTACCGGTTCGGTTAAATCTGCGATCGCTTTGGGCGGCCTGCTGATGGAAGGCATTGGGGATACTATGCGTATTTCCTTAGCTGCCGAGCCTGAAGAAGAAATTAAAATTGGTTTTGATATTCTGAAATCGCTGGGTTTGCGCTCCAACGGGATTAACTTCATTGCCTGCCCAAGCTGTTCACGTCAGGAATTTAATGTGATTTCAGTGATGCAGCAACTTGAAGAGCGTTTAGAAGATATTCGTACCCCAATGGATGTTTCTGTCATTGGCTGTAAGGTCAATGGGCCGGGCGAAGCCAAAGAAGCGGATATTGGTGTAGTGGGTGCAAGTCCACGTTCACTGGTGTACCGTAATGGTGAAAAGAGCCATTTAATTGACACGAATCAATTGGTTGATGAAATCGAAACCATGGTTCGTCAACGTGTTTCCGAGCTTGAAGAAGCTAAATCTAAAGAAATTATTCGTACAAGTTTTCCTGAGTAGATCATGAGTTCAATCGTCGCAATCAAAGGTTTTAATGACATTCTCCCAACGCAAACCCCAGCTTGGAGACGTCTTGAACAGCATCTATCCGGTTTGATGGATGCCTATGGATATCAACAAATCCGTTTGCCTATGGTTGAGCAGACCAATCTGTTTAAGCGTTCGATCGGTGATGCAACCGATATCGTTGAAAAAGAAATGTATACCTTCCTCGACAAGGGTAATCCGCCTGAGTCGTTGACGCTGCGTCCTGAAGGGACGGCGGGTTGTGTGCGTGCCATGCTGGAGCATAACCTGCTGCGCGGTGCGACGCCTCGCGTCTGGTATATCGGACCCATGTTCCGTTATGAAAAACCGCAAAAAGGCCGTTACCGTCAGTTCCACCAGTTTGGTGTAGAAACCTTTGGTGTGGCAACGCCAGATATGGATGCAGAACTGATTCTGATGACGGCGCGTCTGTGGAAACGTATGGGTGTGGCAGACAAGGTTCAGCTTGAGTTAAATACACTCGGTGAGTCGGATGAGCGTGCAGCATATCGTGCGGCACTGGTTGAATTTTTAGAGTCACATAAAGCGGATCTGGATGAAGATTCTCAGCGTCGTCTGACCACCAATCCACTGCGTATTCTGGATTCTAAAGATGCCAAAACACAAAGCATCTTGGAAAATGCACCGAAACTTCATGATTTTATGGGTGAAGAAACGCTGGCGCATTTTACCCAGTTACAACAGTACTTGACCGATGCAGGCATCAGTTTTGTGATCAATCAAAAACTGGTACGTGGTCTGGACTATTACAACAAAACTGTTTTTGAATGGACCACAACCCATTTGGGTTCACAGGGTACGATCTGTGCCGGTGGCCGTTATGACGGTCTGGTGGGGCAACTTAAAGGCAAGCCTGATCAATCTGTCCCTGCTGTTGGTTTTGCCATGGGGATTGAACGTTTATTGCTTCTGCTTGAACAGGTTGAAGACAATACCCGGGCACGTGATTGTGAAGTATTCCTGGTGGCTGAACCGGCTTCTCAAGGTAAAGCTTTGGTCATTGCGGAGCAGATTCGTGATCAGCTTGAAGCAGCAGGCAGTCAGGTTCGTCTGAAAGTAGGCTCACAAGGTTCAATGAAATCGCAAATGAAAAAGGCTGATCAAGCCGGTGCTTTGTATGCGGCGATTTTGGGCGAGCGTGAACTGGAAGCTCAGGCGTTTACTGTGAAAGAGCTGGCAACCGCAGAGCAATCGAATGTACCATTTACAGACTTCGTTGCATTTTTTAGTACTAAAATTTCTTCAAAATAATCGATAAAACATTAGGAAAAGGGTAATCTCATGAGCGCAATGAGTGGTGATGAACAGTTTGAAAGCTTAAAATCCTTTACGAAGAAATATGGTTCTTCGATGATTACCGGGATTTTAATTGCGCTGATTGCCTTTTTTGGATGGGAATATTGGCAGAAGAAAAACCTGGCAGAGTCGCAAATGCACACTGCCAAGGTTCAGCAGTTGATGGATGATGCGCAGGCATCGAAAGGTGATGGTTTTGCCAAGTTGTCTGAAGCTGCGGACAAGATTGTCAAGGAAGCACCGGATTCAGCACAGGCGATTCAGACCCAGCTGATGATGGCTAAACTGGCTTATGACAAAGAAGATTATGCTGCGGCCGAGAAAGCGCTACAGAAAGTTGAAAACTCGAAAGTAGATGATAAAGGGCTAGTTCAGGTCGTCAAACTTCGTCTGGCCTATGCACAACTGGCACAGAAAAAATATGATGCTGCATTGAAAACTTTAGAAGCAGTCACTGAGCCTGCATTTAAAGCAACTGCCGATGAAGCACGTGGCGATATCTATGTTGCCAAAAATGATATTGAAAATGCTAAAAAAGTATATCAAAGTGCATGGGATGCTTTGATCGAACGTAAAGAAGAACGTCAGATTTTACAAATTAAGCTCGAAAGCGTAGGCGTATTGGTCGATGATCCGGAAATCGAACGCCCAATTATAGAAACACAAGCGGAAGAAGCTGAATGAATAGAAAATACAAAATTACCTGTGCCTTGACTGTTTTAACGCTTGCATTGGCTGGCTGTGCAGGTAAAACCAATAAAGTTCCAGAAGTAAAACCGAATCCACTTCCAAAACTGACCCAAGCCAAAACACTGGTCCCTGTATTTTCCACCAGTGTGGCTTCGACAGATGCTGCTGATCCGTTGCGTTTACGTCTGGATGCAGATAATGGTGTGGTCTTTGCAATTGATCCGAAAGGCGAAGTGTCTGCATTTAAAGGCAAACAGCGTCTGTGGCAGAAAAAAGTCAGCAAAGACAATTTAAGTTCTGGTGTTGAAGCTGCTGAAGGTCTTGTTGTCGTTGGCAACCAGAAAGGCCAACTGTTTGCGCTGGATCAGCAAACCGGCGAGCAAAAATGGACTACGCAATTGACGGGTGCTTTACTGGCACCTTCATTAATTCATGCTGGTCGTGTCATTAGTGTCAGCAATGATGGCGCCGTATATGCGCATGAAATTGCGACGGGTGCACAAGTTTGGACTTATAACTTACCTAATGTACAATTCAGCCTGCGTGGTATGGCTGCACCGGTTGCATTAGATGCCCGTAATGTACTGATTGCATCTTCCAATGCTTATATCTATGCACTGGATGCCTTAAGTGGTGTGCCAAAATTACAGCGTCGTGTCGCAGTGTCGGATGGACGTTCTGATATCCAGCGTCTGGTTGATATTGACGGGGAACCGGTCGTTGCAGGCCAGTTTGTGGTGACCACCAGTTATCAAGGTCAGGTGACTGTGCTGGATTTAGCTTCACAACAGGTGGTCTGGAGTGAAGATGCCAGCAGTATCCAGCGTCCAGAAGTTGTGGGTAATGGCGTATTTGTGGCGCAAACCGATGGCAAAATCAAAGCCTTTGAGATTACCTCGGGTCAACCGCTTTGGGAAAATGACCAGTTGCTGAATCGCAAGTTAAGTAATCCGGTGATGCTGGGTACTGATCTTGTAGTCGGTGATCTGGATGGTGTCTTGCACCTGATTGATCCGCGTACCGGACAGATTACTGGTCGTTCGAAAACCTCTGGGGAAGTACGTAGCTTACGCGTCATCGACAACCAGCTGTATGTTTCCACACGCAAGGGCGCATTAAGCATTTGGCAGAACCGTTAATTTTAACGAGCCTTATGCTAAACTAGCCACAACCGTATTTTGTGAACGCGGGGTGATTGAAAAATCAATGCCCCGTGTTTTTATTTAGGGTATTTACCCCTTATATCTTCCTATGCTTTCTGATGTTCAGGCCACTTTGACGCCTGATATTAAATAAAGGTTACTCTATGAAACCCGTAATTGCGCTCATTGGTCGTCCGAACGTCGGAAAATCAACGCTGTTCAACCAGATTACCAAGAGCCGTGACGCATTGGTGGCAGACTTTGCCGGTCTGACACGCGACCGTAAATATGGCGATGCTACCTATCAAAATAAATCTTTCATTGTGGTCGATACTGGCGGTATTGGCGAAAATGAAGGTGGGATTGACTCGTACATGGCAGAGCAGTCCAAGACTGCTATTCATGAAGCCGACCTCATCATTTTTGTGGTTGATGCGCGTGCCGGATTGCTGGCATCTGATGAGCAGATTGCCCGTGAATTGCGTACTTTAGGCAAAAAAGTCTTTCTGGTTGCCAACAAAGTCGATGGTGTACATGCTGAAGCTGCCTTGGTTGAATTCTACAAACTGGGTATGGGCGAGCCGTTACAAGTCGCAGCCAGCCATGGTCGTGGTGTCCAGCAAATGCTGGAAGATGTACTTGCCGATGTACCGGAAGATGAAAATCCGGAAGAGCATGACAAAAACACGGGTCTGCGTTTAGCGATTATTGGTCGTCCAAATGTAGGTAAATCAACGCTGGTGAACCGCTTGCTCGGTGAAGAGCGTGTGGTGGCATTTGACCAGCCGGGTACAACACGTGACTCGATTTATATTCCATTCGAGCGTGATGGCCGTCAATATACCCTGATTGATACTGCCGGGGTGCGCCGTAAAGGTAAAGTTGATGAAATGATTGAGAAATTCTCGATTGTTAAAACTTTACAGGCAATGAAAGATGCTAACGTAATTGTTGTTGTGGTTGATGCGCGTGATGGTATTGTTGAGCAGGACTTGCATTTGATTGGCTATGCACTTGAAGCGGGTCGTGCCATGGTCATTGCAGTCAATAAATGGGATAACATGACTGAATATGATCGTAAGCAATGTAAGCTCGATGTAGAGCGTCGCTTCGATTTCATTCCATGGGCCAAAGTGCATTTGATTTCTGCATTGCATGGAACGGGTGTGGGTGATCTTTATCCATCGATTCACCGTGCTTATGATTCATCTCGTTTGAAAGTGTCACCAGCAAAAATCACCCAGATTTTAAATGATGCGACAGAGGCTCACCAACCACCTATGGTTCAGGGTCGTCGTATTAAAATGCGTTATGCGCATATGGGTGGACAAAATCCGCCAACGATCGTGATTCATGGTAACAAGGTGGATAAAACCCCAGCGGATTATCGTCGTTACCTGGAAAACGTGTTCCGTAAAGTATACAAGCTTGAAGGTACGCCGATTAAAATCGAGTTTAAAACTTCGGAAAACCCGTTTGAAGGCCGTAAGTCTCAAGTGGATGAGCGTGCAGCTGCGCGTAAACGTCGTTATGTACAGAAGTTCAAGAAAGCCGAGAAGAAATTTAAACGCTAATTCTATAGTTTAAATTTTTCGGATAAAAAGCCTGCGTACAGCGGGCTTTTTTATTACCTATAAAAAATATTTTTTAATCAGGCTTAATTTTGAATTTAATAAAAATAAAATATTCTTTTAATTATAGTTATTTAGTATAAGTATCAATTTAATATTTATGTGATATGTATTATATTTGTGTGAAATTGTTAATTCAGTCGCAAAAATGAAAATTGACTGAAAAAGATCATAAGAAATTACTGCCCAAATTTGCGGTGGTGTGAGGGGAACATGAAAAAAACTGCATTAGCCTTAATCTGTATGATGGGCTTGCCAAGCCTTGCGTGTGCTGAAATGATCAAAGTAAATGGTGAGGGCAGTAGTCCCATTATTAAAAAAGATCCAGTAGGGACACGGAATCAAGCATTGAATAATGCAAAAACTGATGCAGTCATTGCTTTAATCAAAAAATAAATGGCCCTCAAGCCATGCAGGATGCCGAGCCCCATCTGGCAGATATTGTGAAACAAGTTGACAATGGCTACGTATTTAATCGTGGTAGTCAAACCAACAATAACAATGAACTGGTTACTTCTATTTCAATTGAAATGGATGACCAGGAGTTTCGCCAGATTTTGAATGACCTGGGTTTATCCAAAAAAAATAGCCGAATCAGTCCGATCATGATCGTAATGGATGAATATTTTGGTGTACCGCGAGATAACTCAAAACCGGTGAAAGAATTTACGTCGTACTTTTCTGATAAGAGCTATGCCTATGATGAAAAGGCCAGCTATGACGCGAAAGAAAGTGCAAAAGCCAGTGAAAGTTCATCATATTCATCAAAAGGCAAATCAGCTTCGGCTTCAGGCTATGCCTATGGTAATTACTATGGTGCAGGTGCGGGCGTTGCTGCACGTTCATCAAGTCACAATAATTCAGGTAAATCTTCTGCTTCAGCAAGTTATAACGCCAGTGAATCAGCACGTTATAGCCAGTCTGAACGCCAGAATGATATTCAAAATTTTGTGAAATATGTGGAATATCAAACCCCGTCGACCACACCTGAGCGTGAAAATCAAACGTTAACCTCAATTGCCCGTGCAGCATCTAAATATGATCTACGCTTAATGGATTCGGATGTGTTTCGTAGCCGTTATCTCAAAGGCAAGAGTATGACCATTCAACAATTACTGGGTGATGCAGAGCTGGCAAAACTTGCAGTGGCTGCACGTCAGGAAAAAGCGGACTGGTTTATGGTCGGTAGCTCTTATATTTATGACCGTGGTCGTTCAGGTGCAACGGGTCAGTTTGTTTGTGATGGTGCACTCAGCTATAAAATTTATTCAGTCGATGATGGCACACTGATGGGCGGCGATACCCGTACAGAATCATCAACTGCTGCAACGACAGATACTTGCCGTACCAATGTTGCCCGTAAACTGGGTGAAATGACGCTATCTGAAGTCGGTCCACAAATCCTCGCCTATTCGAAAAACCGCAGCATGTATGGTAAGGAAATAACCCTCTTTGTAAAAAGTGTATCAGGTAGCGTATCTAGCCGGTTAGGGGATGACCTGTACGTAGCCTTAGATGAAATGGATGGTGCGGAAAATATCGATATCCGTACCCAGGATGGCAAATTGGTCGAGATGACCATGACTTATAAGAGTGAAAAGCCCTTAAGTGCTGAACTTGCCAAAGCATTGCGCCGGGTAAATCCTGTTCTGTCGAATGCCGAACGCCTGCAAGCAGGGAATACCATTACTTTATGTATTGGTGGTACTCAATGCAAATAAGCTTGAAAAAAGTCATGCTTGCCATGGCGCTGATGGGAACGGCTAGTGCGCAGGCCAATATTCAGGTTTTTCCGGCGAAGGGAATTTACGGGCTGGAACTGCCTTGTCGTCAATCGGTGGAACATATAGAAGCAAACGCATCATCCATTTCCTGTGACTTTAGCAAGGCTGTATCTAGCGAGACGATTCGTACTCAAGTTGTATAAGCTTTCGAGCAGCAGCTGAAACAGGCCTTGCAAGATCAGGTGGTTACTTCAATTTCCCAACAGAATAAACATCGAAGCTATGTGGCTTCTCTGGAAGTTTTGCGGGCCAGCGAATATGTGGTGCAAAAGGAGTCTACAGCCGAGATTTTTCTGCCAGTCACTTTAAGTTTAAAGTTGACCAATGTCCTATCCGGAGAAGTGATTTATACCGATAGCGCTACTTTATCTCAACCTATACAGGTGCTGTCGACTGATGTCGAGGCGGCTACAACCCTTCAGGCGGTCTAGCAGAAATTTCAAAGTAGCTTGCTGTCCTTGACCCAGCAATTGACCCAGGATCTGCAGAAAAAATTTAAGGTTTCTGAAGTGCAGACTAAGGTGATTGACCGTTCTGGGCGCGTGATTTATTCGGCGCATGCGACTGATGAAATTAGTGAAGCCATTTCACAAGGAATGGGTTTTTCACTGGATACGCGTAAAGAAGTGGCACTTAAAAATGCTTTGGTGAAATTGGGTCAGCAATTCCAAAAAGGGATTCAATTTACCCGTTCAGATTTTCAGGTAGCGAGTGGTGGTAGCGAGACCATCACGATTCAGGATGCAGGCGAGCGTTTGACCACAGGCATGAAAATTCATGTGTATAACCGTGAAAAAGTTGCTCAGCGTCAAGTGTTAATCCCGACTTGGGAAGCTACAGTCATTGAGCGTCAAGGGACTAAAGTCAAAGCGCAGCTTGATTTTCCTGTGAGTGGAAATGACCGCCTGCCGGTACGTTCGGGTGATAGCATCTTGGTGGATAGCCATGCTGCTGTGGGTGAGTCGAAACTTGCTCGTGTACTTTGTCCAAGCTTGCATACTGATCAAGTCGGAGAGATTCCATTTTATGGATTTGGTCCGCTGATTTATCACGCATTTACCAGTCAGTCCAAACGTCCATTTTATGCCACAGGCTCAGGTTTTAAAGGTCAGACCAGTTTGGAAACATCAATTATAAAAATGACTGAAAATGCCGGCTTTAAAAAACAGCTAGATTTGAAACTGTATGTGCCTAAAGACGAGTGCTTACAGCCAGCATTCAAAATTCAGGTTCAAGAAGACTCTATTAAATGCAATGCAGACAAATCCAGTTGCGATGCCACTTTGGTGTTGGCAGGTGGCGCGCGGCGTTTTAATGCAAAACAGGAACGTGTTGGGGCTGTCGGTTTACAGCAAGAAGTTAGTTTAAAAGGGATTGATATCACCCATCGTCATGAAATGTACAACATTCAGATGTTCAAGGCATTACCAAAAATTTTAAATCAGATCGTGCAAAAGGCCGATGCAGTTCAGTAAGGAATTATAAGGGGAAATACTATGAAAAAAATCGCAAGCATCTTGATCTTGGGAAGTGCTGTATTGGCATCGCAAAGCCATGCCGGTCTTGGAACATTGAGTAGTCTGGCATCAAAAGCAGTTGCAACGACAACAGGCACATCTTCACAAAATCTGGATTTGGCGGGTTTTCTTAAGCAGGCACAAGCCACCAATGCCATGTTTATTCAAAGCCGAACGACACTGGCAACCCTGTTTGCTGAACGTAAAGACAGTGAAGAGCTGAAAACCAAATTAAACAGCTTGAAAACTACCTCAGACGTAAAGGAAAAAGAGGCAATCCAGAAAGAGATTACCAAATTGACCAATGATGTTCTGGATGCATCAAAAAAGGATGAAGCGGCGACACTGGAACGTATTAATGCATTAAGTGTAAGCCAGAAACAGCTTCTAGTTAATTCACTTACTAACTTTGCGATTGCGGGTTTGTCTGCACGCGAACTCGTGCTTAATAGTAAGCAGGTGTCTATGCAAATGCTCAGTAATCCGCGTAGTGTCAGCGATAGCGGTATGTCTTTTATGGATGCCAAAGGTCTATTAGGTGATGTGACTGGAATTGCAAAAAACGCAACAATGGCATTGGTGGAGTATCCGCAATTGATGAAAAAAGCGGGCTTGAACTTTAAGGCGCCAGAATCTGCAGCAGCAAAACCAGTTGATATTTCTGATTCAATCTAAGCAATATGAGTCTAGCCTGTTTTCGAACAGGCTTTCTTTTTTTATCTGGCGACGTAAAATGAAAAAGTCCATCTGTTTCTATGAGCTTTGCATTGTCGCGAAATATTCAAATTTATCTACAAAAAATAGATCAGTTCTTTTCGATTAAACCGCCTGAATCACGGGTAGAGCAAATCAAAAATCGAAAACTGGCAATTTATGCGCGACGTAACCAGTTGCTGTCAGATCAATTCAATCATCCGATCCAATCTCTGGATTTCACCGCCACTGAATATGGCAAGCCTTATTTAAATGACTATCCGGATTTCAGTTTTAATCATAGTCATAGTCAAAATTTCTACGCCCTGGCCACGAGCAGGAATGTCCAAAACTTGGGAATCGATATTGAAGAACTGAGCCGTAAAGTCCGTTTTGAAGCTTTGGCGCAGCACGCCTTCCATCCTGAAGAACTCAAAAATTGGCAAGCGCTGGCTTATGACCCTGAATACTGGTTTAAAGTCTGGACGACCAAAGAGGCCGTGTTAAAGGCATCAGGCTTGGGAATCCGGATCAACCTGAATGAACTGAATACTAATCTTCATCCTGAGCAAAATGGCGGGCGCTGCGAACACCCAGAGATTGGCGTCTATGCCTATCAAAATTATACGCTTACTGGCTGCATGCTCACCGTGGCCTGGCAGAGTGAGCACTCTTGCAACGGGCTGAGATTTCCGGTGATTCAGCTTCATCACATTGTCTAGGCCAGAATCAATCTCAGATTTTATTTTCTGGCGATGAGCAGGTTACTCAGCCGATTCACAAATTGCGGACTCATTCGCGATAAATGAAATAAAAACTGGCTTTTGAAACCAACCAGATGATGCGTTGCTTGCCAGATAGAATCTTTGAGTTCTGCCAGTTTCAGAATATCTTGTGCAACATCTTCTGCTTTTAAATGTACGCCCATCTTTTTGATGCTTTCTGCCTGCATATCTTTGACCATGGCCGTACTGACGAAAAGCGGCATGACATCCAAGACTCGAATCCCATAGGGTTGCCACTCAATATCCAGACTTTCAGTCAGGCCACGCACTGCAAACTTGCTGGTGGAATAACTGCTTAAATCGGCCTGGCCATAAATCGCCGAAGCGGAAGATAGATTAATGATGCGGGCAAATGAAGATTCTTTTAAATAAGGGAAAGCGGCATGACAGCCGTTCATGACCCCTTTGACATTTATATCCAGAGTCCGGTGATGTGCATCAATAGTAGTATCTTCAAAAGGCCCTGAATATAGGATCCCGGCATTATTGACCAGAATATTGATTTCACCTGCCCAAGCTGAAAATTCGGCTAAAGCTGTTTCCCAAGAAGCATAGTCAGCCACATCCAGAAAACCGGCTTTGGCATGTTCGCCCAGTTGCTGGGCCAGTTGTTCTGCCTGCTCCACCTGAACATCATAAATACCCACCTTGTAGCCGTGCTGGTAAAATAGGGCGGCTGTCGCGGCACCAATTCCTTGTGCTGCACCGCTAATCAATATACTGTGCATGTGCCTGATCTCCTTATTGTCTTTTTTTTTGAGCATAACAAGAAACTGGCAGATTGACGCGACAATTTGGTAAAAAAAAAGAGGTTTTTAAACATGGAACAACTACTCAAGGTCATGCGCGAATTACGTGAAAAATGTCCATGGGATCAGCAGCAGACCCCCGAATCTCTGACCAAATATGCCATTGAGGAAGCTTACGAAGTCGAAGCGGCAGTCCGCTCTGGAAAAGTCGACGATGTCCGCGATGAGCTGGGTGATTTGCTGTTACAGGTAGTGTTCCAGTCGCAAATGTATAGCGAGCAGGGGGCTTTCGATTTTCAGGATGTGGTTCAGGCCATTACCGATAAACTGGTTCGCCGTCATCCGCATATATTTCAGGCGGAACAGTTTGCGCAGCTCAGCCCAGAAGATGTGTCTGAGCTATGGAAAGAAATCAAACAGCAAGAAAAGCAGGGCAAGCCGCGTTCACGTCTGGATGATATTAAATATGCACCGGCTTTGGTACAGGCCGATGAAATTCAAAAAAATGTCGCCAAAATCGGTTTTGATTTTCCTGATATGGCGGGTGCTTATGCCAAGCTGGAAGAAGAGCTGGCTGAATTAAAAGAAGCGGTAGCTGGAGAAGATTCCGATGAAATACAGGAAGAATTTGGCGACTGCTTATTTTCTCTGGTGAATGTTGGTCGTAAACTTGGCATTTCCAGCGAGATGGCATTATTGGGGACGATCCATAAATTCCGGACCCGCTTTGCCTTGATGGAAGATCAGGCACAATTACAACAATTAGACTTGGAAAAACTGTCACTGGCTGAACTTGATCAGCTCTGGGAACAGGCTAAATTAGAATTAAAACAAAGAGCAGCACATGAAAAAAATACCTTATCGAATCGGTCCGACGTGGATTAACTTTCTTCTGAGTTGCTGGCTGGGCTTTATTTCTATCGGAACTGCGCATGCGACTGCGACCGATTATATGGAATGGAAGACCCAGCAACAACAACACGACGCCCGCCTGAAGAAAAAAGCTGCCGCTACGGCTTCATCAGAAAGCAATCACTATCTGGCGAAGCCTGCATTATCGACATCTTCTGCCGCTGATAAAATCAGTTTGAATAATGCAACAGTGGAGCAATTACAGCAGCTAAATGGTATTGGTCAAAAGAAGGCCGAGGCGATTATTGAGCATCGGCAAAAAAACGGTAAATTCAAAAGCATTGAAGAGATCCAGCTGGTCAAAGGTATTGGGCCGGCATTATTTGCCAAAAACAAGGCCAAACTGGCCTTGTAAGGCGACAGTACGGATCATGACTAGCTGATTGATTTGACTCGCAGGATTGACATAATCAAATTGCCCTTTAGGCGTGTAAGCGATATGATTAGCGTCATCTTAGAATTTTACGTTCAGACGTAGGAGACAGCGTCTTTTGCAAACTTTGCGCGCGTCAAAATGTGGTTTATCAACCGCTCAATTACCTTCTTATATTCTCGATGTGATTGATGCCTTAAACAAGGCAGGCTATGAAGCTTATATCGTGGGTGGTGGTGTTCGAGATCTGATGTTAGGTTTGAATCCTAAAGATTTCGATGCAGTCACCAATGCAACCCCGGCTCAGGTCAAGGAAGTTTTCGGACGACGTTGTCGAATTATCGGACGACGTTTCGAACTGGCGCATGTCTATTCAGGGCGGGAACTGGTTGAAGTGGCAACCTTCCGTGCACCACCAAAAAAAGCAGTGACCTCGGCCGCGGGGATGATTCTGCGTGATAACAACTGGGGCAGCATCGAGCAGGATTTTGCCCGTCGTGATTTTTCCATCAATGCGATGTATTACCAGCCGCGTAAAGGCATTGTGCTGGATTTCTGCAATGCAGTGGATGATATTCACAGCAAAACCTTACGCTTACTCGGTGATCCGACTTTAAGATTTGAAGAGGATCCGGTGCGCATGCTGCGAACCTTACGTTTTGCGGCCAAACTGAACTTTAATATTGATGAAGCGATTCTGGATGTCTTTACGCCGGAAATGACCCAGTTGCTGCGTGATGTTTCTCCACATCGACTTTATGATGAATCACAGAAACTGTTCACCATGGGACACCTAAATCGTGTCTTGCCAATGCTGATCGATTTCGGCATCTGGCAGCAGTTATTTGCAGATATCAAGCCTGAAATTACGCCGTTTATGGAACGTGCTGCGAAAAATACCGATCAGCGTATTTCTATCGGCAAGACCATCAACCCTGCATTTTTCTATGCGGTATTGTTATGGCAGCCGTTCCTTGAGCGTTGTGAATTCTATCTGAATAAAGGTGTAGTAGCGGCCGAAGCCCGTGCCCAAGCTGGGCTCGACGTATTAAAACGTCAGGCAACCCGCACTATTATTCCACGCTTTGCGGAAACTTTTATTCGTGAAGTCTGGGAAATGCAGACCCGTTTGCTGAATCCAAAACCACAGCAAATTGAGGCCTTGTCCAGTCATGCGCGTTTCCGTGCCGGCTTTGACTTTTTGCTGCTGCGTGAAAAATCAGGCGATGCAACTGCCCAAGGCATGGGCAGCTGGTGGGATGCTTACCAGCAAATGAGCGGTGACGAGAAAGAACGGGCCATTAGCCAGTATAACCGTCAGCGTGCCAAGAGCCGTCGCAAGGCGAGTCAAGAAGAACATCTGGACCAGAAACTGACCCAACAGCAAGATCTTGCCGAGATTGAGCCGTTAGTGAATGAACCTGAACCACGCAATCGTCGGGTGCGTAAAGCCAAGTTTGAAGACAAGGCGAAACCTCTGTCGCATGTGGCAGCCAGTGCCAGCGGTGAAATTGGCGCAGATCATCCGATTATGAAACGTCAGCGGGTAAAACGTGATCTGAGCCAAGTGGTATTTGGACCAACACAATGATCGTGACATATATTGGCCTGGGCAGTAACCTAGGCGATTCACGCCAGATTCTGGCAGAAGCTGTACAGAAACTGGCGACCTTGGGGCAGGTGAAAACTTCGCATCTGTATCAAAGTCCACCGATGGGACCACAGGATCAGCCGAACTATCTGAATGCAGTGGTGCAGTTAAATACCGATCTGGCCGCTTTAAGCCTGCTGGATCGTTTGCAAGCCTTTGAGCAGGACGCAGGTCGGGTACGTTTACGTCATTGGGGCGAACGTACACTGGATCTGGACTTGCTGATCTACGGCAATGAACAGATTCACAATGAACGCTTAACTGTGCCGCATGTCGGGGTATTAGAGCGTGATTTTGTCCTGATTCCACTTCTGGATATTGATCCTGAAATGCAGGTTCATGGACATAGATTAAAAGACCTGGACATCGTCAAACAATCGACCCTCGCGGTACTCGATGACAGCAACTGGGCAAATATTTAATTTTTAAGTGATGGTAGTTTCGACAGAACTTTCAAGCATAGAGGAACATTTTCATGGTCAGTCTGAGTGATTTAAGACGCTTTAAAGCAGATGGACGCAAATTTTCATGTCTGACTTGCTATGATGCCAGTATGGCCAAAGCCATGGAAATTGCCGAAGTGGACAGCATTTTAATTGGCGATTCTCTGGGAATGTCAATTCAGGGGCGTGATTCGACTTTGCCAGTCACGGTTGCAGATATGGCTTATCATACTGCTGCGGTACGCCGTGGTAACCAGCATGCCTTTATTATGACTGACTTGCCATTTATGAGCTATGCTACCTTGAATGATGCCTTGCAAAGCTCGAAAACCGTGATGCAGGCCGGCGCGCAAATGGTGAAAATGGAAGGTGGTGCATGGCTGGCAGAAACCGTGCAAGTGCTGACCCGTAACGGTATTCCTGTCTGTGTGCATTTGGGTCTTACTCCGCAGTCGGTACATGTGTTTGGCGGTTATAAGCTGCAAGCTCGTACCCGTGAAGCGGCCGATCAGCTCATTGCGGACTGTAAGGCAGTGGTCGAGGCGGGTGCTGCACTATTGCTACTTGAATGCGTACCGGCACAGCTTGGCCAAGAAATCACCGAGCTGTTTCCGCAGATTCCGGTCATTGGCATTGGCGCGGGCGCAGCCACAGACGGCCAGGTGCTAGTGGTACAGGATATGCTGGGTCTGACCTTTGGCCACACTGCAAAATTTGTACGTAATTTTATGCAAGAACAATCGGGTGCGACAGCCATTCTGGATGCTTTTAAAGCCTACCATGCTGCAGTTTTAGATGGATCTTTCCCGGCACCAGAACAAACTTTTCAGGTTGAATTGTAAGATGAAAACAGAAACCACCATTCAGGGCTTAGCGGCATCATTAAATCCGGCACGTACCAGTCGCAAGATTATCGGTTTTGTACCAACCATGGGTAATCTGCATCAAGGACATTTAAACTTGGTGCGTGAAGCGCGTAAGTTGTGTGATGTGGTGGTGGTCAGTATCTTTGTCAATCCGATCCAGTTTGGGCCAAATGAAGATTTTGACAGCTATCCGCGTACGCTTGAGCAGGACCAGCAGCTTTTGGCAGAAGTTGGTTGTGACATCGTGTTTGCGCCGACGGTTGAGCAAATGTATGGCAAAAAACCGCGTCTGACCAATATCAGTGTCTCTGACATTACCAATGATTTATGCGGTTTGCAGCGTCCCGGCCATTTTGATGGTGTGGCGGTGGTGGTCACTAAATTGTTTAATATCGTACAGCCGAATTACGCCTTCTTTGGCCAGAAAGATTATCAGCAATTGGCGGTGATTCGTCAGTTTGTACAAGACCTGAATATTCCACTGGAAGTGATTGGTGTACCGATTGCCCGTGCAGAAGATGGCCTGGCTTTAAGTTCGCGCAATGGTTATTTAAGCGAAGAGCATCGTGCAATCGCACCGGTCATTTATCAAAGCTTGCAACGGGCTGAACAGCAATTACATGCAGGCGTGGAACTGGATACGGTATTGGCCGAAATTCGTCAGAGCCTAACCGATGCCGGTTTCGTTGTTGATTATGTTGAAGCCCGCACGCCAGAATTACAAAAAATTCATACGTTTAATCAAGATCTTGTGTTATTTATAGCAGCAAAGCTGGGGAATACACGTCTGATCGATAACCTGCAGGTTAAATACACTGCCGGCTAAGATGAAAGGGTAGCATGCATGAAGCGCATTTTAATTGTCACAGGACAATCTGGTTCGGGTAAATCATCTGCATTACAGGTGCTTGAAGATCTGGGTTATTACTGTATTGATAATCTGCCTTTGGCATTGCTTCCCGAAATCGTGGCAAAACTGGACAGTGAAAATAATCTGGAACAGCTGGCACTGGGCGTCGATGTGCGCAGTACCCGGGCAGATTTACAAGAATTTGATCATGTATTTGAGCAACTGCAACAGCATGGTTCGGTCGATATTATTTATCTGACCACGCAGGATCAGGAGCTGATTGCCCGCTTTAGTGCTTCGCGTCGGCCGCATCCTCTAGCATCACGCTTTAAAAGCCTGAATCAGTGTATACAGGAAGAAAAAATCCTGTTGATGCCGATTCAGTTGCGTTCTACGGTGCATATCGATACCACCGATAAAAGCGTGCATGATCTGAAACATACTTTGTTGTCCAAGCTTGGACAGGCCGATAACCTGATCCTGATTCTGCAATCCTTTGGTTATAAGCATGGCATTCCACTGGATGCCGATTATGTCTTTGATGTCCGACATTTACCGAATCCGCATTGGGAACTGGAACTGCGCAAATTTTCAGGACTAGATCAGCCGGTGCAGGCGTTTTTACAAAAGAGCGATCAGGTCGAGGATATGTTCAATGATCTGTATCATTTTCTGGACAAGTGGTTGCCGACCTTTGCTGAAGGGCATCGTCATTATATGACCGTGTCGATTGGCTGTACCGGTGGTCAGCATCGTTCTGTTTATATTGTGGATAGACTAAAAAAAGCCCTTGAGGCAAAATGGTCTATTCAAGTCCTCCATCGAGAAATGAAGCACTGGTCATGATTGATACGACAGTTGACGTAATTAATAAACTGGGTTTACATGCACGCGCATCTGGTAAACTGATAGAAGTTACCACCAAATTTCGTTCCAGTATCCAGATTGGCAAGGCTGACAAATTGGTAGATGCCAAAAATATCATGTCATTGCTCATGCTTGGTGCAGGCAAAGGAACAACTTTACGCTTAGTGATTGAAGGAGCAGACGAGGACAAAGCCTTATCTGAAATTCAGGCACTATTTGCAGCAAAATTTTATGAGGCAGATTAATCGTGGCACGTCGACCGAACAGTTTAACTGAAGAAGATTTTGATTCTTTAGAGGGACGCGCAAGTAAGACCGAACAGAAAAAAGCAGTCCAGCGTATGGCTGCTTTAGGTGCGCAGCTTGCAGAGCTGAGCGCTAAACAAATTAAAAATCTACCCGTAGATGAGCGTTTGATTGATGCCTTGCTTGATGTGCAGGCAATTAGTTCACATGAAGCACGTCGTCGTCAATTTTCACGGATTGGTAAATTATTACGTAATGAAAATGAAACGGTAATTTTGTCTTATTTAACACCCAAACAAGGTCTTAAAAAGACAGCTCAATTACAGCGTTGGGTGGATCGAATTGTCAAAGATGGAGATCCGGCCATCAATGAATTTACCAAAACCTATAATGCGACAGAGCGTCATACCTTACGTCAACATTATCTTCGGGTACACCGTGATTTAAAGAATCAAGCACCTGAAGAGGAAGTAAATGCTTCTAAATTAAAGCTGTTTAACTATGTACAGCAAGTGGCCTTGATTTCTGACAATTAAGTAGCCATATAAAAAGGCGGTCTTTTTAGGCCGCTTTTTTTATAGCTATTCTGAGCCGATTGGTTTGACGTAGACATGCATAGCCTATAAGTGATCTATTTTAATATTTCTATTCCAGCTTCTAAAACTGCACTGAGGATAAAAAACACAAAATTTTCATAATTAATTTGTTAATAAATGTAAGTTCTTTACAATCCTCAGTGGTTTTTTGGGTCTGTTTTTAGTTGAAATGCTGATATTTAAAATATTTCTTACATTAGAATTGTTAAGATATTTTAAAAAATTAAAAATTAATTCTGAGCATTATTAGGTAGATGAAGCCTGATATAAAATCTGTTTTTAATCATAAGGTCAAACTATATAGTTGAAAAATCATTAGCTTTTACTTTAAATAGAGTAAAAAGCGATGGTGGGTATTTTTTAGTCAGTAGTGTGTTACAGTAAATACAAATAAAGATACTTATTTTAGGTGAGATATATTAATTTCAAATACTTATGTAGGTTTTTTTAGAATAGTAAATTTTCAAGTTATTCTTAATCAATTAAATATCAGTACCTTGCAGTTAAGAATGTATCTGGATAGAAACAGGTTAACAAATCCTTTAACCTAGAGGTGGGTTTTCATCGTTGAGTAAATATAGAATCTTTGTTATTGATTGTATGAATTTGGTCGGCTGTGTTTTCTTTATTCCATAAACATTCAGAGAGGCAGACATGGAACTAAAACTGCTAGAGGTCGGTCAGAATACGGAGCAATTAAGCTCGTGCCGTATATCTCTCATTTTAGGTGTCTATACCTCCAATAACCTATTAGATACCTTTTGTAAGATCGCCCGTAAAGTTTTAAACGTTAAAACCAGCATTATTCGCTTCCACACGGAGCCCTATATCTGGTACAGCTGTCCGCGCGGTTTCCGGGCTTTGCACGCCCCGCAGGACGTGAATCTGCCTACGTATCTGCAACACGCAGATGTCATCGACCAGATGCATCCTGCTTATACAGAACTGTCAAATTATGTGAAAGATCTCGGTGTAGCGCATCAGAGATTGGTCGCCTTTAATTTAAAATCAAGTAGCGGTGTGTCTTTTGGACAGGTCATTTTCTTTGATGATCAGACCGAACTGTTCGATCAGGACGATATTGCCACCATCAAACAATTTGCTGAAAGTTTAGTGATTCGAATTCAGCTCAATCAAGAACATACTGAACTGAAAGAATTATATGAACAGCAATGCGCACTCAACTTCAGTAAAACCAAATTTTTCCAGATTATTGCGCATGACTTGCGTGCACCATTTCATGGTTTACTGGGCTTTTCCGAAGTGCTAGCGCAGGAGCGTGACACTCTGGACGAATCCAGTATCCAGAGCATCGCGGATTATTTATATGATAATGCACAATCGACCTATAACCTGCTGGAAAGCCTGCTGACTTGGGCGATGGCAGAGGGTGGACGCTTTATTTATCATCCGATTAATTATGAATTGAAACAATCCAGTAATATTGTGTGCAGTGTGCTGAAAAGTCTGGCCTTAAATAAAAAAATTGAACTGGTTGATAATATTCCTGAAGACATCAAGGTACATGCGGATATCAACATGATTACCTCTGTCTTGCAGAACCTGGTGTCGAATGCGCTTAAATTCACCCCGGTGAATCAAGGCGGTAAAGTGATTTTAGCTGCAGAAATGGAAGGCGAGCAGGTCAAGATTACGATTCAGGATACTGGCTTGGGGATGACTGAAGAGCAGATGCAGAATCTGTTTAAACCGACTTTGGGTGTCAGTGTTAGAGGCACAGCTGAAGAGAAAGGGGCAGGTTTGGGACTGGTACTCTGCAAGCGCTTTATTGACCTGAACCATGGTCAAATTGCTGTGAATTCCAAAGAGGGTCGAGGTACGACCTTTACCGTGCATTTGCCGATGGTCACCAATGATCATCAGGCACTGGTGCTTGAAGATGTACATGCCGAGCAGTCTTAAAGAAGTAAATTTCAAGCTAAAACATTCCCACTGAGACAAAACTCCTGCTATCTTTAGTGTGAAAGAGGACTCCACCCAACATTAGGGTGGAGGTGAATTTCACGACTTTTTTTAGTGCAATATGATAGAATAATTTGCATTAAGTCTCTGTATCTAAATAGATTTAAGGCGAAATGAAGATCAACAAAGCGTACAAATTTAGGCTTGAGCCTAATGCGGAACAGGAGCTTGTTTTAAACAAGTTGCTTGGCTCTGCACGTTTTGTTTGGAATCAAATTTTAGCTGTTTCGTTCGAGATGCTTGCTAATAATGAGCGAATCAACAAAGTTAATTTAGTCAATAAAATTCCTGAATTACGCAAAAAACCTGAATGTGCTTTTCTAGAAAACAGCTCAAATGGCGTTTCACTCCAACAAAAAGTTCGTGATCTTGGTGATGCTTGGGGGAAGTTTTTTAACAAAAAGGAACAAGCTAAGTTAAAGCAAAAACCATTTAGAGCTAAGAAGCCACGATTTTTTAAATTATCCGATGGTGGTGAAGTTCAACTTAGACCACTTATGCCACGATTCAAAAAGAAATCTGATGGTTATGATTCCATTCGTATTGTTCAATTTGGCAGATATTGTTGGGTTAAAGGCAACCAAGTTAAGTTACCTAATGACATTGGCGTTGTGAAATTCAGAAAATCACAAAATATTGTGGGTGAGATTAAGAACGTCACAATCTCAAAGCATGTCGGGAAATGGTATGTGTCATTTGGTGCTGAAAACACAGTAGAAGCACCAGTCCACCCATCAAAATCAGCCGTTGGCATTGATTTAGGTGTTAAAAAGTTAATTACAACGTCTAGTGGTCAAGTATTCGACCCGATCAATAGTTTCAAGGCCAATCAAGTAAAGTTGGCTAGGCTTCAGCGCAAGCTGAGAAAGAAAAACAAGTTCAGTCAAAATTGGAAAAAGCTGAATCTCAAGATCAATACATTACACCATCATATTGCCAATATTCGGCATGACTACTTGCACAAAGTCACCACAACGCTCAGCAAAAACCACGTAATGATCGTAGTTGAGGACTTAAAAGTAGCCAATATGTCGAAGTCAGCGAAAGGCTCAATCGAGAAAAAAGGAAAGAATGTTAAAGCCAAGTCCGGCTTAAATAAATCAATCCTGGATCAAGGTTGGTCAATGCTTGTTAATATGTTGGTGTACAAACAGCAATGGCGAGGTGGTTTACTCGTTAAAGTTGACCCTAAATATACAAGTCAGACTTGTAGTTCATGTGGTCACGTTGCAAAAGAAAATAGGCTTACTCAAGCAAACTTTAGTTGTGTCGAGTGTAGCTTTGGCGAGAATGCAGATATTAATGCTTCTCGCAATATTTTGGCGGTAGGACATACCGTTTTGTCTGTGGAGGGTGGATGCGGTAAAGGTCACCTTGCGAAGCAGAAAGCAAGTGAAATCCGTGAGGAAGTCACCTAAGAGCTTTTACTTTTAGAATCCCCCACTTGAACATCGTGAAAGTGGTGGGAGTATGTCAAAACTAAGCAGAATGTTTCAGGGGAAGAGTTGAGTGATGAATGCGGCACAATTGCAGAAAACCTTAAGAGCTAGCCAATATACCGAACAGGTATTGGCCAATCACCAGAGTTTACTGGAACAGGATTATGCAATTGATCAGTTTCAAGGCTCACTCAGTCGGGAATATATTGATCAGCTGGTGCAGCACTGCATCCTGAATATAAGCGATGAAGCAACGTGGATGCGCGCAATGCGTATTCTGCGGGCTCGTTTGATGTTTCGCTGGATCTGGCAGGATGCCAATCAACTCACCGATGTTATTATCCTCACTCAAGAACTCTCCGATTTTGCCGATGCCTGCATCTGTGCGGCGAAAGATTTTGCCCGTATTCCGGTCGCTGCCAAGTATGGCCAGCCGATTGGCTATAACGGAAAAGTCCAGGATCTGATTGTCATTGCCATGGGGAAACTCGGCGCGCAAGAACTTAATCTTTCCAGTGATATCGACCTGATTTTTGCCTTCGATGAGCAGGGTGAAACTGATGGGCGTAAATGTATTGATGTGCAGCAGTTTTGCATCCTGTGGGGACAAAAACTCATTCATTTGCTGGATCAGATCACGGCGGATGGTTTTGTATTCCGGGTGGATATGCGCCTGCGTCCCTGGGGCGATGGTTCAGCGCTAGCCATTAGCCATGCGGCTTTGGAAAAATATCTAAGCCAGCATGGACGTGAATGGGAACGTTATGCTTGGATTAAAGCGCGTATTGTTAATCCAAGTCCGGAAGGCGATGAGCTGCTGGAGATGACCCGTCCATTTGTATTTCGTAAGTACGTCGATTACAGCGCCTTTGAAGCCATGCGCGAAATGAAAGCCATGATTGAGCGCGAAGTACAACGCCGTAATATTGAAGATGATATCAAGCTCGGTGCCGGTGGCATTCGCGAGGTCGAATTTATCGTGCAGGTGTTTCAGTTGATTTATGGCGGGGCCAAGCTTGAATTGCAGGATCGCCAGTGTCTGGTAAATCTGAATCATCTGGATGATGCTGAATTGCTGGATGAACAGGCGGTGCAGGATCTGGAAGATGCCTATTTATTCCTGCGCCGGGTTGAGCACGCGATTCAGGCACTGAATGATCAGCAAACGCAATTACTACCGACAGAGCCAGAATTAAGGGGGCGTATAACGGACACGCTTGGTTTTGCTGATTGGGAAAGCTTTATGGCATATCTCAATGAAAAGCGTGACAAAGTGATGTATCAGTTTGATCATTTAATCAAGGAAAATGGTCCTGATACCCTGGTTGAAAGTTTTTCACAGCTGGAAAAAAAACTCAAAGAAGTGTTGGATGAGAATGCGAAGAATCTCGTTCATGAGTTTTGGAATGGGCATGCCTTAAAAAAATTACCGGCAAAGGCGGTACAACGTTTAAAAACCTTCTGGCCGCATTTAATTGAAGCCATTTTACAGTCAGATGATCCGCAGACAGCACTGGTACGACTGATGCCCCTAGTCGAATCGGTGATGCGCCGTACGGTATATCTGGTGATGTTAATTGAGAGCAAAGGGGCTTTGCAGCGACTGGTGAAGATGGCCACGGTCAGCCCCTGGATTTGTGAAGAACTGACCCATTATCCGGTGCTACTGGACGAATTCCTGTCGATGGATTTTGAATTGCCAAAACGTAAGGATCTGGAAGATTCCTTGCGCCAGCAACTGTTACGGATTGAAATTGATCAGGTCGAAGACCAGATGCGGGTTTTGCGCCTGTTTAAAAAATCTAATGTTCTGGCCGTTGCCGCCAGTGATGTACTGGCAGAAAGCCCGCTGATGAAAGTTTCCGATGCCTTGACCGATATTGCTGAAGTATCGGTGAATGCAGCGCTGCATCTGGCCTATCAGATTGTGGCAAAAAAGCATGGTTTTCCACTGGATGCAGAAGGGCAGCGCTGTTCAGTCGAGCATACGGCTTTTGCAGTCATTGGTTATGGTAAAGTCGGTGGAATTGAATTGGGTTATGGCTCGGATCTGGATCTGGTGTTTATTCACTATATGGGTGAACAGGCCGATACCGATGGACTTAAGCCGATCAGTGGCTTTGAATTTGCCATGCGGGTTGCACAAAAGTTTATGTCACTGATGACCACGCAAACCTTGGATGGACGTGTATATGAAGTCGATACCCGATTGCGTCCATCGGGCGAAGCTGGGCTTTTGGTCACCAGTTTAAAAGCCTTTGAACAGTACCAGTTCAAAAGTGCCTGGCTATGGGAGCATCAGGCACTGGTGCGAGCCCGTCCGATTGCGGGTGAAATGAGCTTGCGAAAAAAGTTTGAAGTCTTGCGCCGGGATATTTTGATTCAGCCTCGCGATGAAAATTATGTACGGGCAGAAGTACTGAAAATGCGTCAGAAAATGAAGGAGCATCTCGGTTCTTCTAAAGAGCAAAAAAAAGATGGTATTTTTCATTTAAAACAAGATGCAGGTGGTATCGTAGACATCGAATTTATGGCACAGTATGCGGTGTTGGCTTGGAGTGGGACGAATAAAGATCTCGCCCATTTCTCCGACAATGTACGAATTCTTGAGGATGCCGCAAAATCAGGTTGCTTATCCAGCGACGATGCGACTGCTCTGATTCAAGCTTATCTCCGTGAACGCGCCGAGAGCCATCGCTTAGCCCTTGCAAATCAATCCATGCAAGTGTCTGCAAGCGACTGGCACGATACCCGAATGACCGTTTGCAAGTTATGGCAAAGACTAATTGATCCAAGTGCAGACTTTGCACTGGATAGTGAATAATTGTGAGAAATTGGAGTTTGTGGCATGAATTTGGCTGATCGTGATGGTTTCATTTGGCAAGATGGACAACTAGTTGACTGGCGTGAGGCAAAAACTCACGTATTAACACATACTTTGCATTACAGCATGGGTGTGTTTGAAGGCGTCCGTGCTTATGAAACCCCGAATGGAACGGCTATTTTCCGTCTAAAAGAACATACGAAGCGTTTGTTGAATTCTGCAAAAATTTATCAAATGAAAGTTCCATTTGATCAAGCAGCATTAGAACAGGCTCAAATTGATGTTGTTCGTGAAAACAAATTAGCGTCTTGCTATTTACGTCCAATTATTTTTATTGGTTCTGAAAAACTCGGTATCGCTGCAACTGACAATACCATTCATGCCGTAGTTGCGGCATGGAGCTGGGGTGCTTACCTCGGTGAAGAAGCAATGGCGAAGGGTATTCGCGTAAAAACTTCTTCATTTACCCACCATCATCCGAACGTCACTATGTGTAAGGCCAAAGCATCAGGCAACTACACCTTGTCCATTCTTGCACATCAGGAAGTGGCGCATTCAGGTTATGACGAAGCAATGCTGCTCGACCCACAAGGCTATGTATGCCAAGGTTCTGGCGAAAACGTATTCCTGGTGCGTGATGGCGTGATTCATACGCCTGATATCGCAGGTGGCGCGCTGGATGGTATTACCCGCCAAACCATTATTACTATTGCTAAAGACCTGGGTTATGACGTAATTGAACGTCGTATTACCCGTGATGAGTTCTACATCGCAGATGAAGCATTCTTTACCGGTACTGCTGCAGAAGTAACACCAATCCGTGAATACGATGACCGTCAGATTGGTGAGGGTGTACGTGGTCCAATCACCACACAAATCCAGAAAGCTTATTTTGATGCAGTTCAGGGTAAAGATCCTAAATATGTACACTGGTTAACTTATGTGAAGTAATTCAGAATTTATTGCTTGAAAAAACCTCTCATTTGAGAGGTTTTTTTTAACAGATGTACTTATTCTGCTGAACTTATGTCATCATATTCAGCATCAAGAAGATTTTAAGATGAGCTTAGGCATACGCAATGAGTAACATCGTTATTTGTATGAAATGGGGAACCAAATACGGTTCGGAATACGTCAATCGTTTATACAATATGGTTAAACGACATACGACAGTCGACTTTAAGATGGTCTGTCTGACGGATCGTACTGAAGGCATTGATCCTGCAGTACAATGTTTCCCTATTCCACCTTTGGCATTGCCTGAAGGTGCGCCTGAGCGTGGCTGGAACAAGCTATCAACTTTTGAGCCTGATCTGTATGGTTTGGAAGGCAATGCATTATTTCTCGATCTTGATGTAGTGATTGTCGATAATATCGATGAGTTCTTTACCTATCCGGGCGACTTTCTGATTATCCATGACTGGAAACGGCCGTGGCGTATTACCGGTAACAGTTCGGTTTACCGGTTTAAACTGGGTGCTTTCCCAGGTCTGTTACCTTATTTCCGTGAAAACTTTGATGAAATCCGTAAAAAATTCCGTAATGAGCAAGCCTATTTGTCTTGGTATGTAGACCGTGAAGGTAAACAGACCTATTGGCCAGAAAGTTGGTGCAAGAGCTATAAGTATCATTGCCTGCAAAAAATCCCGATGGCTTACTTTAAGCCCCCTGTGAAACCTGAAGGCGCTAAAATTATTGTATTCCACGGTGAAATTAATCCGCCAGATGCAGTGAATGGTGGTGGTGGGAAATGGTACCGTTATGTATTGCCATCAGATTGGATTAAAGAGGCTTGGCAGTAATCTTATGTCGTTTGTATTAAATCAACAACCTCGGCCATTTCGCTTAAGTGTTGTGATGATGGTAAAAAATGAGGCAAAAAATTTAGCCATATCCTTACCTGCTTTAAGGGGTTGGATTGATGAGCTTATTGTTCTTGATTCTGGTAGTACTGATGATAGTCGGCAACTAGTGGAATCTGCTGGTGGTCAATGGTTCGTGAATACAAATTGGCAAGGTTTTGGCAAGCAAAGACAATTGGCGCAGAGTTATGCAACGGGTGACTGGATTTTAGCACTAGATGCAGACGAAGAAATCACCCCTCAGTTGAAGCAAAGCATTCTTGAGGTGATTGCGCAGCCACCTGCCAATACAGTTTATGGTATTAAACGAATCGATTGTATCTTTGGTCATGCAATTGATAATCCATATTGGCCGTTAAAGGCGCATTGGCGATTGTATCCAGCAAATTTTCAATATAATGATAATTTAGTACACGAATCAATAGAAATCAAAGATGCTCATACTTCTACTTTACAAGGTCTTTTATTACATCATACTGCAGAAACGCCATATTTTTGGATAGATAAGCGTTTATCTTATGCCAAGGCTTGGGCTGATGATCGTGCACTACGAAATAAAACTTGTGGTGCATTAAGCATTTTTGTGCATACTTTTTGGGCGTTTTTTAAGCAGTATTTTATAGATGGTCGTTTCCTTATGGGGAAGTATGGGCTGGTTTATTCGTTACTATTTACTCAATATACTTTCAATAAATATGCAATTTTATATGACTTAGTTAATAATCAGGCAGAACTAGCATTTCAGGAATCTGTAGATATTGCAAAAACTTTAACCCCAATTGATCAATCACAAAAAAAGTCTACTTTGTCTTTGGTTATGATTGTTAAGAATGAAGCAAAACATTTAGCAGCTTGTTTAAATACAGTACATGATATTGTAGATGAAATTGTGATTTTAGATTCAGGTAGTCATGATCAAACTGCTCAGATAGCTGAAAAATATCATGCTCGGTGGTATGTGAATACAGATTGGCAGGGATTTGGAAAACAACGTCAATTAGCACAGCACTATGCAACGGGTGACTATATTTTAGTATTAGATGCTGATGAGCGATTGAGTCAAAGTTTACGTGAGTCGATAGTCAAGATTTTAAACCAGTCAGTACAAACAGATTGCGTTTTTAGCTTGGCTAGAGTGAATTATTTTTCAGGTATACCGACGCATTTAAGAGGTTGGTATCGTGATTGGGAAAATCGCCTTTATGCTCGTCACTTTTTTTCTTATTCTGATTTGGATGTGCATGAGTCTGTCAATACAAACAGAGCTCAGATTGTCAAATTAAAAGGTTTGCATCTCCATTTTACTAGTGAAGATTTATTTCATTATGTGGTGAAGCGTAATCGTTATAGTCTTGATTGGGCTTGTGATAAATACAAATATCAGAAAAACATTAGTTTGATTAGTATACTCTTGCGGACCTGTTTTTCGTTTATACGTGAATATTGGATACGCGGCGCATTCTTATCTGGTGCATATGGGATCATTTCATCTTTAGTTTTGATGTTTTATACATTTGATAAATATTTGATTCTTTGGGAAAAGTCCCAAGGAAATAGCTTAAATAAGTAGTGGTGTGTGATGCCTCCTAGAAAAAAATCCAAGTTTGAGCAATGGTTTTCATTTAGTCGACATCAACGTCGTTTTGGTGCAGATAAAATTTATGAAAGCTTGGAGCAAACTGATATAGAGACACTTAAGAAAAAGTTGATTGTTGGAAATGACATTGAATATACCTATGGCTCTGAAAAAGATTTAAATAAGCATATAGAAAATCTTAAGCGAGAGTTTGTTGGGCAGCCTGAGATCAATCATTTTCACGCCAGTTTAATTGTTTTGATTCGTCGTGAAATTGATATTGATAAAAATTATAATAAATTCAAAGATTTGTGGTTAAGTGAGCGAGATTTTTTATTAAACTCTTTGAATATGCGATGGTTGGTTTCTGCTTGTGATACTTTCATAGATTATGAAAAAGATACTACTCTGAGAGCAATATTGATGATAGCGGTAGTATTGATAAATACAATTAAAGCTCAGGAAACAGAAGCTATTTTGTGTAATCAACGATATGTGGAAAACAAAACCGCCTTAGAAAAATTACAAAGTCAACGGGTTGCTCTCTTTGATGGAACATCAGCTTTGGCAGTTGGCACAGATGATACACTTCGAAATATGCGTTGGCGCTTAGATCAGGTTTGTTCAGAACATCAATTAGGTGCAATTGTTATTGAAATCTTTAAACGTCTACAATGTGAAGAAAATAATAATATTTATTCACGTTCGAAACAGCGTCATAAAAGAGAACGCACAAGCTGGTGGTAAGTCTTGGATATTGATAAATGGTAAATCTTCAGATGAAAAAAATTGTAATAGCTATATTCACCTTACAAGGGAATGGAGCAGAGCGATTCGCATTAACACTTGCAAAAGGTTTGGTTGATGCTGGACATGAAGCACATATTATTTATTTTAAAAACATTATTGATTTACCGATCCCTGAAGGCGTAAAACTTCACTTTTTTGATTATCAAAAGTATCGGGCGATTCCCAAATTTATGCGTGCCGGTTTTGCAGCAAAAGCTTTTGATCGATTTGTGATTAAAAATATTGGTACTCCTGATCTTGTTCTATCAAACTTATTTCCTGTTGATTTTGTATTATCAAAAAGTCAGTTGCCGAATGTTCACTTAGTCATTCATAACACGACGAGTTTGGAATATGGTGAACAATTAGCGGGTATGAGAAAACAGCTAGATAAAGTTTATTTAGCCAAGCCTTGTGTGGCTGTGAGTAAGGGGGTCGAAAAAGACTTTATTGAAATATTTGGTTCAAAAAGTCGGATCACTACAATTTATAACCCGATTGATGTTGAACAGGTTGTTTCAACATCAAATGAATATATCCCTGATATTGAAAAACCGTATATTGTAAATGTTGGAAAATTTAAGCAGCAGAAGCGACATGATATTTTAATTAAAGCTTATGCAAAAGCTAATGTTCAAGAAAAACTGGTTTTGGTCGGGACCGGTGAGCTATTAGAAGCTTCTAAAAAATTGGTTAAAGATTTAGGTATTGAAGATAAGGTGATTTTTACAGGCTTCAAAAAAAATCCCTATCCATATATGAAGCATGCAAAGTTGATGGTTTTATCATCTGATTTTGAAGGCTTGGGGTTAGTAATTTTAGAAGCTTTAGCTTTGGGGACTCCTGTTATTAGTACTGATTGCCCTTCGGGTCCCAACGAAATTCTTGCAAATCAATATTTAGTAGCAGTACAGGATGTAGATGAACTTGCTTCTCGAATCCGTTTATTTGTTGAAAAAGATACAGAAGTATCGTATTTGAATCAAAAATTCACGCAGTTAGTTGCTACTAAAGCATATTTAGACTTATGTAAGTAAATATTATGGAATAATGAAGTGATTAAATTTGGAATTATTACACCGACTTTTAATAGACCTGAGCTATTGAAGAGATGTATTCAGAGTGTTGAAAATCAGACATATTCAAATTGGGTTCATGTTATTATTGATGATTCAACAACTCATGAAACCGAAAATCTTAGACTTGGAAGTGATAAATTAGTTTATATTAAGAATGAAGTGAATTCAGGGGTAGGTATATCTCGTAATAAAGGTATAGATTACCTTTGCTCGCAAGAAATAGACTACATTATTTTTTTAGATGATGATGATTATTTTGATATTAATTGTTTGTCTAAGGCAAACGAATATATTAAAAAAAATATTAATTATCAATGGTTTGTGTCAAGACGTGTTTTTCATAATACTAATAAGTCACTCACTGAGTTATATATAGTAAAAGACAGTTATAATTATTTAAAGGATTCTCTAATTGGGAAATGTATTCGTAGAGATACTACTCATATTTTATCTCAAAAAATTTTAGCCGATACAAGAATACGCTTTCCTGAACATATTCGAGGGGGAGGTGAGTGGCGTTTCTTCGCAAAATTAAGTGAATATATCGACTTTAGTTTTTTTGAAGGTGGGGTAACTTTTACAGAGTTACAAATGCAAGGTTTAACCGCTAACAATATAAATAATAAATTATTTATTGCTACTGAAAGAGCAGCACTAGTAATTTATTTACATGAAAGAGCAAAATTTAAATTAAAACAAATTGAATATGGTGCAAGTGTAGTAAAACATTTTATTAAACTACAACGGTATGACTTATTGAATGAGTTTTATCAAGATTTTATTAATCAAAAAAATCCGATTATTAAAGTGCTATTTAATTTAGAAATTTTTCTCTTAAAAAGAAAATATTCATAAATGTTTTGTCCAAATTTTATTCTACTCATATAGTTTATTAGCCTTTAATATTGAGCAGTTTGTATGTTAGTAATGTGGGAATTAAAAAATGTTGAGGATTAATGTTTATAAAGATTTTTAGAGTCCTTTAGTTTCCTAAACCTTTTATACCCCCACAAATACTGTTCTGGAGCGACATTAATCATGCGCTCCATTTCTTTATTTAAGGTATCAACCGACAGTTGTAAATCTTTAGATAAAATATCATTTGATAACTTAGTCACGTAAATATCATAACCGGAAAAATCTTCACGTCTTAAACAACTAAGCCCAACTACAGAACATTGTGTTTTAGCTGCCAGTTTGGAAAGTAAGGTAGAAGATAGCGCATTCTGATTGTAAAAAAGTGAGTAGATACCACCACTTTCTTTAGGCACATGATCCGGTAAAATTGCAGAAAAACCACCCTGTTTTAAATGCTTAAATAAAGCACGTACACCAGAATCATCTGTCGGGACCAGTGTGGCATTCAGACGTTGCCGGGCTTCAAGCATAAAGCGGTCAATATCCTGATTCTTGCTGGGCTTGTACATAATTACAGGGGAGGTGTGCTGATTTACCCAGACATTTAAAAGCTCCCACGTACCAAAATGAGGCACCACAGCCAAGCAGCCCTGAGGATTTTGCAGAGCCTGGAGAAAAATATCTTCGCCATGCACATCTCGAATTAAAGACAGCGCATATTCAGGAGATGATCCCCAAATCTTGACTGATTCCGCATACGTCATGCACTGACTTTTGAGACTGCATTTAGTCAAATCAGCCCGTTCAGATTCAGAAAGTTCAGGATAAGCAGAGGCCAGATTAATCTCGGTCACTTGGCGTGCAGAAGAATGGCTGAGATACAAAAGTGATCCAGCCAGTTGCGCAAGATTTTGAATGAATCTTAGTGGAAGCTTAGAGAAATTTTTGAGTAGGGTGTACATGGTATCCAGATGGTCAGATTATAGGTCTTTGTCCGGATTGCCCTTCAGCACCATATAAATCAAACCTACAAAAATCAGCAGGGCACCTAAAATACTGCTCAGGCAAAAGTACACAATACGGTCATTGGTATCGAGGTTGAACAGGTTGTTGGCAAGGATATAGCGCATGAACAGCCATTGAACCACTGAAAATACAATAAGCATAATGCTGCGATTACGAACTGAAGGACGCATAGCCATTGCTAATTACCTTAGATTAAAAACTGTGGCTATTATGCCACTGTTCCAGATGCGACTCAATCTTACAAAAAAAGCCCCACACGAGGCAGGGCTTTTTCACTTAAAACATCAAGAATTATTCTTGAGATTCAGCTTTTGGTTTTTCACGTAAGCGAATACCAAGGTCACGCAGCTGGTTTGATTCAACTGGTGCTGGTGCTTGCGTTAATGGACATTCAGCAGTCTTGGTTTTCGGGAATGCAATCACGTCACGAATAGAAGAACCGCCAGTCATGAGCATCACAAGACGGTCAAGACCAAATGCCAAACCACCATGCGGAGGAGCACCGTAACGTAATGCATTTAACAAGAAGCTGAATTTCTCTTCTGCTTCTTCTTCACCAATGCCAAGCGCTTCAAAGATCGCTTTTTGCATTTCAAGGTTATGGATACGCAGTGAACCACCACCGATTTCAGTACCGTTCAATACCATATCGTAAGCCACAGAAAGCGCAGCGCCTGGGTTGTTCTTCACTTCTTCTACGCTAGATTTTGGCAGCGTGAATGGGTGATGCACAGATGTCCATTTACCATCATCAGTTTCTTCGAACATTGGGAAATCAACCACCCAAAGTGGCGCCCACTCGCAAGTTGCAAGTTTCATGTCATGACCGATCTTCACACGAAGCGCGCCCATGGCATCGTTTACAACTTTCGCTTTGTCTGCACCGAAGAATACGATGTCGCCATTTTCAGCGCCAACACGTTTCAATAGATCAAGCACGATTGGCTCGATGAATTTCACGATTGGAGATTGAAGACCTTCGATACCTTTTTCAAGTTCGTTGACTTTGATGTAAGCCAAACCGCGTGCACCGTAGATGCCTACAAACTTCGTATATTCATCAATCGCGCTACGTGGAAGTGAACCAGCACCCGGTACGCGAAGCGCAACGATACGGCCTTTAGGATCTTTTGCAGGACCTGCGAATACTTTGAACTCAACGTCTTGCATCAAGTCTGCAACGTCAACCAGTTTCAAAGGAATACGCATATCTGGTTTGTCAGATGCATAGTCACGCATTGCATTGTTATAGGTCATGCGTGGGAATTTATCAAACTCTACGTTTAGAAGTTCTTTGAACATCTTCACAGTTAAAGTTTCCATTAAATCCATGATGTCATCGTCACTCATGAACGATGTTTCAACGTCGATTTGGGTGAATTCAGGCTGACGATCCGCACGTAAGTCTTCATCACGGAAACATTTAGCGATTTGGTAGTAACGATCAATACCGCCCACCATCAACAACTGTTTGAACAGCTGTGGAGATTGTGGCAGTGCATAGAAGCTACCATTAGATACACGGCTTGGAACTAGATAGTCACGTGCACCTTCAGGAGTCGCACGAGTTAAGATCGGAGTTTCAACGTCTAGGAAGCCATTGTCTTCGAAGTAGTTACGAATCAGGTTGGTTAACTTAGAACGGAAGCGTAAACGATCTAGCATTTCTGGACGACGGATGTCCAGGAAACGGTATTTCAAACGAATTTCTTCAGAAATATTGGTGTTTTCGTCATTCAAAGGGAATGGCGGAGTTTCAGACTGAGCAAGAACTTCAATTTCTTTACCCAAGACTTCGATTTGACCGCTCACCATATTGGCATTTTCTGTGCCTTCATAACGGCGACGCACACGGCCTGTAATTTTTAATACAAATTCTGAACGTACTTTATCAGCAGTTGCGAATGCTTCAGGAGTATCTGGGTCAATAACCACTTGAACAAGACCATCACGGTCACGCATGTCAAGGAAGATTACACCACCGTGGTCACGGCGACGGTGTACCCAACCGCATAATGTTACGGTTTGGTCAATTTGAGCTTCGGTTAAAGAACCGCAGTAATGAGTTCGCATCATAGCGTTAGAAATCCAACTATATGGGTTAAGGTCAGCGAATACGTAAACAGCGTACCGCTTTGAGTAAAGGTAGGATTATGCCTCTTTGGGCATGTTGTCACAAGAACTTGGGTCAAAAACAATATCATTTTAAAGTGAATAGAGGAAAAGCCAGTGCTTTGTTTAACCCATCCTGCGACCTCTGTCTAAAAATAAAAACAATAAACAGCCCAGACTAAAGGTGATCAAAAAGCCTTGACTAAATTCATTGATCGAGCGACCAGTAAAATAATAGAGGTCCGATTGCCAGACTTCAGTAGAAATATAACGCGCATAATCCCAGACAGAAAATAGGCCGGTAAATATAGAAAAGAGCAATAAGCCCCAAGCAAACGATTTTATTTTCAGGCTGACTGCAAGATATTGCTGATGAGTTTTATAGTAATGCAAGCTCATCCACAGGATAAGAGGCAAGACAATCACTGAGGTACCAATCTGTAAAATCCGGTGCAAGGGATAACTTTTTCCGAAGAGCTGGAAGTGTTGTGCTAAGACGTTATGAAAGGCAAAAGTTCGAAAATCGACGTGGGTTAGTCCATCCCAGATTAAATGGGTGGCTGTACCAATGATGAGTGCCAGACACATCACCAAGATAAATCTTAAAGCTGAAAGGATGCTGTAAATATCTAAATCATGCTGAATACCGATGAAACGGTAAATAGCTGGGCGATATAGACCATACCAGATCATGCAGAAAATAAGTCCGATCCACAGGTCAGGATGTATCAGCGAAGACCATAAATGCGTGATATTTGAATTACTCGAAGTAAAGAGACGATATAAATCGGGCACCATACAGCCAATCGCCAGCGCAGCAACAGGAAGTCTATTCCCAGTCAAATATGAAATAGGTGGAGCAAGCACAGCATGCGACAAGGTAAAGGGCATAAAGATAATGTTTTAATGTAATCAAAAATATTCAAAGGACATTCTAATAAAATATAACACTGAGTATCGTAAAGGATTGCAAAAACAATGAAATGTTATATTATAACATTCACCCAGATTACTGAATTTGAGCTTCGGTCATGTCCTTTCCTAAGAATCTAATAACATTGTCAATTTTTGCTGTAGTTGCACCTACAGTATTTGCAGAGCGATCCTCATCTTCTATCCCGGTTCAGACCATGGACACTATTCAGGTGCAAGCTCATCCATTGGTGCAGACTGCGGCGGATTTCGCGGTTGCAGATCAGGTCGTGGATCAGAAAGCACTGTCTGAACGCGCCACCACCATTGGTGATGCCTTGGCAGATGAGCTTGGTGTTTATTCTAATCAATATGGTTCAGGCTCAAGCCGTCCGGTGATTCGGGGTCAAGATGGTCCACGTGTGAAAGTGTTGCAGCATGCGTCTGAAACAGCGGATGTATCCACTTTGTCTCCTGACCATGCTGTCACCGTTGATCCGATTCTGGCGAAACAGGTCGAAGTGATTCGCGGTCCATCGACCTTGCTTTATGGTGCCGGTACAGTTGGTGGGTTGGTGAATGTCACTGATCAAAAAATCCCAACTCAAATGCCTGAAGATGGTTTGGAAGGTACAGTCGGCCTGCGTTATAACAGTGGCAGTGATGAAAAACTGGCAAGTGCTGGTGTAACAGCGGGTATTGGTGAAAACTTTGCTTTGCGTGTAGAAGGCTCAAAGCGTAAAGCCAATGATTATATTGCGCCGGATTATGTGGTCGAAGAGCCGCATGGAGATCACTCCCACTTTCATAAAGAACGCCGTGTCGACAATACCTTTGCAGAAGGACAAACAGTAAATATTGGCGGATCATGGATTCATGATCGTGGTTTTGTTGGTTTGTCTTATAGTAACCGTCAGGATCAGTATGGTTTGCCAGGTCATAGTCATGAATATCATGGCTGTGAAATTCATGGCGATCATTTTCACTGTCCAAAACCGGGTGAAGATGAGCACGATCATGAAGAAACCGTGGGTCCTTGGGTAGATTTAAAGTCTGAGCGTTATGATGTCCGTACCGAACTTGAACAGCCTTTTGCCGGTTTTGAAAAGTTACGTGCGCATGCCAGCTTTACCGATTATGAACATGATGAACTAGAAGAAAATGAAGTCATCAGTAACTTTAAAAGCAAAGGTTATGACGGTCGTTTAGAATTGGTGCATGTGCCAGTTGCAGGCTGGGAAGGTGTAATTGGAACCCAGATTTCACAGCAAAAAATTAATCTTGCCGCTTCAGAGCATGACCATCATGAAGATGGCGATGAAGATGATGAAGAACATCATGTTCATGGTTCAGGTGTGGTAATGCCGGACACAAGAACTCAAAAATACAGCTTATTTGCTTTGGAACATAAACAACTTGGCGATGTGCATGTTGAACTTGGTGCGCGTGTCGATCATCAAAAAGTGAAAGTAGATTCAGAACAGAAAGATTATTCGGGGACTGGTGTCTCTGCATCCGCTGCTGCCAACTGGGAATTTGCACCGAGTTACAAACTGTCTGTAGTGGGATCACATCAGCAGCGTTTGCCTTTAGCTCAAGAACTCTATGCTGATGGCTTGCATTTTGCGACCAATACCTATGAACTCGGTAATCCTGATCTCGATAAAGAAACTTCAAATAATCTCGAGTTAGGTCTGCATTATGAAGGGGATAAACTGGATTACCATGTGCATGTCTATCACAACTGGTTTGATGATTATATCTATGGCGAAACGGTAGCGCAGAAAGGTAATTTACGTGGCGTGCAATATACCCAGGACAAAGCCAGATTCTATGGTACAGAAGCACAAGCCGGTTATCAGATCAATGATATGTATAAGCTCAGCGTCTTTGGGGACTATGTGCGTGGCAAGATTGAAGCTGAGAATGCACCACGTGTACCTGCAGGTCGTTTAGGAACAAAAGTTGAAGCAGACTTTGCCGATGGTTGGTCAGGTCTGGCTGAATATTATCATGTCTTTAATCAGGACAAGATCGCCAGCTATGAAGATGAAACCCAGGGCTACAATATGGTGAATGTTGGCTTAAGCTATGCCAATAGCCTTGCAGATAACAATGCTTATCGGGTTTATTTCAAGGCCAATAACCTGCTTAATGATCAGGTGTATTCACATACTTCCTTCCTGTCGAATATTCCGCAGGTGGGTCGCAACTTTACTGTTGGCGTGCAGTATGATTTCTAACAGGTCTACTGAAATAATCGACCAAATCATCTAGATCTCACCGAAATCTACTTGAAAAATCATAAGATAAAACCTAGCCTGAGTATATTGGGTTAGGTTTTTTCTTATGCGTATCTTTCAACAAATTCACAATAAATTAAACTGGTCGAATCGCCGTTATGTGGCTTTGATCATTAGTATGCTGGCCGTGGGTTATCTGGCTTCGGCGATCTACCACACGTATAAGCCTTTGCCGGAAGGTCTGAATTACACAGGCAAACTGCGTCATGCCGAAGTCAAATTTCTGGCCGATCAGACTTATCTGGATGCAGAAGGAAAACAGCATTTAGATCATCGCATTTTTAATGAAATGCTGAAAATGATTGAAGAGGCCAAATCACTGATTGTGCTGGACATGTTTTTATTTAATCAGCAAACCGGTGCATCTACGCAGCAGCATCAGGCACTGAGTCAACAGCTGAGTGATGCTTTAATCAGTAAGCGCCTGCTGCAGCCTGAGGTGGAAATCAAGTTTATTACCGATCCGATTAATTCAGTTTATGGCGGGATTAGATCTGAGCAGTATCGGAAATTACGTCAGCACGGTATTGATGTGATTGAAACCAATCTGACGCCGTTGCGCGCTTCCAATCCAAGCTGGTCCGGCTTCTGGTATATCTGTTGCCAGGGCATTGGCAATAATCCGGAAACAGGCTGGTTGCCAAACCCATTTGGCCCAGAAAAAATTACTCTGCGCAGTTATTTTGATTTATTTAACTTTAAAGCCAATCATCGCAAAACCATGGTGGTGGATACTGATCAAGGCTGGAAAGCACTGGTCACGTCCATGAACCCGCATGATGGCAGTTCGCGGCATTCCAATATTGGCTTATTGGTCTGGGGGAGCACAGCTGTGGATATTCTGAAAACAGAACTGTCTGTAGGCAGGATGTCACAAGCGAATATGCCAGCCATTGTCGCCGGGGATTTTCAGGCAGACAGCAGCCAGCCACAAGTTCAGGTGCTAACTGAAAAAGCTATTTATGATGCGATTCTGAATCTGATTCAGACCGCCAAAGCCAATGAGCAGATTGATCTGGCGATGTTTTATCTGTCTGAGCGCAAAATTATTAAAAGCCTGATCGCGGCACATGAGCGTGGTGTCAAAGTCCGGGTTTTACTCGATCCAAATAAAGATGCTTTTGGCCGTGAGAAAAACGGAATTCCAAACCGGCAAGTGGCTTGGGAACTGCATAAAGCAGGTATTGATGTGCGCTGGTGCCGTACTCAGGGTGAGCAATGTCATAGCAAGATCCTAATGAAGCGCAATGCCCAGCAAGCTGAAATGATTTTAGGCTCGGCTAATTTTACCGTACGGAATCTGAAAAACTATAATCTGGAAACCAATATGCGCGTGCTGGGGCAGCCTCAGGCCGAAGTGTTCAAGGATGCCCAGCAATATTTTGACGGTGCATGGTCAAATCTGAATGGTCGTTCTATGAGTGTGGACTATACGCAATATGCAGAAGATTCGTTCTTTAAATACTGGCTATACCGTTTTATGGAATGGAGTGGCTGGTCGACGTTTTAATTTTAAATCCCTCCTGACCTCCCTTTTTAAAAAGGGAGGAAAGTCCCTCTTTGAAAAAGAGGGAGTTAGGGAGATTTTTTATTATCAGCTTTTTGATTCTGGATTCGGCGGAACCAGCTGATCCAGCTCTTTATCCGTTAATTGATCCAGCTCAGAAATATCGGTTTTAATTTTCCATTGCGCCTCATCATCCACCGGATTTGGTAAACGCGCTTCTAACCAGTCACAAACTACATCGGGTGGGAAATCTGCGTGATTACACTGGATCACCCAAGACAAGAAATCTCTGGCGATACCATTCATATACGGTGGTGGAGATACTGGCAGGAACTGAGTCGGAAGACGTTCATTTTTAGAAATATAATTCAGGACATGTCCCAGCTCTTGCACAGTTTGCCAAGCCAGCGGATGATCGACATTGATCTGAAACTTAAACCACCATGCCTGTTTGCCATCTGAACCATAGCTATCAATCCGTTCTTTCTGAACACTCGGCACTTTAGAAAAATATTCATGTAAACGATCGAAATTTAAATCAGACACAGTATTCAACTCGAAACATTAAAAAAAGTAATTTTAGCATAAAGCAGTAGCTTGCCGACGTGCCTGTCAGATTGAAAATAGGCGAGCGCATTACAAAAAATTGCAGCTCCAGCGAGCTTATCCATATTTTCTGCATCTATTTTGTTTAAAATATAAGCAGATTATTCGGAGGAAGCTCAAATGAGAATCGTACTATCGAGTGCAATATTGGCTGCATTGCTATTAGGAGCTTCTGCACAAAGTATGGCTGGCAATGCTTGGGTGGGTTATGGTGGTGTAGATCGATCCACACCGAATTATCGCAGCGCTCCACGATCTTATGATCCACCACGGCAGCATTATCCGCAACGTCCGCTGCCACCAAGACCACATTACCCGCAACGACCACCATATTGGGGCTATCCACCTGCACAGAGTCAAAGTGGATTAAACATTCAGTATCAGGCACCGACCACTATTTATCAAAATTCGAATAGTTATAGCTGGGTCAATGGTGATCCGAATGTTGCCCGGATTGAAAGTTCGAGATATACGGTAATTACCGATTGGCAGCGTTTAGGGTTACCAGCACGACCGCGTGGCAGCTACTGGATTTATGAAAACGGACGCTATGTGCTGGTGCCGAATCGTTAAACTGCTCTAAACTCTGAACGGATAATTCAGTTATAAACGTCAATAACTCAAAAAGACCAAAATAGTTCCCTCTCCTGTGAGGAGATGAGTAGCACCTACGCAAGGGAGAGATTGCTTGAGATAAATCTCCCAAAACCCTAAACGAGGCTTAAGTATTACTTTAAGCTGAAGTGCAAAAAAAGAGGGCTTAAAAGACTATGCCAATTCATCATCTTCTGGACGCGGTGTTTTGCCAAGGGGTAATGGCTTTTCACTATGTTTGTCACGAATCACGGATGGATAAGTCCATGAGGCATAGCGCACCACTAATATCGCAAAGGCCAGAATCAGAATCGAACCGGTAATAATCACCAGATCCATGCTGGCTTTATGCGTGTGTTGAATATCTGCAATCAGCAAACGGGTCAGTGCAGTAATGGCAATATAAATCAGGAAACGTACTGGCATATGGTTGGTTTTGAAATAGATGCCGACCATGGCACCAAGTTCCAGATAAATAAACAACAGAAGAATGTCGTCAATGGTGGCGAACTGTTTCACGGTCAGAATGTCAATGACGGTATGGCCAGCGGACCAGATCACCATACAGCCAATAATAAACAGCGCAATATAATGAAAGCTTTCTACAGCAAGATTGCCAAGACGGTCGAGGAGAGCTTCAAATTTTTCAATTTTCGGACGTGATTTAGACATATTATCCTCCTGATTTTTCATGTGAAATAAAGATAGTTGCAGAATAACGTGCAAAGATCATGCACAGAATGATTGAATGAAAAATAAAGATTAAATTATTTGAACTTTTGCGCTTTTTTTAGACTAAATTGCTATATTGTATGGGTGGTAACATTGAATAAATAGGAGAAAAAAGTGTTAGATAAAATTCAAACAAAAATTAGCCAATTAGAAGCCGGAAAAAAATTAATCCTCGGCGTAGGCATTAAGGCTGAAGATATGCAAAAGGTGGTGGAGCTCTGCGAGTCTTTAGAGTCAGAGGGGAATATCAAAATTGTGAATAAACATTCGAATCCGAAAAGCAATAATCAGACGGATACCTTGCTAATTCAAAAAGTTTAATTGTTGCATTTTCATAAAAAACGCCTGCTGATGCAGGCGTTTTTATTGCAGATTTTTAGCTTAAGCTTGAGTCGTGAAATAATCTTCAGAGAAGTTCATGATGACGTCAGAACCTGATTTCACTTTAGTAATGCGTAATGCCAGTTCAGGCAGAATGCGTTGTACAAAGTAACGTGCCAGAGCGATTTTATTTTGATAGAACTCACCGTCTTTATTTTTCGCTGCATTGGTAATGCGCGCGAACATATAAGAGAAGCTCAACAGACCTACAGCGTGCAGATAGTCAACTGCGGTTGCATTCGGGAAGTCATGGCTTTCTCGTGCTGCTTCCAGAATGTACTGAGTCACCGATTCAACTTCAGTTGCTGCATCCAGTGTGGCATCTTTAATAAAGTTTAGATCCGCATCCAGACTATTGGCAAAGTCACGGATTTCAGAGATATATTCAGAGATATATTCGCCGCCACATTTAATGGTTTTGCGGCCGATCAAGTCTTGTGACTGTACACCGTTGGTGCCTTCATAGATCTGGGAAATACGTAGGTCACGGATACATTGCTCCAAGCCCCATTCACGGATATAGCCATGACCACCGAAGACCATTTGTGCATCTAGGGTCGCCTGGAATGCGGTATCCGTTAAATACGCTTTCGCGATTGGTGTTAATAGCGCAACGCGGTCATTGGCTTTTTTCACCGCTTCAGGATCAGTAGAGAATTTGGTGATATCCAGTTGCTGACCTACATAAACTGCAAAGGCACGCGAAGCTTCGTTATTGGCACGTACATTCAGCAGCATACGGCGTACATCACCATGCACCAGAATGCTATCCGCAGGTTTGCTTGGTGACTGAACGCCAGCCGCACTACGACCCTGTAAACGGTCTGTGGCATATTGCGCAGCGTTTTGATAAGCGAATTCAGAAGCACCTAGGCCTTGAATACCCATCGACAGACGTTCGTAGTTCATCATCACGAACATCGCAGCGAGACCTTCGTTTTCTTTACCAACGAGGTAACCTTTGGCACCGTCAAAGTTCATGACACAAGTCGCAGATGCCTTGATCCCCATCTTGTGTTCGATTGAACCTGGGCCGACCGGATTACGCTCGCCGATAGAACCATCTTCATTGACCAAGAATTTTGGTACGATGAACAGGGAAATACCACGAGAGCCAGCAGGGGCATCTGGGGTTTTCGCTAGAACGAGGTGAATAATATTTTCCGCCAGGTCATGATCACCACCCGTGATGAAAATCTTGGTGCCGCTGATGCTATAAGTGCCGTCTTCGTTACGTTCAGCTTTGGTTTTGATAATACCCAGATCAGTACCGGCATGTGGTTCGGTTAAGCACATGGTGCCTGACCACTCACCCGAATAAATTTTAGGTAAATAGGTTTCTTTTTGTGCTTGTGAAGCATAGCTGTTCAGCGCCATGCCCGCACCAACAGAAAGCAATGGATACAGCATGAAAGACGGGTTGGTGGCAAACAGCATTTCATCAGAAAGTACCGTTAGCATTTTCGGCATTTCCTGGCCGCCCCATTCCATATCTGCGCCCAGACCAATCCAGCCACCTTCTGCATATTGTTTGAACGCTTCTTTAAAGCCAGCAGGTGTGGTCACATTACCATTTTCAATTTTTGCGCCTTCTTCATCGCCGGTACGGTTCAGAGGAAGCATGACGTTTTGAGAAAATTTTGCCATTTCTTCAAGAATCGCTTCTGCTGTCGCAGCATCCAGATGCGCTAGATTTTCATTGGCCTGCCAGAATTGTTCTGCATTGAAGACATCGTTCAGGATGAATTTCATATCGGCAAGTGGCGCGTTATAAATTGGCATGGTGTGTCACCTGTTTATTGTTTGATTAAATGAGTTTTAATCAGTCTAAAACACTCAAAATCTGAATGTTAGACGACTAAAGGTTAATTCTGTAACTCTTTATAAAGAAAAAGGACTGCCTGTTGATTGACCGTCCTTTTTCTGAAATGTAGCTAGTCTGAGACTAACTTAGAATGCAAAGTGTTCCGCATCCAGGTTCATCAATGGCTCTACACCTGTCGCAATCACTTCAACGTGTGAACGAACGCGTGGCAGGATTTTCTTGAAGTAGAAGCGTGCTGTCGTCACTTTGGCATTGTAGAAATCAACCTCAGTGGTGCCCGCAGCCAGTTGCTCCTGAGCAACCAATGCCATACGTGCCCATAGGTAAGCTAGAGTGACATAACCAGAGAAGTAGAGGTAATCGACTGCAGCCGCACCCACTTCTTCAGGGTTTTGCATCGCGCGCATACCAATCTGCATGGTCAGATCGCCCCATTCTTTGTTCAAGGCAGCCAATGGTTCAACGAATTCTTTCATTGCAGCATTGTCTTTGTGCGCTTCAGCAAATTTATGGATGATCTTGGTGAAGTCTTTCAACATTGCACCTTGCGTACCCAATACTTTACGGCCTAACAAGTCTAGTGCCTGAATTTCAGTGGTACCTTCGTACAGGCAAGCAATACGTGTATCACGTACGATCTGCTCCATACCGTGCTCAGAAATAAAGCCATGACCACCGAATACCTGAACACCGTGTTTCGCAGCTTCAGAACCGGTTTCAGTCAGGAATGCTTTTGCGATTGGTGTTAGCAATGACAGGATGTTGTCTGCAAATTTACGGTCTGCTTCTTCTGCAGCATGTTCAACCACGTCAGCATATTGTGCTAACAGGTAAACCAGTGCACGACCACCTTCTGCATATGCTTTTTGAGTTAAAAGCATGTTACGTACCGCAGGATGCACAATGATTGGATCTGCTTCTTTTTCAGGTGCTTTAGGACCAGAAAGAGAGCGCATTGCCAGACGATCTTTTGCGTATGCAAGCGCGCCTTGGAATGAACCTTCAGATGCTGCAAGACCTTGAACTGCTGTACCGATACGTGCTGTGTTCATGAACGTGAACATGCAGTTCAAGCCGCGGTTTTCAGGTCCAATCAGGAAGCCTTTAGCATTGTCAAAGTTGATGACACAAGTCGCGTTACCGTGGATACCCATCTTGTGTTCGATCGAACCACAACGTACGCCGTTACGCTCGCCAATAGAACCGTCAGCATTCAGGTTGAATTTTGGCACGATGAATAATGAGATACCTTTGGTACCTTTCGGTGCACCTGGCAGACGAGCAAGTACGATATGGATAATGTTCTCTGCCATGTCGTGTTCACCAGCAGAGATAAAGATCTTCTCGCCAGAGATTGCGTAGCTACCGTCCGCTTGTGGTTCAGCTTTAGTACGGATAATACCCAAGTCAGAACCCGCATGAGATTCAGTTAAGCACATGGTACCCGTCCATTCACCTGAAACCAGTTTAGGCAGGTAAGCGTCTTTTTGTTCAGCTGAGCCATGATGTTCTAAAGTACGAACCGCACCGTGAGACAGGCCAGGGTACATGCCCCATGCCCAGTTCGCAGTACCCACCATTTCAGAAATCGCGATACCTAAAGAGTTCGGTAAGCCTTGACCGCCGTATTGTTCTTCAGCAGAAAGAGAAGGGAAGCCAAGCTCGATGTATTTTTGGTACGCTTCTTTAAAGCCAGTCGGAGTCGTAACAACGCCGTCATTCCAGGTACAGCCTTCACGGTCACCGGTCTGGTTGATCGGAGACAATTCGTTTTCACAGAAGTCGGCCGCAGCTTCTAAGTACTGATCTACCAGCTCACGGCTTACGTTTTCTTGGAATGCAGGGAGATTTGCATAGTGTTGTTCAGCATTTAATAATTCATGCAACACAAATTGCATATCACGTAAAGGCGCTTTGTATTGTGGCATATCGGTTTCCTCAATACTGGTTGAACCAGCGTTATAATCTTAGATGAACTAAAACCTGTCTTCACTGACACGGTTTGGAATGATCTAATCGTGCAACAACTTCCCCTGCGGTACAAGCTTTTCGGGGTGTTTTCTTGGTGACTGTAAAGTCAAAGATTAATCTGCATGACGCATTAAAGGTCTTGAGTATAAAGACTTTAGCCATATTCTGCAGGAAACGAATAGTCAACTGTATGCATGAAAGAGCACACAATAAAAAAGCACCCGAAGGTGCTAGTCGTGAAGCCTTGATTTCTATGCATTAATAGGCAGAGGCTGTGGGCTGGAAACGAACATGACATTTACCATTGATGGTTTGTTCGCCCATCTTGATCTGTGCAGCTGTTCCGTCTTTTTTGCCTTGACAGGCTTGCAGCATGGCTTGTTGATGTGCCTGACGTTGAGCGAGGCGCTGATCAAACTGTTTAGTCAATTCTGCACGTTTGGCATCCGTCAAGACTTCACCGTGCATCATGCCTCTACGCATATCGGCACGCATTGGACGATGCTCAGCTTTCATGTCGCGATGGCTTTTCATCTCTTTATGATCTGCTTTAAAGACCATCTTACAGGTGCCGTCTATGGTCTTGTCACCAGTCTTGATTTGAATGGCTGAACCCACGGCTTTATTATCACAAGCTTGTTGAAGCTGTTTGGCAAACTGCATGCGTTCTGCACGCTTCGCCTTAAACTGTTCACGCTGTTCGGGAGTTAGATGCTGTTTTTTGCCTTCATGATGTTTCATCATGTGGGGATGATCGTTGTTTGGGACATTGCTGGTGGATTGACAGGCAGTCAACGCACCCATTGATAAAACACTTGCACTGATTAAAGCTATTTTTGTCATGGTTTGCATTGTATTTATCCCCGTCAAGAAGCTGATTCTATGTCAGATAAAGATTAAACAATAAAGATGAAGAAACAATGAAGAGTTTTTTGCTGCGGTGTTCGCTACAATAATGAATATAGAAGAAAAATTGAGATTTCTATTTTGAACATTCGCCGCATTCCCATTGCATTACGTCTATTTTTGACCGTGCTGTTGACCACGCTGGTCATTACCACGGTAAGTCTGGGGGTATTGCATCTGAATATGCAGCGTAATTTCGCCCGTTATGTCGCTGATGTCGAAATGCAGAAGCTGGATTATGTGATTGAAAATCTGGCAGATGTCTATGCAGTCTATCAGGACTGGGGCAATGCGATTCAGGCACAGATCCTCCAGATGGAAGGTGAAGCCGCACCGGATGATTATGACCGTTTGTCACGCTGGTGGTTACGCCGTCAGTATGATATTGCCTTGCAGCAGCGTTATTTTCAGGAACAGACTCTGGCTCAGGTCGCACCCAGTATGGTAGATCCGGCGCTGCCACAACGTCAGGTCAATGAAGAAGAATTACGTGTGCTGGCATCTAATTTGCCTTCACAGTTTCAGCCCTTTGAAGGCTTGAAATTCCCGCTCAGCTCCAATCAGAATCTGTTTAGGGCTGATCGCAAGAATGGGGAACAGCCAGCACAGCAGCCGACCGGCAAGAAACAGTTTATCCAGATGCCGGATCGTCTTGGTCTCAGTTCACGTCTTTCTCTGTATGATGCCAAGCGTCGTTTTGTGGTTGGTGAGGCTTCGGATGAGCAGCTCTCTTATCGCCCAATTATGGTGAATAATCAGATTGTCGGCTATTTGGGCTTAAAACCGGTTCTTGATCAGGATGATGCGCTCAGTATTAATTTCTTCAGTAACCAAAAGCGTTATTTATTTCTGGTTTATGCACTCAGTGTTTTGGCGAGTCTGATAGCTTCCCTGTTATTGGCGACTTATTTCAAAAAACCGATTCAACGTTTGCTCAATGGTACGCGTGCCTTGACTCAGGGAAATTATCAATATCAGGTTAAAGTGAACCGGAATGATGAATTAGGTGATTTATCCAATGAATTAAATGCATTGGCGGTGATTCTGGATCAGCATGAAACCTCACGCCGTCAGTGGGTGGCAGATACTTCGCATGAGTTAAAAACCCCATTGGCAGTGTTGCAAGCACAGATTGAAGCGATGCAGGACGGAATCCGTAAACCAACGCCTGAACATTTTGCTTCCATGTTGGCTCAGGTGAATAGCCTGAAAAAACTGACCCAAGATCTGGCAGCATTGGCACAGGTCGATGCCCAGCAATTGCAATTCTATTTCTCGACGGTCAATCCTTGGGAAGTGGTACAGCAGGAACTTATCAACTTCCAGCCGAACTTTGAACAGGCTGAATTGACGGTCACTGCAGATGGCGAAGGGACTGAATTAAATCTGGATCTGGATCGTTTTAAACAGATTGTGGCGAACTTGCTGAGTAACAGTATTCGCTATACTGAAGCAGGCGGGCAGGTGCATATTCATACCACACAGGATGATAAAGAATGGACCTTATATGTCGATGATAGTCCGTTTGGTCTGACTGATGAACAACTGACGCGTATTGGTGAGCGTTTCTACCGTGTCGATGATTCGCGTACCCGGGCGACTGGCGGAACCGGACTGGGTTTGGCATTATCATGTAAAATTACGCAGGCGCTGGGCGGCAGCTTAAGCTTTGCACATTCACCACTGGGTGGTTTACGATGCAAGCTGAGCTTTCCTAAACAAATGAAACCATGAAGGGAATAGATTGATGAAACATGTCATGCTGGTTGAAGATGAAATCGAACTTGCACAGTTGGTGCGAGACTATCTGGAAGCTGCTGGTTTTGAGGTCAGTATGTTTCATGATGGGCAGGAAGCATATAACAGTTTTACCCAGCGTAAACCGAGTCTGATGATTCTGGACTTGATGGTGCCGCGTATGGACGGCCTGACCATTTGCCGTAAAGTACGTGAACAGTCGGATTTACCGATTATTATGGTGACTGCACGTACTGAAGAAATTGACCGGGTATTGGGTCTGAATATGGGTGCAGATGATTATCTCTGTAAACCATTTAGTCCGAAAGAACTGGTCGCGCGTGTACAGGCTGTGTTACGTCGTCTGGATCGTAAATCAGAACCGGAAAGCAATGATTTATTCCGCATGGACAAATCACAACAGCGCATCTGGTACCAGCAAAAAGCTTTGAACCTGACACCAACTGAATTCCGTTTGCTGGAGTTATTCCTGGAACATGTCGGACAGGTCTATTCACGTGCGCAATTGCTGGATCATATTAATCCGGACAGTTTTGATGTGGCTGACCGTGTCATTGACAGTCATATCAAGAATTTGCGCCGTAAGATTTCAGATGCGGCTGAAACCGGCAACCGTCATGAGTGGATTCAGGCGGTGTATGGGGTCGGTTACCGTTTTGAATATCCTGAAGACTGATTAAGTTTTTAATGTTTAAGAGAAGCGAATAGGTGAGAACTTATTCGCTTTCTTTATAAAGCATTATTTTTTTTGATTTTATGAAAAGAACAGTACACTTGTATAATGCCTCCTGGATCATTTTAGAGGGTTCTGAAACCTATGGTTTGGATGGTTAAGAATTTATTCTGATCGAGGGCGAAAAACTGTTGGCTATCAATATTTTAATTTATTTCAATATAATAATGAATGCAGTCTCTAGTATCCTCACAGATTAAAGGAAATCTTGCCCAATTTTTTAAAATGCCTGTTTGGGTGAAACCTGATTTAATCAGGACGTTTTTTGATCTGGTATGTTCTGCATCACAAAAAGTCTCAATTCTTTCAAGAGTGCTATTATCTTTTAAATAAGTAAGTACAGCTTTTAGTGACTCTTGCATGAACCCTTGTCCTTGAAATTTTTTTCCTAGCCCAAAGTGGATTTCCCCACAATTCTCTTTATTAAAAAACAATACAATTCCCAGAGCCAAATCGGTTTTCTTGTCGCTGACAATCCAGGCAAAATTTTTATCTGGGTCTTCCCAGTTGACCCCACACCAATTTTCCAACATGTTTTTTGTCTGACATATATTTTTATGTGGCATTCTCTGGAGGTATTTGCTCGCTTCCCAGTCTCCGAAATATTCAGTAAAGAGAGAATTTTCATCCCCAGTCTGAAATTTACGTAAATTTAGACGATCAGTTTTTATAGGCGAAGCTAATACTTTGCGAGTTTTCATAGTTATTTAATTTAAAATTCTAGCCTTAGTTTAAAAATATATGATCAGCTTCTTCTAGTACAGCTTAAATGCTCCTAAATAATTTAATTCTTTGCTGATCTACTTTCTTCAATTTTGCCACCACCAGCTTATAAGAATTCAGCACCAAATCTTTAATCAAAGATTCATCCAGATCTTCATCCTCGTAAACTGAAATCCAATGCTGTTTATTCATATGCCAGCCCGTATGAATATAAGGATAAATATCCCGCAGCATTGCACCATGCTCAGGCTCGACTTTTAAATTAATCGCAGCTTTTCCTTGCAAATGAAAAGTCAGCATAAAGACTTTATCCATGACTTTAAATACATCACAACCTTCACCAAAAGGCTGAGTGACAGTGACTTCCGGCAGTTTTAATGCAGTCGATGAAGCAACAATGTGTAGGGTCATAAGTTATGGATAGCTCATCATAAAACTGTGGATAATGCTTAAATTATCCACAGTTTTTATTTTGGATGTGAATAAATTAAGACGAACAACTCACCATGACTTCAGGCACATCACTTGGTAATGGTGCTAAATCTTCAGGCTGTTCCAAATCTGGCTGTTTTAGATAAGGCTGACTGAGTAATTTAGACAGACGACCTACTTCAGAAAAATCATCCCGCTCTGCCAGTTCAATAGCTTTCTGTGCCATATGATTACGTATAATATAATGTGGATTGATCAAGTGCATGGCGGCGTCTAACTCTTCAATATCCTGTTGTTCTCGAATGCTTTCATATTGCGTCAAAAATGCTTCAAACTGACGACGATCCAGACAATCATCTTTAAGGGCTTCATAGTCTTTATTTTGCAGACGGATAAAACTTTGGGTGTAGTCCAGTTGTTCACTCTGTAAAATGCGCAGAAAGGCCATTGCGCAGTCAAAACTGTCTTTATGGAAACTTGGCAAGCCCATTTTCTGGTTTAAACCATGTTTATAATGCTCTAAAAATGTTGGCTCATAGTGCTCCAGACACGCTGCTAAATCCTGTTTCCACTGTTCTTTGTCAGAATCTGTAGGGCAGAGCGGCACCAGATTGTTTAACCATTGCCACAAATTCCAGTGTCCGATACTTGGCTGCTGCTGATAGGTATAACGCCCTTGATAATCCGAGTGGTTATTGATCCAGTTCGGACGGAAGCGCTCCATAAAGCCATAAGGACCAAAGTCCAAAGTTGAACCGGTAATATTCAGGTTGTCAGTATTCATCACGCCATGTGCAAAACCAACCAGTTGCCATTTGGCAATCATCACCGCAGTGCGCTGAATAACTTTTGTGGCAAAGCTCAGAATCGGCTGTTCGGCTTGCAGGCATTCTGGATAATGCCATTCGATACATTTCTGGGTAAATTCAGCTAGTAGATCTGGCTGATACTGATTGATCCATTCAAAATGGCCGAAACGGATATGACACTCTGAAGTACGCAACATCATCGCGCCCGGCTCTAGCTTCTCACGCTGAATACCTTGGATTGATGAAGTAAAACCAACTGCATTACTGGATGCTACACCTAAAGCATTTAAGGCATGACCTGCCAGATACTCACGAATGACTGAACGCAGTACTGCACGACCATCGCCCATGCGTGAATAAGGGGTTGCACCAGCACCTTTTAAATGCAGGTCAATGGTCTGATTATTTTTATCCAGAATTTGCGCAATCAACAACCCGCGACCATCTCCCAACTGTCCTGCCCATTGTCCAAACTGATGACCTGCATAGACCATAGCCAAGGGTTCAAATTCAGTAAAAACTTTCTGACCACTACAAATCTCGACCCATTGCGCCTTGTCTTCATCCGACCATTGTAATTGCTCTGCTAAAGCTGCATTAAAATGTCCGGCTTTCGCACCTTTTAACGGCAGCGGAACTTGATGGTGATAGAGGCGGGCGGGCAGTGTTTGATAGCGAGAGTTAAAATACATGGCATCAGTACAGGATTGGAATAAATTTACTATAACAAAGATAGCTGTATAAAACTGTTGTATAAGCGAGAGTTCACGTTATCTTTCGGACATAAAAAAAGCCCCAATCGGGGCTTTAGTGTTCAACAGCTTTTATTGAGAAACTGCAGATTTTTTCAAATTACGAACCAGTAGATTCAAGGTTTGACGATGATGAGAAAGACGCTGTTCAACCAGCTGGAATTCAACTTTCAGCTTGTCATCCATCTGATGGATTTTTTCAGCCATCGATGCTTTCTTGACCTGAATTTCCTGTTCTTTCAGCTTCGCCCAGTCATTTAAAGTTTGGGTAAATGCATCATATTCCTGTGCGATCTTGGTTTTCACCGCCGAGATATCTTCAGAAACATCATGGCCATATACCGCAAGATCCTGTTCAGCATATTTAAACTTCATTGCCAATTCCGCTTTTTTGATATTAAAGCTAGGAATGCGGCGCAAGTTTTTAGCTAAACCAAGTTTAGAACAAGTCCAGATCAACCATTTAGTTGGATCGTATTGCCACCATTTTACGCCGTTACGGTAATCGTATTGGAAAATGTGGTGATAGTTATGATAACCCTCACCCCAAGTTGCAACCGCGAGTACGAAGTTGTCACGTGCAGTATTTTCATCGGTATAAGGACGATTTCCCCACATGTGGCAAAGTGAGTTAATGAAGAAGGTCACATGATGGCTCAGGATTAAACGCATTAATCCACCCAACAGCAACACGCCCCAGACATCGCCGACTGCCCAGCCAATTGGCAATAAAATCGCAGCATGAACAGTAATCACTAAAGGAACGTAGTATTTGTCCTGAAACATCACCACTTTATCTTTTAATAGATCTGGCGCATTTTTATAGTTGGCAGCACCAGATGGATAATCACGTAACATCCAGCCAATATGTGCATACCAGAAGCCTTTATTGATCGAGTACGGGTCTTGATCAACATCATCGACATGACGGTGATGGGTACGGTGACCAGATGCCCAGAATAAAATACTATTCTGTACAGCAAATGTACCCATAATCATCAAGATGATTTTTAATGGTAAAGTGGCTTCATAAGCACGATGTGCCCACAGGCGATGGTATCCTGCTGTAATGCCGAGGCTGCTTACGCCCAGTAAAACAAACATACTGATCCAAGCGGCAGCGCTAAAATCATGGTGATACGCATACAACGGAATCGCAATCAGGGCTACGATCGGTAAAAATACCAATGCAAACACAGCAATCCAGTTGATGGGGGCTTTGGGTAAGGGAGCATTCATCTCCAACAGCACTCCTAGAACCTCGGAAGGTATAACAAAAAGCAGAAACTACTGTTGGTTTTAACAGCAGCCTATCTTGTCCATATTAGCATGTGCCCTAAGGCATCACTAGCATTATTGTACGGTTGTATTGTACTTGTCGGTAACAGAATAAGTAGGGCAGAAGTGACCATTTTGCGAGCGTAGACGGGTTCTGATTTCCGACTAAGTGACTGAGGATTATCACTCTTTCAGAAAATGGAAACCGAATGAATCAGAGGAAAATAGTTGTTCATAATTTCTACAATATTATCAGGAAATTTGCAGAATATAGAGGTTGGGCAACTTAATTTCACTTTCAAATAAAATCTGATTAAGGAAGATTCACACTTTCATTATTACATTTTCGAAATGAACTGGATCAAGAAATACCTAGATCAATCAAGGCTAAGAGAGATTATTTAGAGTTGTTGTAGCATCAATTTTGGATAATCGGTAATCACCCCCTGAATGCCCCAGTCTCGCAGCTGTTTGGCACGGGTGACATCATTGACCGTCCAGACACTGATATTCAACTCGGCAGCCTGCGTGGCTTGAATCAGGTCTTTACTGGCCAGTTCATCCATCCAGCCAATATGACAGCATCCAAGTTCCAGCGCCTGATCAATGGCTTGATGTTTGACATCGGTTTCAATCAATAAACCGCGTTTTAAACGTGAGTTTTGCTGTTTAAAGGCATCCAGAATTTTGGCATCAAAGCTGGTAATAATGGCTGCCTGCTCATAGCCTTGTAACTGCTTTTCGACTTCAAACGCGATTTTTTCAGCTGCTTCTTCAGATGCTACGCTTTTAATTTCGACTTCAATATGCTCAAAATTTCGAATGACATTCAAGGTTTGATCGAGCAATGGGGTCGCTTCGATTTTATTCCATTCTGACCAGGCCACTGCGTGATTATATTGGGTAAGATCTTGACGGTTACACTCGTATAGATGCTTTTGCAAACCGGTGGTACGCACAAAGTCGTCATCATGCATGATGATTAAGGCATTATCTTTGAGCTGACGGACATCAAACTCAACGGCGCGAATGCCGATCTCCTGAATATATTGAAAACCGCCCAAGGTATTTTCAGGGGCTTCGCCACGTGCACCACGATGACCAATTATGCGCATAAGATGCTCATGAGTGGGAAAGTTAAGTTCATTTTGCGAGGGCTACGTGACAGAAGAGTGACACTTTCTATTTTCGTCAGATGTTCTGTAAAATCAAGAGACATCTGACGTGTATTTTTAGATAGCAACTTGAAACATAATTTTACTTTTCGATGCTGTCATTGATATTTTTTTGCCACAGCACTTCGGAACCGCCCTCAGCACGTTGCAGGGTACGTGATGCTACAAATAACCAGTCCGATAAACGGTTAAGTAGTTGCAGTGACGCTGCCTGAATGTTTTGGTCACGGTGATGTACCGACATCACGCTGCGTTCTGCACGACGACAAACAACGCGGGCCTGATGGGCAAAGCTGCACACCAACGTTCCAGCAGGCAGAATAAAATCTTTTAACATCGGCAAAGCTTCATTCATGCGGTCGATATCATTTTCCAGAAACTCAATCGATACCGGTTGCACCAGATTAAAACCCGGAATACACACTTCACCGCCTAAATCGAATAACCAGTGCTGGATCAGGCTTAAAGATTTATCCCAAGCGGCTTGATCTTCAATGTTGCTTGCTGAAATTTGTGCGCGTAATACGCCAATCACGGCATTCAGTTCATCGACATCGCCGAGTGCTGTGATACGCAAATCATCTTTGGCAACACGTGAGCCATCACCGAGTCCTGTGGTACCTGAATCGCCTGTGCGGGTGTAGATTTTGCTTAAACGGTGGCCCATATGTGTTCCTTGAATTTTTAATGAAGATAATAAAAAAGGATAATGTCGGTCATAACATTATCCATAAACTGCGCTGTTTTAAAGTTTTTTGCTGTTTAGAGCTTAGTATTTAAAGGTGATACCTGCAGAAGCGAGACGGCCACCGTTCACATAGTACTGGTCGCCAGCGCTATGCACAGTTTTGTATTTCACATCACCGACATTTTCAATGTTAGTAAACAGTTTAACTGTTGGATTAATATTCCAATATGCATTTAAGTCAACACGTGCATAACCTGGAATATCACGACTAAAGTCCTTCGCTTTCGATTTTGCTACCAGTGCAGCACTTAAACCGTAATCGGCATTTTGTAGACCTGTCGATACAGTGAATGACTGACGAGGGCGACGTAATAGCTCTGAATTCTGTTTCGTATCTTCAGTTTTGACATAAGTGTAACCGGCATTAATAAAGAACTGATCTTTTGCCCATTGTGCCGTCAATTCGCCGCCAGTCATCTTGGCTTCATCAATGTTTTGGTTTTGGTAAACAGTAGTTGGAAGCCACTCTTCTCCACAATCAATAATACATTCCGAATTAATTAAATTATCGACTTCCGTATAGAAAGCGGAAGCACCTACTAAAATATTTAATGGAAGTTTTTGATCTATCCCCATTTCATACGAAATGCTTTCTTCAGGCTTCAGTTGATCATTGCCGCCAAAAGCATACATATCATTTAAAGTCGGTGCCTTAAATGCTGAACCAATATTGGTATAAATGCTGGTATTAGGGAGCAGTTGATAACGGATACCACCTTGTGCAACGGTATGTGAGCCAAATTTTTCGTTATCTTCGACACGCACACCCATCTGAGTGCTTAAGCTATTTGTCTGATACTGATGCTGAATATAGTAGCCTGTTGAATTAATATCTTCATCAATAGCCTGGGTTTTTGCATCGGTATTACGCTGGGTAATGCCCAGTAAAACATTTTGTGCTGCTGTGAAATTCCATTTGCCATAGATTTCTGCTTCTTGCGTGGTGCTATGTACAAAGCTGCTTGATGTGACCTGATCTAAGTCATCTTTAAACTGAGATAGACGTGCATTAATTTCAGTGGCTTGTGTTGGGTTAATACGACCTTTTAAGTTTACAATTTTATTTTCAAAATCTTGGCTGGAAAATGCACCCCAATTACTGTATTGGACATTTCCTGAATTTTGACTGTAATCGAGTGATGTTGCATAACGCTCTTTTTCAATACCGAATTTTGCACTATAGCCTTTTTGATCATAACTGTAGTCACGGTTGTCATTGATATTGAATACAGGTGTGCCGTCAGTTTCTAAAACTTGACCGCGAATCTGCGCATACACCCCATTTTCTGCCAAGTCAGCACCAATAATTGATTTGTAGGTTTGATTTTCACCAATTTCACCTGTAACAAAAGCACCCGTTTTTTCAGGTGTTTTTGTTACAAACTGCACTACACCACCAATTGCGTCTGTACCATAAAGCACAGACGCAGGGCCTTTTAATACTTCAATCTGTTTAAGATCAGTGGTGTCTAAAAAAGGAATAGACGCTGCACCTGTGGTGGCTGTATTTAAACGAACACCATCACGTAGTACTAAAACTTGATTGGAATTGGTACCGCGTAAAAAAATAGAAGTTTGCTGGCCATAACCACCCGATTGCACGACATTAATACTTGGGTCTGTTTTGAGTAAATCTGGTAGTGCTTTAAGAGGTGATTGCTCAAGAATTACAGGTTCAATAATCGAAATACGCGCTGGTACATTTTCAATGTTTTCTGCAGAGCGAGTTGCCGTGACCACAATGGTATCTAAAGATGCTTTCGCAACTTTTTGCTCGTTAGCAAAAACAGATGAAGTGGTACCCAACGCAAGTGCGATCGCACCTACCAAGGCAGTAGGTTGACAATGAAGTGACATGTTAAAGCTCCCTACATTCACTTCCCCGTGAATGATTGAGTTATAGAACACAACAAGCAGGTTTCCGGACTTAAATGTGCAAAGCAGCGACTTTGCTGTATATCCACCTTCCCACATCAAGATGCAGTGGTGTAAACCGAAGAGTTTAAATTGATAGACGTTTCATTTTTTACCGTTGCGGGGGCAGTGCTGGATTTACACCAGCTTCCCTAAAGCCTGAAGGCTTGGACTTGCTGCAAAGTGAGCGCAGTATAAAGTCAGTATGAGTTATATACAATCTGCATAGAGAATAATCCGGATGAACTTTTACGCAAGTCAGAAAAATTGCATTACAATGATTTGCCCCAATCTTACAGATTGTTCAATACATTGGTAGATCTAGAGCCAACATAATATGCGAACCCGTGCCAAAATTTGTGGAATCACCCGAGTTGAAGATGTACATGCCGTAGCCAATGCTGGCTGTGACGCGATAGGATTTGTATTTTATCCACCGAGTCCGCGGCATGTTAATTTAGAACAGGCTGAAATCCTGATCCGGGCGGTTCCGGCTTATGTGCAGGCCGTAGGTTTATTTGTGAATAGTCACGCAGATGAAATCCAGGCGATTTTAAATAAAATACCGCTGGATATTTTACAATTTCATGGCGATGAAACACCTGAACAGTGTCAGGCTATCGCCCAGCAGGTCGGACGCCGTTGGTATAAAGCCATTCAGGTAAAACCTGATCTGGATGCAGTCGCAGAAATTCAAGGTTATCAAGATGCAGGCGCAAGCGCAGTGCTATTAGATGCATGGCATCCTGATCTGAAAGGTGGCACAGGGCACAGCTTCGATTGGGACACATTTCCCAAACTCAATATTCCCTTGATCTTGGCAGGCGGTTTAAATCCTGACAATATCGAACAGGCAATTCTCACCACACAGGCTTATGCCGTGGATGTGAGTGGCGGTGTCGAGTCCGCAAAAGGTATTAAAGACCAACAACTCATAGAACGCTTTATGCAAGGAGTCCATCGTGGATCAGCAAAGTACTAGCCAGAACAGTCAGGCAGTTGACTATACCCAATTCCCGGATGAACGCGGGCATTTCGGTATTCATGGCGGACGTTTTGTGTCAGAAACACTCATGGCGGCTTTAGAAGACTTGGAAAAGCTCTATTTCCGTATGAAAGATAATGCGCAGTTTTTGGCAGAATTTGACCGTGACATGGCGTTTTACGTCGGTCGTCCGAGTCCTTTATATCATGCTGAACGATGGTCGAAAGAGTTGGGTGGCGCACAGATTTACCTGAAACGTGAAGACCTGAACCATACCGGTTCGCACAAAGTAAATAACACAATCGGTCAGGCCTTACTGGCGAAGCTTTCCGGCAAGAAACGTATTATTGCCGAAACAGGTGCAGGCCAGCATGGTGTAGCAACGGCAACAATTGCAGCACGTTTAGGTCTTGAATGTGTAGTATTCATGGGCGCAGACGATGTAAAACGTCAGGCGATGAACGTCTACCGTATGCGTTTATTAGGCGCGACGGTTGTGCCGGTAGAAAGTGGCTCCAAAACATTGAAAGATGCCATGAACGAAGCCATGCGTGACTGGGTGACCAATGTTGATTCAACCTATTATGTGATTGGTACCGTGGCAGGTCCACACCCATATCCGCAGCTGGTTCGTGATTTCCAGTCGATCATCGGTCGTGAAGCACGCCGTCAAATTTTGGAACAGGCTGGCCGTTTACCAGATGCCCTAGTGGCATGTGTCGGTGGTGGATCTAATGCAATGGGCTTGTTCTATCCATTCCTGAATGACCAAGACGTGAAAATGTATGGTGTTGAAGCAGCAGGTCATGGGATTGAATCAGGCAAGCACTCTGCGCCATTGAATGCCGGTCATGTCGGTGTCCTGCATGGTAACCGAACTTACCTGATGTCGGATGCGCAAGGCCAGATCATCGAAACCCATTCAATTTCTGCAGGTCTGGATTATCCGGGTGTGGGTCCGGAACATAGCTTCCTGAAAGATATGGCTCGTGTTAAATACGTACCGATCAATGATCAGGAAGCTTTACAAGGTTTCCGCGACTTGACCAAGATTGAAGGCATTATTCCGGCGTTAGAAAGCGCACATGCTATGGCTTATGTCACTAAACTTGCACCGACCATGGACAAGGATCAAATTATTATTGCGACGGTTTCAGGTCGTGGTGATAAGGACTTGATGACCGTTGCCCGTATTGATGGCGTGGAAATGGTAGAGATGTAAGCTCCTTAAAGTCCTCTCCTTATAGGAGAGGGTTGGATGAGGTTAAATCTCACAAAAGGATAAGTTAAAAAATCGTGCTAATAAAAATTAGCACGATTTTTTATTGAGTAGATTTTGAAAAAACATGCCTGTATGGAATTAAGAAAATTCACCTTGCGCGCGCTCTTTGGCCCATTCGCGTAAAACAAATTTCTGCAATTTACCGGTCGAGGTTTTTGGAATTTCGGTAATCACCACATCCTTAGGCACTTTAAAGCGGGCCAGATGTTCACGGCAAAATTCCATAATTTCTTCTTCAGTGGCCTTGGTGCCTTCTTTGAGCTCAATAAAGGCACAAGGAACTTCCTGCCAGCGTGGATCAGGCTTGGCGACTACCGCCGCAGTCAGCACCGCCGGATGCTGATACAGTACTTCTTCCACTTCAAGCGATGAAATATTTTCTCCGCCAGAAATAATCACATCTTTGGAACGGTCGGTAATTTTGGCATAACCATCCGGTTGGCATACAGCCAGATCTCCCGTATGGAACCAGCCACCAGCAAAGGCTTCTGCTGTCGCCTCAGGGTTTTTCAGATAACCTTTCATCACGATATTGCCACGGAACATGATTTCACCCATGGTCTGACCATCATGCGGCACTTCCTGCATGGTATCTGGATCAAGCACTTTCATGCCATCTTGCAATGGATACGGTACGCCTTGACGGGAGTGCAACTGCGCCTGTTCCTGAATAGATAAATCACTCCATCCAGCCTGAGATGCGCACAGCGCAGAAGGGCCATAGGTTTCAGTCAAGCCGTAAACATGCGTGACATTAATGCCGATATTGCGCATGCCTTCGATAATCGCAGCTGGCGGTGCAGCACCCGCGACCATTACTTCGACACGGTGATCAATTTTGGTCTTTTTCTCTTCAGGTGCGTTAATCAGCATTGACAGTACAATCGGTGCACCACAGAAGTAATCGACTTTATGTTCAGCAATCAGTTTAAAGATCAGTTCAGCATCGACTTTACGCAAGCAAACGTTGGTTCCGCCGTTGGCCGCCATGGTCCAGGCAAAGCACCAGCCATTACAGTGGAATAGCGGCAGTGTCCATAAATAGGTGGCACGTGGTGTCATGCCACAGGCAATGATATTACTGGCTGCGTTAATGTAGGCCCCACGATGATGATAGACCACGCCTTTCGGATTGCCGGTGGTACCGGAGGTATAACTTAAGCTGATAGCATCCCATTCATCTTGAGGTAAATACCATTCAAAGTTTGCGTCGCCTTGCGCAATCCAGTCTTCATATTCGATTTGGCCAATACGCTGGTCTTCACCTTCAAACTCTGCATCAGCCACATCAATCACATAAATATCCTGCGACACCAGGGCAAGTGCTTCAGTCGCAAGTGCAGTAAATTCAGGATCAACCAATAATACTTTGCTCTCAGCATGTTCCAGCATGAAAGCAAGGGTCTTGGCATCCAGACGGGTATTTAAGGTATTCAGGACGGCACCTGCCATTGGTACAGCAAAATGCGCTTCGATCATCGCAGGGACGTTAGGCAGCAGGACAGACACGGTATCATTTTTACCGATGCCTAATTTTTGGAGTTGGTTGGCAAACTGACGACAACGGTTGTATTTCTCACGCCAGGTAATACGACGCTTACCGTGAATAATCGCGTTCTGGTTTGGATAGATATAAGCTGCACGATCAAGATAGCGTAAAGGTGATAAGGCTACAAAATTCGCGGGGGTACGCGGTAATTCATCATATGCGCTAACCATTGTAAAACTCCGTTCTATATTTATTTTCATATCCTGTTGAAAAGATATGTATTTCTCAGAAATCTTGCATTTATGCTTTAGTCGAGTACGATTTTACAAATTTTAAGTATTTGAATATTAATAAAAATATTTAACCCTGCTTAAAAGTTTTGAACGCATGGGTTCCCAAGTTTGATTTTTTAGGTATTTTACTCTAGTTCAGCCATTAAAATAATATGAGCCCAGGAAGAATAATGAAAATACAACAGGCGAATGACGTCTGGCGAAACTGGTCGGGGAGCCAGTTCAGTGCCGCTCGGATTGTTCAGCCCAGCCAGATCAGTGAATTACAAAGTTTAGTGAAGACCCATGCACACATTCGCGCAGTGGGTGCAGGACATTCGTTTAGTGCTTTGGCCAAAACAGATGAGGTATTGCTTAATCTCGATTTGTTAAAAGGTATCGTTGCCTTTGATCAAGAGAAAACCCAATGCACCGTGCGGGCCGGTACGCGTTTATATGATTTAGGGAAAGATCTGGCACAGATCAATCAGGCTTTAATCAATCAGGGCGATATAGACCAACAAAGTCTGGCCGGAGCAATTTCGACTGGAACGCATGGCACGGGCATCAATTTACCTTGCATCTCTGCTTTTGTGGAAGGCTTTGAATTGCTGACCGCAGATGGCGAGCTGTTGCAATGTCATCGTGAGCAGAATGCTGAGATATTTCAGGCTGGACGGGTGGCATTGGGCAGCTTGGGTGTATTGACCCAAATCACCCTGCAAAATCGGCCACGATATAAACTAAAAGAACAGATTCGGCTGTGTTCATTAAAAGACATATTTACCCATATTGATCAATGGAAACATCAGCACCGGCATATTGAATTTTGGGCTTTTTTACATGCCGATCAAGTGATGCTGAAAACTCTGGATGACACGGAGGAGGACATTCAGCCGAGACAGGAGAGCTGGCCTCCGGAAGATATTTTATTGACTCTATGTTCGGAATTGACGCGACTCTTCCCAAAGACAAATCCCTATCTGCAAAAACTGCTCGGCGTATTTGTCAAACCGACTCGTTATGTAGACTGGTCATCCAGAATTTTTCCAACTCCGCGTAAGACCAGATTTAATGAAATGGAATATCAGGTTCCGGTTGAGTTTGGCTTGCAGTGTCTGGACGAGATTCTGCATGTTTTATGCAAACACCAAGTGCCGATGTTTTTCCCGATCGAGTTTCGTTATGTCAAAGGCGATGAGATCTGGCTAAGTCCTTTTTATCAGCGTGATTCGGTCTCCATTTCGATTCATCAATTTTATAAACAGGATTACCACGCGATCTTTGATCTGGTCGAGCCGATTTTACAGAAATATCAGGGACGACCGCATTGGGGCAAGTTACATAGTATGAGCGCAGCCTCGCTGCGCGAACTCTACCCGAAATGGGATAATTTCATGGTGCTACGTCAGCAATTGGATCCACAGCAAAAATGGCTGAATCCATATTTAAAAGAATTGTTTTTATCTGGGAAATGAGGAGAGGGCGATGCAATCAAATTATTTTCAGCAACTGACGCAGGAATTAAAACGGCAGGGCACTGGCACACCGCAACTGATTTTAGATTTAAAAACCTATCAACGTAATTTGGACTATGTACAGTCAAAATTGCCTGCGAAGTTAAAACCACGTCTGGTAGTGAAGTCTTTAGCCAGCATTCAGCTACTCAAACTGGCCACTGAAAAACTAAATACCCAGCGCTTTATGGTCTTTCATCTGCCGCATCTGCTGGAGATTATAGGGACATTTCAGCAAGCCGATATCTTGTTGGGTAAACCGATGCCGATTCAGGCAGTCAAACATTTTTATCAAACTTTGTCTGATCAAAATAAAGCCAATGATCAAGTAATTATTCAATGGCTAATTGATGATGTGGAACGATTAAAACAATATCTGCAACTCGCGCAAAGCTTGAATACCTGCCTGAATGTCAATATTGAAATTGATGTAGGGCTGCATCGTGGCGGCGTACAAACGCAGCAGCAATTTATAGCCTTAATGGAGCTGATTCAGGACAACGCGGCTTATATCAAATTCTCGGGTCTAATGGGCTATGATGCACATGTCGCCAAATTACCAAAAATTCTGAAAAGTCCTGAAAAAAGTTATCAGCAATCGCAGCAGATGTATCAACAATACAAAACGATGATTCAGCAGCAATTCCCTGATTTATGGCATGAAGGTCTCTGTTTTAATGGCGGTGGCAGTCCGACCTTTATGCAGCATTGTCAGCACAGTGTCTGTAATGACCTGGCTTTTGGCTCGATGCTGCTCAAGCCAGGCGATTTTGATCTGGCGAATCTGGCTGAACTGCAATGTGCACTCTGGATTGCCGCACCCATTTTAAAAGTGTTGCCTTGTAGCCAGATTCCCGGTTTGGAACTACTAAATTATCTTCCACATCAAGATAAAGCCGTATTTATTTATGGCGGCTATTGGCGAGCGGATTATATCTACCCTGAAAAAAGCCGGCTACATGTGTTATATGGCCGCAGCAGTAATCAGGAAATGCTTCAGGTGCCCATGCAGTGTGATATTCATGTCGATGATTATGTGTTTTTAAGACCGACACAAAGTGAAACGCTGATCCCGCAATTCTACCAGCTGTATGTTTATGTAGAGGGAAAGTTTCTCCAGTGGCAGACGTTCCGGGAATAACCATATTCTGAAATGAAAAATGAGCCTAAGCCTTTAAAGATCAGGCACAGATTTGACGGTAAATCTTATTTTTATTGGGAAAAGGTTTAATCATGCGGCCAAGCCGTGTAAAATTCGAATCGATTTTATTTATCCACCGTTTTTATCTTTTGAGGTTCTCCTCGATCATAATCTCGCGGTGATATGCCCCATGGTACGGGGCATCACTCCTTAAGGATTTTCTTATGCCAATTATCACTTTGCCAAATGGCGATCAAAAACAATTTGATCACGCCGTATCTGTGATGGACGTTGCGCTTAGCATCGGACCTGGTCTTGCAAAAAATACAGTGGCAGGTCGTGTAAACGATCGTCTTGTTGACGCGTCTGACTTGATTACTGAAGATGCAACCTTACAAATTATCACGCCTAAAGACGAAGCCGGTGTCGAGATCATTCGTCACTCTTGCGCGCATTTGGTCGGTCATGCTGTTAAGCAATTGTTCCCAGAAGCGAAAATGGTTATTGGTCCGGTCATTGAAGAAGGTTTCTACTATGACATCTGGATGCCACGTCCGTTTACTTTAGACGACATGGCAGCGATTGAAGAGCGTATGAAAAAGCTCATCGATCAAGACTATGATGTTGTGAAAAAAATGACGCCGCGTGATGAAGTCATTGCTGAATTTACAGCGCGTGGCGAAGAATACAAATTGCGTTTGATTGCAGACATGCCTGAAGAAACACAAATGGGCTTGTACTACCATCAAGATTATTTGGATATGTGCCGTGGTCCGCACGTACCCAACACCAAATTCTTAAAATCGTTCAAGCTGACTAAAATCTCGGGTGCTTACTGGCGCGGTGATGCGAAAAACGAACAGCTACAACGTATTTACGGTACTGCTTGGGCTGATAAGAAACAGCTTGCAGCCTATGTAAAACGTATCGAAGAAGCAGAAAAACGCGATCACCGTAAAATTGGTAAAGCGCTAGATTTGTTCCATATGCAAGAAGAAGCACCGGGTATGGTGTTCTGGCATCCGAACGGCTGGACCATTTACCAGGTTCTTGAACAGTACATGCGTAAAGTTCAGCAAGACAATGGCTACGAAGAAATCCGTACCCCACAAGTGGTCGATTTCACGCTGTGGGAAAAATCGGGTCATGCTGCCAACTATGCAGACAACATGTTCACCACGCATTCTGAAAACCGTAACTATGCGGTGAAGCCAATGAACTGTCCTTGTCACGTACAAGTGTTCAATCAAGGTTTGAAGTCATACCGTGATCTTCCTGTTCGTTTGGCAGAGTTCGGTTCATGTCACCGTAACGAGCCATCAGGTTCTTTACACGGTATTATGCGTGTACGTGGCTTTACTCAAGATGATGCGCATATCTTCTGTACCAAAGAACAGATTGGGCCTGAAGTTGCAGACTTTATCAAATTGACACTGGATGTATACAAAGACTTTGGCTTCGAAGAAGTACAAATGAAGTTGTCGACGCGTCCTGAAAAACGTGTGGGTGATGACAAGCTTTGGGATATGGCAGAAAAATCTTTGGCAGATGCTTTAGATGCTGCAGGTCTTGAGTGGGAACTTCAACCAGGCGAAGGCGCATTCTACGGTCCGAAGATTGAATTCTCTCTGAAAGACTGCTTAGGTCGTGTCTGGCAGTGTGGTACCATTCAGTGTGACTTTAACTTGCCAGAACGTCTGGATGCGTCTTATGTCACTGAAGATAATGACCGCGATCAGCCAGTAATGTTACATCGTGCAATTCTTGGCAGCTTCGAGCGTTTTATTGGTATACTGATTGAACACTACGCAGGCTTCATGCCACCTTGGTTGGCACCAATGCAAGCGTGTGTGATGAACATTACCGATTCTCAAGCTGAGGCATGTGAGTCAGTCGTCGCAAAACTTAAAGAAAACGGTATCCGTGCAATTTCTGACTTGAGAAATGAGAAAATCGGCTTTAAGATTCGTGAACGTACATTAGAGCGTATTCCTTACTTACTGGTACTTGGGGATCGTGAAGTAGAGGAAGGTACCGTAAACGTGCGTACCCGCTCAGGAACAAATTTGGGTACTATGTCAATCGATGCTTTCGTTGACCTAGTAAAAGCAGCCGTAGCCGAACGTGGCCGGTACATTGTGGAGTAACAGCGATTAAACAGCCTGACCGTAATCAACAGGGCGGTAACAAATCAAACCGTCCTGCCTTGAATGATGAAATTCGTGCGAAAGAAGTCCGTCTTGTAGACGAAAATGGTGAGCAGAAAGGGATTGTAAGCTTAGCTGACGCCCTGCGCGCAGCAGAAAGTGTTGAGCTTGATCTTGTAGAGATCGTAGCAAACGCTGAGCCACCAGTATGTAAGATCATGGACTTCAACAAGCATTTGTTTGATCTTAAGCAAAAGCAGAAAGAAGCGAAGAAAAAACAACATCAAGTCCAGGTGAAAGAAATCAAGCTACGCCCGGGTACTGATGTTGGCGATTACAACGTAAAACTACGTGCAATCATCAAGTTCCTTGAAGAAGGTAACAAGGTGAAAATCACGCTTCGTTTCCGTGGTCGTGAAATGGCGCACCAACAGTTGGGTCTAGCTCAATTGCAAAAAATTGAAGCTGACGTGGCTGAATTCGGTACTGTTGAGCAGATGCCGAAAATGGAAGGCCGTCAAATGGGTATGTTACTTGGTCCTAAAAAGAAAAAGTAAGCACTCATTAAACGAAAAAAGCCCTGCATATGCAGGGCTTTTTTTATGCTCTAAAATTCCACGCATTGTACATAGCTTGAATAATTTCCCTGGCTTGCTGCCGGGAAAACATCGATAGCTGAATCCGGAAAAACCCGAGGCAAATTTGATTCATCAGACCAGGCTGACACAATTTAAAATCCAAAGTGCCATCGCGTGGACTAATCACATGTGCTGGCATGTTATAGAGCCAACGTTTGAGATGTGCTTTGAGAGAAGCATAGCGTGGATTTAGAAAACTATACTGTACCGAATGTCGTTTTAAGCACAGGCTGATGCGGAAACCGGCCAAAGTATAATAAATAGCGTGTGAGGTGATTTTCAGTTTAGTTCCCAGCATAAGCAGCGAAAGACCAAGAAAGCCGCCAATATAAACATAAAAGCCAGGAGACTCCTGCCATAAAAATAACAGACCTTGAAGAAAGCTGGAATTGCTACGTGCACTGCTGAAATAAAAAATGCTGAATATTCCGACCGGATAACAAAACAGTAGATATCCCATAGCGCGCATGATCGGGCTAGCTTGATGAAACAGGATATTTTCTGGCGCATTCATGGTTTATTTTTATGATCAGAAAGCGTATTGCCTTAATGAGCTTAGGTAATCTGTAGCCAAAAAGAAAGGCCCTTTCGGACCTTCCTTCGCGTACTTAATCAAGCTTATTCCACTGATTTTTCATCGTTTGCAATGAGCAGTTTATTGCCAATCGGGATTTGACGTGGCAATTTTTCTTCTGGAATAATGCGCTGCAAGTCAATGATCAATAAACCATTTTCATAGTCTGCCTGTTGTACCTCTATATATTCATCCAGACGTAAAGACAATTTAAATGCACGTCGTGCAATGCCTTTGTGCAGGAATTCAATACTGTCATTGCTCTGGTTTTCAGGCTTGCCCAAGATGGTCAGCAACTTATTTTCCAGACGAATGTCGAGTTCTTCCTGACGAAAACCCGCAGTTGCCACCACGATGCGGTAATTATTCTCACCATGCTTTTCGATATTATACGGTGGATAATTTGGCGCATCGCTTTGCATGGCATAGTCAATAAAGTCATTCAAGCGATCAAAACCAATACTACGACGAAATAATGGATGAAGATTTAAGTTACTCATGATTAGAACCTTCTCACTTAAGCAAAGTTATAAAAACAAGAAAATAAGATCTGTCATGTCAGACATCGACAGGGCATAAGATTGACGCAATCCTTATGCAGAAATAAATATGTGTTTGGGGTTGAAATTTTCAAGATTAAAAATAAAAAATTATATAATTTTTTAATAAAATTTTGATATTTATTGAAAAATAATTTTTAAATGCAGACTTGTTGTTTCTTTCTAAATCCTCTATGTTGAGTACATCATCGCACAGCAAAAGTGCAGGGAGTATTAAAAGAAAATGATCGATTTATATTATTGGAGCACCCCCAACGGCCATAAAATTAGTATTGCTCTAGAAGAAATGGGGCTGGAATATCAAATTATTCCCATCAATATTCTGGAAAATGACCAGTTCCAGTCCGATTTTCTGGCTATTTCTCCCAATAATAAAATCCCGGCAATTGTTGATCAGGATGGGCCACATGGTCGCGCCATTTCAATTTTTGAGTCAGGTGCGATTTTGCAATATCTAGGTCGCAAAACAGGTCTGTTTTATCCAACTGATGAAGTGAAGCGTATTCAGGTTGAACAGTGGCTGATGTGGCAAATGGGCGGTTTGGGGCCGATGCTCGGGCAAAATCATCACTTTAGCCGTTTTGCACCTGAGCGGATTGCTTATGCCACAGAGCGCTATGTCAATGAAAGCAAGCGTTTATATGGGGTGTTGAATAAACAGCTGGTCGGGCAGGAGTATGTGGCTGGCGAATACTCGATTGCCGATATGGCGATATTTCCGTGGTTATTACGACATGACTGGCAGCAGATCAATCTGGAAGACTATCCTGAAGTTTCCAAATATATCGATCGCTTGAATGCTCGTCCTGCGGTTCAGAAAGCGCTGGCGATACAGGTCAGTTAAGCGTCTGTCTTTTATGCTAAAATAGCCTTAAGCAAATAAAGCCACCCTTACGGTGGTTTTTTATTGGATGGATATATGAACGATTTTCTTCTGAACTTTACCAAGATTGTTGAAAGTAATACCCGAATTTACTGGAGCATTCTTTTCGGCATTGCTGCATGTTTAGTACTGTATATTGCTGAAATTGTGCATATCGATCAGGTGATTGCTGCCCTAAATACCAAAGATCAGCAGATTTTACGTGCTGCAATTGCACCGCTCAATGAGCAGTATAAATGGGCGCGGATCATGGCGATGGTGACTGTAGTCGTTTGGTCCAGTTGGGAATACAGTAAAGCCAAGAAAAAAATGGGCTTGAACCGTTAATGCTTTCATGAGCCTGTTTTTACTGTTTCTATCTGCCTTTGGTGCAGCGACCTTACTGCCTTTACAGTCTGAAGCTGTGCTACTGGGGCTTTTAGTGCAGGGTGAGCAGAGTGCGGTACTGTTAATTGCGGTGGCCAGTCTGGGCAATATTCTGGGGTCCTGTGTGAACTGGTATCTGGGACTCAAGATTGAGCATTATAAAAATAAAAAGTGGTTTCCGGTTTCAGCAGACAAGATGCTTAAGGCACAAGCAACTTATCAGAAATATGGCTATTGGTCTTTATTGCTGAGCTGGGTGCCTATCATGGGTGATCCGATTACCCTGATTGCGGGACTATTAAAAGAAAACTTCGCCCGTTTTCTGCTGATGGTCAGTATTGCCAAAGTTGGACGTTATCTATTTGTCTATGTGGCCTTTGCCATGTTCTAAGCCTGAAGCTATTTTCCTGATCCAGTCTTGGATATTATTTCAGAGCGAAATCATTCTTTAAATTCGCTTATTGGGTGAAGATGCTTTTGTTTTAAACAAAGATGCTTTAGAATACTCGCTCCCTTACCTGCAGGTCGTTTTGTAATGGTGCAAACGAGCCGAACAGGTGTTCAAAAGAGGTTGTTATGCCTAAGATGAAAACTCGCCGTGGTGCAGCTAAACGCTTTAAAGCGACTGCTAACGGTTTTAAGCGTAAACAAGCGTTCAAACGCCACATTTTGACCAAAAAATCTGCTAAGCGTATTCGTCAATTGCGCGGCTGTGTAATGGTTCACGTAAGTGACGTTGCTTCAGTTCGTCGTATGTGCCCGTACATCTAAGGAGATTATAAATGGCTCGTGTAAAACGTGGTGTACAGGCTCATCGCCGTCACAAAAAAATTCTTGCTCGCGCTAAAGGTTACTATGGTGCTCGTTCACGCGTTTACCGCGTAGCGTTCCAAGCGGTAATCAAAGCTGGTCAATATGCTTACCGTGACCGTCGTCAAAAGAAACGTCAATTCCGCGCTTTGTGGATTGCACGTATCAACGCTGGTGCTCGTCAAAATGGTTTGTCATACAGCCGTATGATTGCTGGCTTGAAAAAAGCTCAAGTGATTATCGACCGTCGCGTACTTGCTGACATCGCTATGCATGACGCAGTTGCGTTTGCTGCTTTAGCTTCTAAAGCTAAAGATGCATTGGCTGCATAAGTCTTTATGACTTGAAAAAAGACCGCCATTTGGTGGTCTTTTTTTATGCTTAAATAAAAGTAGTCATTCTAAATATTATTTAAAAATCAGTATTGTAAATCCTATATTTTTTAGTCATTGTGAAATTGAATAATTAAAAAACAAGGCTTAAAAACAATGATTCGACTTGCCACTCAACAGGATGTACTGCCGATTGCTCAAGTGCATGTACAAAATTGGCGTGAAAGCTATCAAAATATCATCAAATAAAAAATTCTCGATAAGTTGAGTGTAGAACAAAGAGCCGCCTTGTGGCGTTCTGTGCTTGAACAGGAGAATCGACGGGTATTTGTCTATGAAGAAAATGCTCAAGTTTTGGGTTTTGCTGCTTTTAATTTTCCGGTGGATGCGCCAATCAGTGAATTGAGAGCTTTGTATTTACTGAGACAGATTCAGGGACAAGGTGTGGGGGCTAAGTTGGTTCAATTGGGTTTGGGATTAAGTCGAGAAAAATCCTACCAGTATATGCAGTGCAGCGTATTGAACCTGAATTCCAGTCGTTATTTTTATGAAAAGACCGGCGCCTATTTTGTCAGTGAAGGAGATGCCAGCGATCTGGGCGAGAATCTTAAAGACTTATGTTATCAGTGGGACATTTAATTTTTGAATACTCTGGCCCAGCTGGCTCAACGTAGAAAAATCTAAAACCTGGGAAAAGACGATAGAAAATAAATCAGCCCTTAGAAATGTATGGCTGATTTATCTTTTTATCTCAATATCTCCACCGGTCAATTAAGAGAGCATTTCCGGGCGATCAGCAAATGACAGCTTCGGCTCATTCAAATAATGCTGAAATTTTAAGACAGATACTCAGTCGTGATTCCATCATCTGATGGATGAGGAAAACCTATCACAAAATCGTCAGCATTATTTCAAGTTGATGCCTGCTCATGAATATCAAAATATCCATTGAATTCTGCCCGTGATGTTCAAGCTTTTCTGGCAAAATGTTAAAGGCCGAAATAGTAGCCAATCAGACAGATAATCACAGTGATCACAATTAAGGTCAGCACATTTGCAGATGAACTGGATTTGCCTGGGTCCTGAGGTTTTTCTGCTTTAGAAATTTTTGGTGAGCGGTCTTCGGTACTCATACCGACAAATGGGTCAGGTGCAACTTTTGGTGTTAGCTGTGCAGTTTTATAGTGATTGGCGACTTTGCTGATGAATTTAGCACTTAAATCATCAATTTTTTGCGAAAAATGTCGCAGGTTAAGTTGCTGCTCCGGGCTGAGTACTTCGCCATCTGCACGATAGGAATGCTGGATTTTCGTTTGAATAAAGTCATTTAAGGCGTCTAGGCGGTACAAAGTCTGGTGAGCATAATCCGCTGAATAGTCAGTGGGAATTAAGGCCAAATGACTTTCGCTATCGGCCTGAATGGCAGGCATGGTGCCGTAATAAGGCAAATTGGTATATGCAGGTTCGGTAAAATCTTGGGCAAGGCTACTTTCAAACAGTTCATGATCGGTATAGGCCTGAATATCATCCCAGTTTGGGGCTTCCAGATCGACATCAATGCGCTTGGCCAGTTTAGGATTTAGCTCATAACACCAGAATGTTTCATGGCGTAAAGGGGATTGCTGTGATTTAGGTGCTTCGTAATCATTGTCTGCGCTGTACCATTCAGGCAGTTCCTTGCCGATGATCCAGGCAGTTTTGGTTTTAGCGCCATGACTGACAATAAAATGTGCCAGTGGTAATAGCTCAACATTGGCATTCGGATTTTTTTCATCAACCAGTAAATCAGAGCGATGCAAGCTAAGGCGACGCACACCTTGTTTTTTCAGGCCTTCCAGCCAGATCTGGAAATGCTGGGCCAGCAGATGTTGTGACATCAGATCCCGAAAGGCAAACTGATGCTGATTAAAAATGGAATGTTGAATCCAACGATTGAAACTCAGGTCCTGAGTCAAATACTCATTGCCGTAAGTGACGAGGGTCAGTTGCTGTTTCCAAATTTGATCGAGTGCCATAGTGATTTGATCTGATTGATATTGTGTTTATCTTATACTTTTTATATTTAATCATGCCAATCTAATTTTCCTTAAAACGCATCTTCATCAAAGTGTCTAAAAACTGTTAGAATGTGGGGTTTTTAAAATATTTTTTAACCTGTTGCTTTGAGAGTTACTATGTCACTGGAAGCCCTGACCACTGAAGCGCTCGCTGCGATTGCAGCAGCTCAAGACCTTGCTGCACTTGATCAAGTACGAGTGCAATTTACGGGGAAAAAAAGCCAGCTCGCGGAACAATCTAAGTCGCTTGGTAAAATGGATCCCGAAGAACGTAAAGTCTTCGGCGCACAAATCCATGCTGTACGTGAAACCATTACCGCTGCATTGACATCACGTCAGGCAGAACTGCATAAAGCTGCCTTAGAACAAAAACTGGCAAGCGAAACCATTGATATTACTTTACCAGGTCGTGGCCAGCAGGTGGGCAGTATCCATCCAGTGACCCAGGTGCAAGAGCGTATTTGCCAGTTCTTTACCAAGGCAGGTTTTACGGTTGCAACAGGTCCTGAAGTTGAAGATGACTATCACAACTTTGAAGCACTGAATATTCCGGGTCATCACCCGGCGCGTGCCATGCACGATACCTTCTATTTCGATGTGAACCATTTGCTGCGTACGCATACGTCTGGTGTGCAGATTCGTACCATGGAAACACAGCAGCCACCAATCCAGATCGTGTGTCCGGGCCGTGTTTACCGTTGTGATTCGGATCAAACCCACTCACCGATGTTTCATCAGATCGAAGGTTTATACGTGGCTGAAAATACCAGCTTCGCGGAACTTAAAGGTTTGCTGATTAACCTGCTGAACGAATTCTTCGAAAAAGATTTGAAAGTACGTTTCCGTCCATCTTATTTCCCGTTCACCGAGCCAAGTGCGGAAGTGGATATTATGGATGAACGCGGTCGCTGGTTAGAAGTATTAGGCTGCGGTATGGTGCATCCGAATGTGCTGCAAGCTGCAGGCATTGATCCTGAAAAATACAAAGGCTTTGCTTTTGGTCTGGGTGTTGAACGTTTTGCAATGCTGCGTTATGGCGTAAATGACTTACGTATGTTCTTCCAAAACGATGTGCGTTTCTTACGCCAGTTTGCTTAAAACTTTTTAATAATCCTCTCCTAACCTCTTCTTTTAAAAAGGAGAGGGACTCCGCGAAATAGATGGAGTTCTCCCCCTTTGGAAAATGGGGAGCAGAGGGGGATTCTAGAGATTTGAATTACAGGTTTTATATCAATGAAAATTAGCGAAAATTGGCTACGCACATGGGTTAACCCAGCCATCGATAGCGAAAAACTTTCTGATCAACTGACCATGTTGGGTCTGGAAGTGGATGAACTTGCGCCTGCAGCTAAACCCTTTACTGGCGTAGTGGTGGGGGAAGTCCTGACGGTAGAACAACATCCTGATGCAGATCGCTTGCGTGTGACCACTGTCAATATCGGTTCAGGTGAGCCTCTACAAATTGTATGTGGTGCGCCAAATGTACGTGCTGGCATGAAAGCACCGGTTGCGACCATTGGTGCAGTACTTCCGGGTGATTTCAAAATCAAGAAAGGCAAGCTACGTGGTATCGAGTCACAAGGCATGCTGTGCGGCGCTTCAGAAATTGATTTGGAAGATAAAATTGATGGTCTGTTAGAGCTTCCTGCGGATGCACCTGTAGGCGTGAATATCCGTGAATATCTAGATCTAGACGATAACGTGATTGATATCAGCATCACACCAAACCGTGGTGACTGTTTCAGTATTCGCGGGATCGCACGTGAAATTGGTGTGATTAACCAATTGCCAGTAACTGCCCCTGAAATTAAAGAAGTAGCTGCGACTATTAGCGAAGAAAAGAAAGTCGTTGTATCGACTGAAGGCTGCCCACGCTATTTGGGTCGTGTCATCAAGAACGTCAATACCAAGGCTGTGACTCCTGTATGGATGGAGCGTGCATTGGCACGTTCAGGTATTCGTCAGCACAGCATTCTGGTCGATATTACCAACTATGTATTAATCGAGCTTGGTCAACCGCTACACGCATTTGATGGCGGTAAAGTTCAAGGTGCGGTACATGTACGTCAAGCGACGGAAGCTGAAAAGTTAGTTTTGCTCAATGAACAAGAAGTTGAACTCAACGAAAAAGTGATGGTGATTGCAGATGATGAAAAAGCATTAGCCATTGCCGGTATTATGGGCGGCTTGTCTTCAGCAGTCAGCGATGCAACCACTGAAATTTTCCTGGAATCTGCATTCTTCGCGCCACTGCATATTGCGGGTCGTGCACGTAGCTTTGGCTTGCATACCGATGCTTCTCAGCGTTATGAACGTGGTGTCGATTTTGAATTGCCATTGATCGCTATGCACCGCGCATCACAATTGATTGCGGAACTTGCGGGCGGTGAGTTTGGACCAATTACAGTTGCCGAAAATGCAGCATTATTGCCAACACGCGACGCAATTGAGTTGAATCAAGCACAAGTCGATCAACTGCTGGGTTATAGTGTTGACTCAGCGTTCATTACTGATGCTTTAAGCCGTTTAGGTTGTGAAGTTACAGTAAAAGCAGAAGGCGAGTGGTCAGTGGTACCGCCATCACATCGTTATGATATGGTGATTTACCAAGATTTGATCGAAGAAGTGGCGCGTATTCACGGTTATGACAATATTCAAATCAGCCTGCCTGTGATTGATGTGAAGCTGGCGAAATACCAAGATCAGTTTGAATTGGGCCAACTCCGTCAAACCGCGGTAACTTTAGGTTACCAAGAAGCGATCAGCTTTAGCTTCGCAGACCTAAAGCTTGAAAAGCAACTTAATTCCAGTGTGAATCCATTAGTATTAGCCAATCCAATTTCAAGTGATTTGGCAGTGATGCGTTCAACCTTGCTATCTAGCCTTATTCCTTGTGTTCAGTACAATGTCAACCGCCAGCAAAGCCGTGTACGTTTCTTTGAGCTCGGTCTGCGTTTTGACTATCAAGAAGCCAGCAGCATCCATGATTTAAAACAGATTCCAACTTTTGCATTGATTGCGACTGGTTCACGTCATGCTGAATCTTGGCATGTGAAACCCGCTGCAATGGACTTCTTTGACTTTAAGGGTGATGTAGAAGAAATTTTGGCTGCTGGTCGTGTCAAAGTAGAATATGTGCGTTCAGAGCGTAGCTGGTTGCATCCAGGACAATCCGCAGAAATTCTCGTGAATGGTCAATCAATTGGTTACTTGGGGCGTTTACATCCCTCACTTGAAGACGAACTTGATCTGGCAACCACATGGGTAGCAGAATTGGATCAAGCGGCTGTTTTGCAAACTTATGTATCTAATTTTACAGAATTATCACGTTTTCCATCGGTTCGACGTGATATTGCGCTTTTAATTAGTGATAAGATTAATGTTAGCGAAATTCAGGGACTTATCGAAAAAACAGGCGGAGAGCTTTTAGACTCAACTTGGTTGTTCGATGTGTACACTGGACAAGGAGTAGAAGAAGGGAAACGCTCACTGGCATTTGCACTTCTCTGGCAGCATCCAAGCCGTACACTGGAAGATGCTGAAATTAAATCAGGTATGGATAATATCCTTCAAGTGTTAGAAAACACTTACCAAGCGACATTGAGGGCTTCATGACAGCACTAACTAAAGCAGAAATGGCTGATCATTTAAGTGAGCTCACGAGTTTAAACCGTCGTGAAGCAAAACAAATGGTTGAGTTGTTCTTCGATGAGATTAGCCAGGCGCTCATCTCAGGCGAGCAAGTAAAACTTTCGGGTTTTGGTAATTTCGAGTTGCGTGATAAGCGTCAACGTCCGGGCCGTAACCCGAAAACGGGTGAAGAGATTCCGATTTCTGCACGCCGTGTGGTCACCTTCCGTGCCGGACAGAAGTTCCGTCAACGTGTGGGAAATGAGCAGGTCAGCTGATCTGCTTTTTTAAAAACTGGGATCAATATTGTTAAGTTCCAGTTTTTAAAATAAAAAAAGAGAGCCAAAGGCTCTCTTTTTTTTGTACTGAATAATCTAAAAGATTATTGAGCAGCAGCTTCAGAAGCAGCAGTAGCGTCAGCAGCAGCGTCAACAGCAACAGCAGCAGCAGCGTCAGCTTCAGCAACAGCAGCAGTTTCAGAAGCAGCAACTTCAGAAGTAGCTTCTACAGCAGCAGCATCAGCAGCAGCTTCAGCTTCAGATGCAGCTTCTACAGCTTCAGATGCAGCTTGGTTAGCGTCAGCAGCAGCGTCGTCAGCTTTTTTAGCACAACCAACGAAAGCTAAAGTAGTAGCAACTGCAGCAGCAATAGCGATTTTTTTGAATAACATGGCATCACTCTCTAAAAATTGAGATTAAAAAAAACCAAAGTTAGTCTGTTAAGTGCTTTTATTGTTCCTAATTGTGTTAGGGACTAACAACGCAGGAGCAGTCTAACTGGTCTGCAAATATGCTATCACTGCGCATTTTTAATTGCTACTGGCAATGATCAAAAAAGTACGGAAAAACGATAAAAAATAAGAAGTTTTTAACAGAAAATAACAATGGAATAAAAGATTTAGATTGGAGAAAGGCTTATTAAATACTTAAAAGTTATACAATTTTTAATCTGAATATTTTATTAATCAAAAACTTAAAAATAAGTTTACATAAATCAGGCTTCATTGTTTCATTCTGTAATTTATGTCAACCTAAAAAAGGCCACCGTTTAGATGACCTTTCATTTAAAATTTTAATTTGAAGCTTTGCGTTTCATCTGATCAAAGAAATCATCATTGGTCTTGGTTTCTTTCATACGATCCAGTAAGAATTCCATTGCCGCCAATTCGTCTTGAGTATGCAGCAGCTTACGCAGAATCCAGACTTTACGCAGATTGTCTTCTGACATCAGGCGTTCTTCACGACGAGTACCAGATTTCTTGATGTTCATTGCAGGGAACACGCGTTTTTCAGCAATACGACGATCAAGGGTAATTTCCTGGTTACCTGTACCTTTGAATTCTTCGTAAATCACTTCATCCATTTTACTACCGGTTTCAATCAGGGCAGTAGAAATGATGGTCAGTGAACCGCCTTCTTCGATATTACGTGCAGCACCGAAGAAACGTTTAGGGCGTTCTAAGGCATGTGCATCCACACCACCAGTCAGTACTTTGCCTGATGAAGGAATCACAGTGTTATAAGCACGTGCCAGACGGGTAATCGAGTCAAGCAAAATCACCACATCTTTCTTATGTTCAACCAGACGTTTTGCTTTTTCAATCACCATTTCAGCGACTTGAACGTGACGTGCAGGAGATTCATCAAAGGTAGAAGCCACGACTTCACCACGAACCGTACGCTCCATCTCAGTCACTTCTTCTGGACGCTCATCAATTAGGAGAACGATCAGAATAACTTCAGGATTATTGCGAACGATGGACTGTGCAATGCTTTGCAGCAGCATGGTTTTACCCGCTTTCGGCGGAGCCACAATAATTGAACGCTGGCCTTTACCAATCGGTGCAACTAAGTCGATCACACGGGTGGTTAAATCTTCAGTGGTGCCATTGCCCAACTCCATCACCAACTGTTCAGTCGGGAATAATGGCGTCAAGTTTTCAAACAGAATCTTGTTACGTGAATTTTCAGGTGTGTCGTAGTTAATTTGATTGACTTTAAGTAAAGCAAAATAACGTTCGCCTTCTTTCGGCGGGCGAATGGTGCCAGTAATGGTGTCGCCAGTACGGAGGTTAAAACGACGAATTTGAGAAGGGCTGACATAAATATCGTCAGGACCTGCTAAATAAGAACCTGCGGCTGAGCGTAAAAAGCCAAAACCATCTGACAAAATTTCTAGAACGCCATCACCAAAAATCTCTTCGCCATTCATTGCATGACGTTTTAAGATGGCAAAAATAATGTCTTGCTTACGGTTACGAGCCATACCTTCGAGGCCCATAAACTCGGCAATCTTGATGAGTTCGCCAATCGGTTTTTTCTTGAGTTCGGTTAAATTCATAGGTGGTCAGATAGAATCAAAGTTCTGAGGTACAGGTTAGAAAGGGAGTAACATTCGGCCGCATACCAGCATTCAAACGAAAGCAATTGAATTTGCAAAAGAACAATTCAGAGATCTGTTTGAGTGTTTCAAAGGAAAATGTGGAAAACAATTTCTATTGCCGAGCGGCATCTTATGTAATGTGTCTTGTAAGAAATTGACAGGATTTAGGATCCTTTATCTCTTGAGTAGCGAATATAAGAGAAAATGCTGACTTTGTCAATTTATAGCCGAAAAAAATACGCGAGCATGAGTCGCGTATTTTTCACTAAAAATGCTGTGCTTAGATATTGTCATCAATAAATGCAGTCAGTTTAGATTTTGGTGCAGCACCGACTTGAGTCGCAACAACTTCACCATTTTTGAACATCAACAAAGCCGGGATGTTACGGATGTTGAAATTCACAGCAGTTTGTTCGCAAGAAGTTACGTCAACTTTCACGATTTTAACTTTGCCTTGGTATTCATCAGCAAGCACTTCAAGTACGGGTGCAATTGCTTTACATGGTGCACACCAGCCTGCCCAAAAGTCCACCAGTACAGGAACGTCTGATTGAAGAACGTCTGCTTCGAAGTTTGCGTCAGTAGTGTTTACGATGTTGCCAGACATGGAATGTGCTCCAGATTAATATTTTAAAGATAACTAATTATTAGTATTACATAGCCATCTTTAACAATGTAGGGGAATCTGTAAATTTTCAATGCTTAATGTTATTTTGTCTAATGGATGATCACGATAGTGATGATCGTGTCTCACTATTATTCCCGATACAAAAAAGAATAAGGCATTAAATTGTCGCTACAAATGGCTTTTAAATTGCATGCATGTGAATTACTCTAAGCACAATTCGTTAAAGGTTTATTTCTGGAATGTCTGACTTTTTGATTGATGAAGAATTACTTGCCGCCATCGATATGGGATCAAACAGCTTTCATTTGGCCATCGCCCGTGTAGATCATGGCGAAGTGAAGAAAGTGGCATCAATGTCAGAAAAAGTTCAGCTTGCTGCGGGACTAGACGAAAATAAAAATTTAACTGAAGCTGCACAGCAACGTGGTTTGGCCTGTCTGGCCCGTTTTGTAGGGCGTTTAGGTGCCGTTCAGCCGAACCGCTTGCGGATCGTAGCGACGAATGCCTTACGTCAAGCCAAAAACGGCCATGAATTTATCCAGAAAGCCGCAGAAATTTTACCGAAACCGATCGAAATTATTGCCGGCCGTGAAGAAGCCCGTCTGATTTATCTGGGTGTATCGCATACCATGGCCAACAGCGGTCGTCGTCTGGTGGTTGATATCGGTGGCGGTTCAACCGAGCTGATTATCGGTGAAGAATTCGAGCCGATTCATACCGAATCAGTACAAATGGGCTGTGTAGCATTTACCAAAGCTTATTTTCAGGATGGTGAAATTAGCGCCAAAGCTTTTGATAAAGCAGTTACTGCGGCACGTAAAGAAATTTCGGGAATTGCCAATACTTATAAAGAAGCCGGTTGGGATGCTGTCGTTGGCTCGAGTGGCACCATTAAAGCCTGCCGCCAGATTTGCGTCAATATGGGCTGGAGCAATGATCGCGAACAGTTGACGCGTGAAGGCCTGGAAAAGCTCAAAGATAAACTGCTTAAATATAAATATGTCTCGGACATGGAGTTCGAAGGTCTGAAAGATGATCGTCGTGCCGTCTTACCTGCTGGTATTGCCATTCTCTATGCAGTCTTTGATGTACTGGGAATTGACCATTTGGTCTATTCTGATGGTGCACTACGTGAAGGCGTGATGTATGACTTGCTTGGCCGTTTCAAGCATGAAGATATCCGTGATCGTTCCGTCCATGCCTTGATTGGTCGATATAATGCCGATGCCAAGCAGGCTGAGCGTGTGGTTCAGACGGCACAGAAACTGTTTAATGACGTGGCCAGTAAACTCGGTTTGAGTGTTGAAGATAGTGACCTGTTACGTCGTGCTGCCTATCTCCATGAGATTGGTTTGGCCATCAGTCACAGTGGCTATCATCGTCATGGCGCGTATTTATTACAACACTCGGATATTGCCGGTTTCTCGCAAGTTGATCAAAATCATTTGTCACATTTGGTCGCGCACCATCGGCGCAAATTGCGCGCTGATGCCAAGATTGATGTGATGAAAGTCGGTGGATCTAAACTTTTATGGTTATGTTTGCTGCTTCGTCTGTCGGTTTTGGTCAATCACAGTCGTAGCGATGAGATGCTTCCTGCCATTGAACTGAAGGTTGAAAATGCGCAACAATGGCAACTCAGCGTGTCTGGTGATGCCAAGCAATGGCCATTGCTGGTCGCTGAACTGCACGATGAACAGCAGCAATTTAAAAATTGGGAGATTGAACTCTCGATTCAATCCGAACAGTTTGTTAATTAATACCTTTATAGGGATGAAAACGGTTAACCTATGAAAAATAAAGCAACTCCATCAAAAGCATGGGCGACAGTGCAGATTGCACGTCATCCAGAACGTCCACAATTCCTGGACTATGTGGGTGAAATATTCACTGAATTTGATGCTTTACATGGTGACCGCCTATATGGTGATGATGGCGCGATGATCGGTGGTCTGGCTCGTTTTGATGGTCAACCGGTGATGATCGTTGGTCAGCATCGTGGTCGTAGTACCCGTGAAAAATTACAGCATAATTTCGGCATGAGTAATCCGGAAGGTTATCGTAAGGCACAGCGTCTGCTAGACATGGCAGAGCGTTTTAACCTGCCAGTCTTTACTTTTATTGACACTATGGGTGCTTATCCGGGTGTCGGTGCAGAAGAACGTGGTCAGGCTGAAGCAATTGCCACCAGTCTGGCTCAGCTTTCCAATTTGAAAGTACCGGTAATTGCAACTGTACTAGGTGAAGGCGGTTCAGGTGGTGCACTCGGTATTGGAGTAGCAGACCGTGTGGTGATGCTCTCTCACAGTATTTATTCGGTGATTTCACCGGAAGGCTGTGCCTCAATTCTCTGGAAAACCGCTGAAAAAGCTGAACAGGCCAGTGAAGCCTTAGCTCTGACTGCAGAAAAATTGCAGAAAATGGGTATTGTAGAATATGTGGTGGATGAAGGTGAGGGTGCTCATTTAAATCCGGATCAGGTCATGAACAGCTTGAAAGCAGTGCTGAAAGAAGCTTTGAATGAACTGCAACCAATGGAAGCGCAAGCACGATGCGAAGCACGTTACCAACGTTTAATGAAGTTTGGCAGCGACAATTTAGGTCTGGTTTCTTAAAACAGCTGCAGGACTTTCCTGCAGAGACAAAATTTCTCATCGGATGCAGTGGTGGCGTAGATTCTATGTTGTTGCTGCATCTGATGTTTTTTTTATGCTCGGAAAAAATCCGGGCAATCTATGTGGATCATCAGCTGCAAAGTATCAGTAGTGCATGGGGCACTTTTGTTCAGCAGCAGTGTCGGCAACTGAATATTCCCTGTATCATTCAGCCCGTCAATGTCGCCAGTGGCAATTTGGAACAGCAAGCGCGCAATTCACGTTATCAGGCCTATCTGCAACATTTACAAGCGGATGAAATGTTGGTGCTGGCACACCATCAACAAGATCAGGCGGAAACCCTAATGTTGCGTTTATTGTCTGGCGCCGGCGTTGATGGTTTAGCAGCCATGAAACAGATCGATATACGTGAAAATCTGACGATTTGGCGGCCACTACTGAATATTTCCCGTGAGCAGATTTGCCAATGGGCATCAGACCTGAATGTTCAGAATATTGAAGATCCGACCAATGCTGATACCTATTATGACCGGGCCTGGGCACGCCAGACGCTGTGGCCGGTATTAAGCGAACGTTATCCTAAAATGCAAGCCGCCTTGGTGCGAACCAGTGAGCTGATGCAGGATGCTCAAGACATTTTACAAGAAGTGCTGCAACAGGATTTAGCATCTTGTGGAACTGAAACGCAGCTCGATCTTGGTAAATTTTTACAGCTTTCAAAATCACGACAACGTCAATTGCTCTCTGCCTGGATGAAAGGTAAAGAACAGTATCGTCCATCTTTAGCGATGGTAGAGCGTTTGCAACGCGAAGTCATTCATGCCAAGCAAGATGCTCAGGCGGCATTGTATTGGCAAGGCTTTTACTATGTACGCTATCAGCAGCAATTATATCGTTTGGCCGCAGAGATCTATTTAGCTGCTCAACAACAAGTTCAAACTGGCCCGAAAACTATAAAATTCGCTTTAAAAGACAGCGTGCAGGTTTTGTCAGGGAAATTTATCATTCAGCCTGCACAGTTAGGTTTATCGGCTGCATTATTGCAGCAACCTTTGCATTTGCAGCAGCGTCAGGGTGGCGAAAAAATTCATTTATATGGCCGTGTCGGTACCTGGCCACTGAAAAAAGCCATTCAGGAAGCGCAAATATTTCCTTGGGCTCGGCATACTATTCAAATATTAAGCACAGATAATGTTATGCTAGGCGTGTTTACCCCTAAAGGATTTTGGTTGGCCCAATCTGCATATTGTGAAGCAGGCGGATGGCTACCGATTTCAGTTTTTTCAACTTTAGAACTCAACGATGAGCATTGAACATGAGTGCAGCTTTAAATTGTAATATTTGTTTTATTGGTGGCGGTAATATGGCCCAAGCCTTAATTGGCGGTCTGATTTCACGTGGTTTGCCAGCAACACGTATTACAGTTTCTGATCCGGTCGAAAAAGTCCGTGCTTTATTGGCGGAAAAAGAAATCAATGTGACCGGGGATAATAGCGCTGCAATTCAGGATGCAGATATCGTCGTATTGGCGGTAAAACCTCAGGTTTTGGCTCAAGTGCTGCAACCCTTAAAAGGTCTGGTTAATAACAAACTGATTATTTCCATTGTTGCTGGTGCAGAAATAGCTACATTGTCAGCATTGTTGGGGACAGAGCGTATTGTACGGGTCATGCCGAACACGCCAGCATTGGTACAGACCGGAGCACATGGTTTATATGCCAATGCATCTGTGGAAACGAGTGATCGTGAGCTGGCAAGTCAGGTTTTGGCGTCGACCGGGCTGACCATTTGGGTCGAATCAGAAGCACAAATTGATGCAGTCACTGCAGTCTCGGGTTCGGGTCCAGCTTACTTTTTCTATATGATGGAAAGTATGATTCGTGCGGGTAAAAATTTAGGTCTGGATGAAAAAGTTGCAACTGCACTCACCTTGCAGACGGCTTTAGGGGCGGCGCAAATGGCGATTACCAGTTCGAATACGCCCGCTGAGTTACGTAAAAATGTGACTTCTCCAAATGGGACTACACAGGCGGCACTTGAAGTCTTTGATCGCGCCCAGATTTCTCAAAATATTCAGGCGGCACTTGCCGCTGCACAAAAACGCAGTCAAGAACTGGCACAAGAGCTCAGTGAAAGCAGCAAATCTTCAGTTTAATTTTTAGGAACGTTCAAGTATGGGTGCAAATTCTGCGCTAATTTTTGGCATTATCATTAACGTCGCGATTTTGCTCGTATTCTTCCGATTTTTAATGCAACTGGCAGCGGTCAGTCCTTACAATCCTGTGGTTCTTTCTACCGTGAAAGCCACTAAAATTGTAGATGTATTTGGTCGAATTTTCCCAACCTTGGCCAAAGGCCGAGTCAGTACTGCTGCTTTGGCATTATTGGTCGTGCTCTATCTGCTTAAAATTTTTGGCATGATGTATCTGTCAGGGGGGACGCCGAATGGGCCTGTCCATCTGATTATTTTGACTTTTGTCACCATGATGCAGGATTTGATCCGTTTCTGTCGTTATTTGATTTTCGCTACCATTATTTTAAGCTGGGTGGTGATGTTTACCCAGTCTCGTTCGCCTTATATTGAAGTCGTGCAAGAGCTGGCTGAGCCTTTACTGGCACCTTTCCGCCGGATTATGCCAAATATGGGCATGATTGACCTTTCTCCAATCTTCGCCATTTTGACTTTAATTATTATCGAAATGATTATGAACCAGGTGGCGATTGTACTGCTTACTGGTCTTTAATTGGATCCAAATAAAAAGGACGCTGAGGCGTCCTTTTTATTTGCTCCTCCCTTTAGAAAAGGGAAGTTGGGAGGGATTTGTTAAACTTCCCAAACCGTGAACAAGTTTTAATCGAAGTACAAGAAGAAGATGGGATATTAACCTCTCCCTAACCCTCTCCTGGAAGGAGAGGGAACTTGGATACTCTGAACCAGTAATGCTGCTGATTTCCTAAAAATAGAAAAATATGCGTTCGAAACTTGATAGCAGAAAAGATTTTAATATCGCTGCCTGTAGATGAGGATTATAAATTAAAATCCCCTCCATCCCCTTGCGGAATATATTCCTCACCTCCTATAAGGAAGATGGGGTTAAAGGCACATTAATGCGCCTCATCCCAGTTTTTACCTTTACCCACTTCTACCACCAATGGTACAGAAATCTGCAATACCGATTGCATCACTTCTGCCAGTTTAGGTGCGAGTTCATCGGCAATGTCTTCATCCACTTCAAATACCAGTTCATCATGTACTTGCAACAGCATTTTGGCCTGATCTTTCGGCAACATCTTGTCGACTTCAATCATCGCCATTTTAATGATATCCGCAGCCGAACCTTGTAGCGGAGCATTAATCGCAGCACGCTCTGCCGCTTTACGCACCATCATATTACGGGCATCAATATCTGGGGTATATAAACGGCGACCGAGCAGGGTTTCAACAAAACCCTGTTCTAATGCGACCTGACGGGTACGTTGCATATAGTCATAAATGCCCGGATAACGATGGAAATACTGCTTGATATAATCCTGTGATTCCTGACGGGTAAAGCCCAACTGACGGATCAGACCAAACTCGGACATACCGTAAAGTAGGCCGAAGTTGACGGCCTTGGCCTGACGGCGCTGGTCATTGGTCACTTCTTCCAACGGAATGCCCAAAACTTCCGCAGCAGTACGGCGGTGTACATCCTGACCATGAATAAAGGCATCCAGCAGGGCTTCATCCTGAGATAAATGTGCCATGAGACGCAATTCAATTTGTGAGTAATCGGCTGCCAGCAAGACACGGCCTTCAGGTGCCACAAACGCCTTACGGATTTGACGGCCAATTTCGGCACGAATCGGAATGTTCTGCAGGTTTGGATCAGTCGATGATAAACGGCCAGTTGCAGTCAGTGCCTGATGATAACTGGTATGCACACGATGGGTATCAGGATTGGCCTGTTTGCATAAGCCATCGGTATAGGTACTTTTCAGCTTGGACAAACCACGATATTCCAGAATCAGCTGGGCAATCGGATGTTCAATTTTTTCCAGTACACTTTCACTGGTACTGTATTGTCCGGTGGTGGTTTTTTTACCGCCTTTTAGGCCCAGCTTTTCAAATAACACTTCACCGACCTGTTTCGGTGAGCTGACATTAAAGCTTTCACCGGCGATTTCCATAATCTGGTTTTCCAGATTTTGCATGGTATTGGAAAATTCGCCCCCAAGCTGATCCAGAAAAGCCAGATCCAGTTCGATGCCGTTTTCTTCCATTTGTGTCAGTATGCGTGCGACTGGCATTTCAATATTCAGCAGGATGTTGAGCAGTTCTGGATGGACTTTGAGTTTTTCATGCAGCACTTCATACAGACGATAAGTGACATGAGCATCTTCTGCCGCATAATGCGCTGCAGTTTCAAGTTGAATCTGGTTGAAGGTCTTCTGTTTAGCACCTTTACCGGCCACCTGTTCATAAGTCGTGGTCAGATGACTCAAATACAGACGGGCCACATCATCCATGCCATGACGGGTTGCGACAGAATTCAGGACATAGGAAGCCAGCATGGTGTCGAAATACCAGCCTGCCAGATGAATGCCATGATTTTCCAGGACATGTGCATCATATTTCAGATGATGACCAATTTTCTTTACAGACTCATCTTCCAGAATTGGTTTGATCTGCGCCAAAATTACTTCACGATTCAGCTGCTCCGGTGCGCCTTCATAATCATGTGCCAAGGGAACATAATAGGCATCCTGGGCATCGAAGGCGACCGAGAAACCAACAATCTGTGCAATACGATAATCCAAACTGGTGGTTTCGGTATCAAAGGCAAAACGTTTTTCGGTACTTAGGCGCTCAAACAGTGTGTCCCAGTCCTGCTGGCTTAATACTGTGTGGTAGGTCGCTTGACCTAGCTGGTCATCACTGCTGGTTACAGATGCATGGTCTTCCAGAGGTTCTGGTGCTGTAACCGCTTTGGCGTTAATAGATTTTGCCGCCTGCTGGTAATTTGAATTATTCGGGTTGTTCGGGTGATCTAAGGACTGCAGCTGGTTACGGAATTCCAGCTCGGTGTACAAATGACGTAAGGTCTCGACATTCGGCTCACCCAGTTTTAAATCGTCATAACCAAAGTTAAGATCCAGATCGATGACAATACTGGCCAGTTGATGGTCCAGTACAATGCCATCGACATGTTCTTTAATATTTTGACCGACTTTGCCTTTGATCTTGTCGACATTTTCTAAAATGCCACCAATCGAGCCATATTCAGTGAGCAGTTTTGCTGCAGTTTTGGCACCTACACCTGGCACGCCCATGATGCCATCTGATGCATCGCCCATCAGGGTCAGATAGTCAATAATCTGATTCGGCCAGACGCCAAACTTTTCAAACACGCCGTCGACATCCAGCGGTTTTTCTTTAAAGCTGTCTTCCAGGGTAACTTTTTCGGTCACCAGTTGCGCCATATCTTTATCGCCTGTAGAGATCAGCACCTGATGTCCCATCGCCTCGGCACGTTTGGCCAGTGTCCCGATAATGTCATCGGCTTCGGCACCTGGCAAGGTATGCAGGGGAATGCCCAAAGCGCGGATCAAGGCATGTAGATAAGGAATCTGTTCGGATAATTCCGTTGGCATGCTGGGACGGTCACCTTTATAAATCGGTGACAGCTCATGCCGAAAGGTCGGTTCTGGGGTATCGAAAATTACCGCCATATGGGTCGGTTGGGTCCGGCGCATCAGTTTTTGAATAGCAGAAATCGCACCACGAATTGCATTGGTATGTAAACCGGTTGACGTGGTTAATGGTGGCAGTGCGTGAAAGGCACGAAATAAAAAGTAAGAGCCATCGACCAAGACAAATGGTGGCATGTAATCAATTCCTTATTCAAAATACAGCGCTATTGTACGTGATTTTTACCGCGCTCGCTGAGGCGAGTCTGAGTTTACAGCTTAGCGAATATCGGCCGAAGATGAAATAAGCAGCACAAGCTGTTGTATGATGGAACGATTCAGGAAAGAGAAATATAAGAATGGCTGCAGGACGGAATGAGTTACGCATGATCTGGCTGATTACCCTGCTGATTGCCGGGATCAGTGCCTGGTATCTGGGTTATCAGATTGTGACTTATCTGTGTGGTTTGGGTTTTATCTTTAGCGTGATGCAATATGTCACTGCGGTAGAAGCACCGCTGAATCAATTGGCCGCACAGCAGCAGATGTCCTTGGAGCAAAACTCTAAAGTTCCTTTATATATTTCTTCAATTACTGCCATTGTTGGTGGACTGGCTGAACTGGATTGGCTGATGGGGATCGGGATTACGGCCTGGGTATTCTTTTTGCTCAGGTGGCTGCAACGTCTGGAAGGGCGCTTGATACAGCTGCAATCACAATCCCATTCTGCCAATCCCTTACAGCGATCACCGGATCGATCCGATTCTGTTCCATTCGTGAAAACTGAGTCTGCCCAAGAGGTAAACGACTCTCCTCATCTGGTAGATCAACTGCAGCGCTGGCTTTTCCAGGGGAATCCAGTCTTAAAAGTCGCAATCAGTATTTTAGTGATCGGTATTATTTTACTGCTGCGCTTTGCCACTGAGCACTGGCAACTCAGTCTGGCTGCAAAATTGGGCCTGGTTGCACTGGCAAGTGGCTGTGTAACAGGTCTGGGTTATCGCCTGATGCAGAAAAATCGGAGTTTTGCTCTGGCACTAGAAGGACTGGGTTTGGGCAGTCTGTTCCTGACCTTATTTTTTGCCTATTACAATCTGGTGATTCCCACGTTACCGTTGGCAACATTGCTATTTCTCATTATTCTGGCCATCACTCTATATTTAAGCCTGAAACAGGAAAGCATCGAACTGGCTTTGATGGCTTTGCTGATTGCTTATCTGGCGCCGTTTACCTTACCGACCCGCGATGCTTCTGCCGTTGAGCTGATTAGCTATTATTTGCTGATCAATATCGGGGTGGCAGTGCTGAGCAGTTTCCGACCATGGAAGATTCTCAATCAAATTGCCTTTTTAGTGACTGCGGTCGTTGGCGGGATATATAGCCTGATTCATGGTTATACATATGAGCGTTATGCCATGACTGCGTTGATTCTGGCACATAGTGCACTGTTTATCTGGCTAGGTTTCCGCTTCAGTCAGTTGCTGGCACGACAAGATCTCTCACGTTTTCACTTAAAACCGGTACTGGACTTAGCGCTGATTTTTGCTGCCCCTATTACCGCTTATATTTTTCTGTATCTGATTCATTTTAATCAGCCCAATCAAAAACTCTGGCAAGCTGGATTAAGCCTGTTCTTTGCACTGGTCTTTGCCGCTTGCTGGACACTGCTGCGCCGTAAACAAACTATCCAGCTCATTTCGCAGAGCTATCTGAGCCTGATGCTGATTTTTCTCGCCTTGGTGCCACCGATCTTATTGACAGAACAATGGAGTGTGATTGGTTGGGCAGTTGAAGGTGTGCTGATTTATTTATGGGCCTTGGAAAAAAATGTCCGGGTAGCGCACTATCTGAGCATGGGTTTATTGCTGATAGCCGGATTCAGCAGCCTGTATTATCTGATCGAGATTAATCCAACACCGCGAATCATTTTCTGGATTTTGAGTCTGTGCTATGTGGCAGTCGTGGTCATCAGTCAGCTTAAAAAGCAGTACCAGCAGCAGATGGATAGTCTGAGTGTCAGTTTTTTAAGCAGCGTGAGTGTCGCGGCCAGTCTGATGCTATTTGCCTTGCTGGAAGATGAATTTCCGAGTCAGCATACCTATGTACTGAGTTTATTTATCATCACACTGGGTTATATGCTGTTGAATGAAATGATCCTGCGCAAAAATCAGGAATGGTCTTGGTTACTGCCGAAGTGGAGTGGCATCTCGCCCTTGCTGGTCATTGCGGTGATTCTGACTCTGGATCGCAGTCAAAATGCGGTGATTGTCTGGAATAGTGCTCTGGAAAGGGGAGTTTTTGCCCTTTCAGCGATATTGTTGGCCATTCTGTGGCTTAGACCGCTGGCTGGCTTGCAGCTCTCCAAGGAATGGGTGAGTTTTGGTGTTTTTAGCAGTCTGGCTTTGGCAAGTGTATGCCTGATCTCAAATATGCCCTATCTGAGCATGGTGATTTTGCCTTTATTCTTCTGCCTGTGGTGCTATCGGCAGGATGTGCAGTCAGGTTGGCAGCAGCTTTGGCAAACCAAGAGCTGTTTATTGCTGATGGCAACTTGGCTGGTTTGTTCACAGCTGTTTAGCCAGCAAGCCTTTCAATATTACTGGCTGCCGATTCTGAATCCTTTTGATCTGATCAGTATCGCCATGTTTGCCAGTTTTATCTGGATGCTGTTACAGCAAATCAAGGTGGGACGTGATAAAGGCATGATCGCAGTTTTAATGGTACTAAGCCTGTTATGGCTTTCCAGTTATATTGTTTTAAGAGCTTTACATGTGTACCTCCAGACACCGTTTAATGAGCTGGCATTATGGAGCAATGCGACGGTTCAGCTTAGTCTGACCATACTCTGGGTATTGCTGGCCTGGATTACCATGTGGACAGCAACACTCAAAAAACTGAAACCGATGTGGATTTTAGGCGGCAGTATTCTGGTGATTGTGACCTTGAAGCTCGTACTATTTGACCTGTCACATATTGGCACCCTGACCCGGGTGATTTCATTCCTGCTGGCGGGCGGGGTGATGCTGCTGATTGCTTATATTGCACCGATGCCGGAGAAAACTGATTGATTGAATCCTCTCCTTTAAGAAAGGAGAGGGAGCATTTTTCACTGATGCAGATTTTTGGTTTAGATGTTGCTCTCACCTAAAGTCAATTTATTTTAAATCAGGCTCTCTTTTCAATGCCTTGTCATTGGCGTATTGATCAATTTCTTCATTTTCCAAAGGGCGGGAAAGTGGATGATCGACAAAGCCCATCTTCGGCACCGGAATTTCAATCTGGTTATCGACAAAGCCGTTGCGAATCCGTTCCTGCATTTCATCACGAACTTTCAGGTAGTTTTCCTGTTGGCACCACACTGCAAACAGCAGTTCAATCGAAGATTCACGGAAAGCGGTAACGGTGACTGCAGGTTTCGGGTCGGCCAGTACCAGCGGATATTTATTGGCAACGTCCAGCAGCACTTCACGTACCTTGATAATATCTTCATGGAAATTGATCGCCAAGGTAATTGGAATACGCCGTATCGGAAATTTCGACAGGTTCTGCACTGGCGCCCGAATCAGCTGTTCATTTGGCAACCGTACATAGATATTATCTTGGGTCAAAAGTTTAACCGAGAGCAGGTCAATCGAGATCACTTCACCTTCAATGGTATGCCCACGAATCAAGGTGATTTGGATAGTATCACCGACTTCAAAAGAACCCTCACCAATCAGGAATAGACCACTGATCAGGTTGGAGGCTGAGGTTTGTGAAGCGAAACCCAGTGCGACCGTTAAAATCCCGGCAGCGCCAAGGAAGACACTGAGTTTAAAGCCGGCCTCTTTCAGGCTGGCCATCACAAACAGCAGGAAGATAAAATAGAAAATTCCGCGGCGCCAGACCAGTTTCTGATGGGCATTAAAACGGACACCAATGGTGCGAATAAAGGTATTGGAAATAAAGCGTGCGATCAGGAAACCAATAAAGCACAACACCACCGCCACCAGAACTTCGGTCAAACGATCGGTATTGATATTGGTAAATACTCCCTTCAGGCTATTGGTGACTTCGGTCGGAATATTTGAACTTGGCATCAGACGCCCTTAGAAAAATGAATCAAACATATTAAATAATGCACCTGCTGGATCACGCGGTGGATGCAGATAGGCGACTTCGCCGGCATTCGGTGGCGTGCGGTTTTCCACCCGGATCCGCGGCGGACGATCCGAACTCTCATGCAAGACCCGGATTTGTGAGGTCCATAAGCGGCCGGTACTTTCACTGTAAAAAAGCGGCAGGGCAGGCACTGGCACATTCATTCGGTCAAAGCGCAATTGCTGGTTGCTGGTATTGTGAAATTCAATTGGTGTGACTGCACGAAAGGCTCGCGGATGTAACTGTTTCAGTTCGGTTCTGCCATCGACTGCGGTGGCATAGCAAATTTCCCCCGAACGGTGATTGGGTCCAAACCAGGTGTCTTTTGGCAAGATTACCGGCAAGTCAAAAATCGGTTCGCGCTGCCCCTCGACAAAACCGGCAATCCATAAGGGCGTGCTGATATAAAGCGTACCGCGCTGTCCGGCAGGAATATAAATCGGATCGACTGGTTTAATCACCACAGAACGGTCTGCAAGGCGTGGCATCAGTTGCAATTTGTTTTGCGTGGATTTGAACATATAGCGTTCAATTTTCACAGGTGGGGGAAAGGCAAAATTCGGATCATCAATCTGATGCCATTGCTGCTCATAATCGTATTGCACTGAAGGGCGGAAATATTCCAGTCGCCATTCCTGAATGCCCCGGGTCAGGCGAAACAGTAAGGAGCCAAACTGCCAGGCTTTAGACTGATTTATTTCAAAATTCTGTTCTCCCCACCAGCGCATTTTCGCTGTATTCGGGATTAATTCATCTTTATCTTGCGGCAATCTTGGCACCCTTTCTTGCTAAATCTTTGAAAACATACTTCACGCTGTCATATGCTTAGAGTACACTCAATTTAAATTTTTTCATCATTATTATAATCCGCGATGCAAGTACTTAAACAATTACAAATCCCATATAGCTTCGCCAAGCGCCATGGTGTGCTGTTGCGTTATGAGGGAGATCAGGCCTTTATTCTGCGCCGTGAAAATACCTCGATGCTTGCATTGCAGGAAGCCCGCCGTCTGCTCGGTTATCCGGCTCATTTTCAACTCTGTAGCGAACAGGAATTTAACCAGTTACTCAGTTCCAGTTTTGCCGGAGATAGCGGCGAATCACAGCAGGTGGCTGCCGGTCTGGAAGATCATCCGGATTTACTCAGTCTGGCTGATTCGGTACCGGAAGCTGAAGACCTGATGGATCAGGAAGATGATGCGCCAATTGTACGTCTGATCAATGCGCTATTATCCGAAGCAATTCGTGTTGGGGCTTCCGATATTCATATTGAATCTTTTGAGAAAAAACTGTCGGTGCGTTTACGGGTCGATGGCCAGTTACGCGAAATTGTCCAGCCACGCCGTGAACTGGCCCCGCTTCTGGTTTCACGGATTAAAGTCATGGCCAAACTGGATATTGCCGAAAAACGTATTCCGCAAGATGGCCGTATTTCCTTGCGTCTGGCAGGGCGTGAAGTCGATGTGCGTGTATCAACCTTGCCATCTTCTTATGGTGAACGTGTGGTGATGCGTCTTCTGGACAAGCAGGCAGGCCGTTTGAACATGACCCATTTGGGCCTGATGAATAATGACTATGATCGACTCAAGACTCTAGTGCATCGCCCACATGGAATTATTTTGGTAACCGGCCCGACCGGTTCGGGTAAAACCACTACCTTATATGCGGCACTTTCTGACCTGAATGACGGTTCTAAAAACATCCTCACGGCTGAAGATCCGATTGAATATCAACTGGAAGGCATTGGACAAACGCAGGTCAATACCAAAGTCGATATGACTTTTGCCCGTGCGTTAAAAGCCATGTTGCGTCAGGACCCGGATGTGGTCATGGTTGGTGAGATTCGTGATCTGGAAACCGCAGAAATTGCAGTACAGGCATCCCTGACAGGACATCTGGTGTTATCCACCTTGCATACCAATACTGCCATTGGTGCGGTTACGCGCCTGAAAGATATGGGGATTGAGCCATTTTTGCTTTCCAGTTCTTTAATCGGGGTAATAGCCCAACGTCTGGTGCGTACCTTGTGTCCACATTGCGCGACCTGGCATGAAGCAGATGCTTTCGAAAAGAATCTATTTGGCAATATTGAGCATCCCCAAGATTTAAGATTACCGCAACCTCAAGGCTGTGAACGTTGTGGCAATACTGGCTTTAGTGGCCGTACTGCAATTTATGAAATTGTCCCAGTCGATGATCATATGCGCCGTTTGATTCATGGCAATGCGGCTGAATATGAAATCGAAAGCTATGTACGTCAGCAGTCAGGTTCCATTCGTGATGATGGTCTGCGTAAAGTATTGGCCGGAAAAACCACGATTGAAGAAGTATTGCGAGTAACCAACGAAGCAGTAGAATAATTTTTTAATCTGCTCGCTTTATCATAATGATCGTCAGGACTTTTGGATATTTACCAGAGACTGACGATTTTTTTTCATGAGTTTTGCACGAAAAGGTGCAGTCGGATTGCCCGGATTGCGCAAAGTTTCATTTTCATAAAATGTCTGCCAGGCTTGTGCCATTGCTAAACTCAGTCCTTCCTTTTTCATTGTTTCAACATCTGTCTGAGTGATATTGAAAAAACGGGCTTCAGCATCTTTGGGGCCAGCTCCCCAACCAATAATCCCTTTACCAAATTCAGGCAGAATCATATTGTTGGGTGTTGCAGGAATGGGCAGGTGTTCAATTTCGGTATTAACCAGAGATTTTACCTGTGGGTGAATTTTTTCTGAGAAATAAAAATCTGCAAAAGAGGTTGTAGCAGTGAGGAGTAGGAGAGAACTCAGAAGAACAGGTTTTAACATCAATATAAATCGAATAATTGTAAATAAGAATCATTATATATAATTTCTTAAGTTTTTGCTGCAGTTTTCAAGTGGGGAAGAGAAGTAGCTTTTGACAAAAGATGAAGCGGGTAAATTTTGAAATTTATAATTGAAGTCTAGCTATCCTGAAACTTTTTTCAGGATAGCTGTTAAATAAAAAAATTAAGTAATTACGTTTAAGTTCACATCAATATTATTACGGGTCGCATTTGAGTATGGACAGACAATATGCGCAGCATCCACCAGTTTTTTTGCTTCTTCCTGATCCATGCCTTCAAGATGGATGTTTAATGTCACTTCGATCCCGAACCCGGTAGGAATCGGACCAATCCCAACATCACCTTCAATATAGGCATCTTTACTGATATTGAGCTTGTCACGATTGGCAACAAATTTCATTGCACCCAAGAAACAGGCGGAATAACCTGCGGCAAAGAGCTGTTCAGGATTGGTTCCACCGCCTGGTCCCCCCATTTCTTTAGGTACGGCCAATTGGACGTCCAGAATCTGATCGTCAGAAATGGCGCGGCCATCACGGCCCCCTGTGGCTTTGGCATGTGCGGTATAGACGGCTTTTTCTAATGACATGAGTTAAATCCCTGTTTATTTTTCGTAGAGCTTCTATGCTCGGTGATTTCACCTGAAGAATAAGCAGGGATTTTGTTATTTTATGCAAGCAAATGAAACGATTCAGGAAAGTTGCAGAAGTCTACGGTGTTGCATTAAAGGCATGGATTCACGCACTTTTTGCTGTTCATTTAAATCAAAGTCGACGGTGATGAGTTGAGCACCTTCTGCATGGATCATATTAAGAAGTTGTCCACGACTATTGGTGGCGGCTGCATGTCCCCAAGTCTGGCGTTTTTCTCCATGCCAGCCTTGTTGAGCTGCACCAAGCACCGAGCATTGGCTATCTAGAGCACGTGTTTGCAGAAGAAGCTGCCAGTGCATTTCACCTGTGGTATAGGTAAAGGCAGAAGGAGCGGTCAAGAGGTTTGCACCTTTGGCTCGTAAATTTAACGCCAGTTCCGGAAAGCGCAGGTCATAACAGACCATTAACCCAATATTGCCAAAAGGTGTTTTGGCTACGACAACATCTGTGCCGGGTTCAAAGAACTTGGATTCCTGATAACCACCGACAGCATCGCCGACTTGCACATCAAAGAGGTGAATTTTGTCATAACGTGCTTCGGTCCGTTCCGGACTGATACACAGGCTAACGGTACGCACCCGGCCATCCTCAATGATTGAACCATCCGGACGATAAGGGCAGGGTAATGTACCGGCAACGATCCAGGTGTCATATTCATGGGCAAGTTGTTCTAGACGTTGCTGAATCACTTCAAATTGTGCAGCAGTTTCACGCTGTTTACCTGCTGCAAAACAGACAAAGTTTTCCGGGAAAACAATCAGTTCAGCTCCATTGGCCTTACTTTGTTGAATTAAAGATTCAATCTCCACGAAATTGGCATCAATTTCATTTTGAGAATTCATTTGTACAACAGAAAGTAAAGTCATAGGGTCCTCTTATAAGATGGTTATACCTTTTGCTCGGAAATTTTATCTAAATTGTCTTGCTCTTTCTGTAGCTGTTTGACTAAAGGTTCAAACATGTTCTGATTGCTTTGATTCAGTTTCATCAAGGTTTTATGCGCATCCAGAACCGTATTCAGCATATTTTGATGCGTGACATATTCTTCCATCAGCGCACGTGTGCAGACATTTGGATCACCACAATAATTCAGAATCACAAACACTTGGCTCAATCCCATACTGTTGGCCAAAGTGGTAATGTCAGAATTGGTAGAAAGCATGACAGCCTGAATATTGTGTACTTGCTTGAGTTTGAGTCCTAGTTTCGCTAAAACACCCAGTACGGTACTGTCAATGAAACTGGTTTCGGTGAGATCAACGATAGCGCCAACTACGTTGTCTTGCTGTTCAATTTTGTTCAGTAATTTGTCTAGACTAATACAAGATTGGGCACGCACTTCGCCGATAAGCTTAAAAATATGCGTTCCATTCAGACTTGCATATTCAACATGACCTGTTGACATATAAATGCCATTTGCAGAGAAGGATATTAAATTATCCCATAGGGTGTATTGATACTCAAGTGGCTGAAAGTAGTAATCAAATTAAGTGCTTATAAAGCCTGTAAATATACTGCTAATTTACGCGGATAAAGCTTAAAAAGGCGATATCGTCAGCCACATGTTCCGGAGCCTGAAAAGATTGATTCTGCAAATGGTGTAATAATTGCGAGAATTGTTCATTTAAACCACCATCAAAAGGTTCCAGTGCGCCATCCGAACAGATAATAAAGCGCGCATTGCGACTTAATACCCATTCATTTTCCTCAACTTCAAGATCTTCGGTTAAGCCCAAAGGGAAACTGCTGGAAGAGAGGATTTTAGGTTCTTGATTGGGTTCAAATATAATCGGTGGAGGATAATGTCCAGCGCTGGACCATTTTAATACATGGGTTTCCAGATTAAGAATCCCGGCAATCATGGTGATGTGCTTTTCAATATTTTCCTGCATCAGCATACCGTTCAGCTTCTTGATCAGCTCGCGCGGCGTCTTGGAGCGACCATGGAAAGCTGCCATCCAGGACGTGAGCAAACTACTGGTGACGCCATGTCCGGATACATCGGCCAAATAGAAAATCACTTCTTTGTCGCTGATTTTCCAATAATCATACCAATCCCCTGAAAGATAGGCTGAAGGCTGAAAATAGGTTTCGACCTCGTAATTGGTCAGTTCAATCGGATTCGGTAACAATTTTTTTTGTAGTTCTGCAGCAGAAGGCAGGTCACGGCTATCCTGGTTACGCTTATATTGTGCATCAATTTTTTGTAATGCCAGATCTGGATTCTCGGGAAGCTTGTTCCAGATCCAGCCAGCTAAAGCACCTTGTTCCCAGGCCTGAGCCAAAGCAGTACCTTCATTTTCTAAGGCCAGTACAATCGTAGGCAGATTCCACTTATATTTCAGATAATCATGTACATCTGCAATCGCAATAATCGTAGAGTCATACAGTTCATGATCATCCAGATAGATCATCTGAACATGAGGAAGCGTATCAAGTACTTGATCTAAGTAAGGAATATCACGAGTCGGTTGAATGAAATACATAAAAAAGTGATTCAATCCCAGGATTGGCTATAAGATGTACTATAACAAGCAAAGTATTGCTAGCGAACAGATTTTCACTAGCAATCATACATGAAGCTTAAACTTAAAGATCTTCGTTTGAAGATTCAATGTTGCTATCACTAGAAGGTGCATCATCAGAATTGTCATCTTCAAAATCATCTTCTAGGAAAAGCGTATCTTGTTCTGTACCTTTCTTTTCTGCAATTGCATAATTGGTACGTTGTAAATAAATATCGCGAATCTGCGCATAGCGATCGCCAGTCAGCACTCCTTCAACGTCCAGTATTTCTGAACGGGTATCGATGGCACGCCAAAACTGATCAGTCCAGTAAAGTCCATCTTCATCTTCGAGAATGTATTTTTGTGGACGAGCTTGACTATCTACAGCAGTACCGATTACGCCACGGACAGAACTTGGACCTAAAAATGGTAACATGATATAAGGCCCGGAAGGCACGCCATAATACCCTAAAGTAATTCCAAATTTTTCCTCTTCATGGCTCAAGCCAAGGCGACGTGCTGGATCAGCCAGTCCTAAAGTTGTTAAGGTATTAATGGTAAAACGACCTAGGGATTTAGCAGCGCGGGCAGGACGACCTTGAATCAACTGATTCACCACATTCCAAGGTTCACTTAGGTTACTGCGGAACTGGGTATAGCTGCCACGAACGTCTTGAGGAACCTTTTCCACATATTGTACAGCTATGGGACGTACCACGGTGCGGTCAATCGCATCATTAAACTGATAGATCTTTCTATTTAAGGGCTGGAAAGGATCTTTAACTTCCTCAGCCTGTGCTGCACTGGCATCAACTTTCAGTTGCGTTTGTAATTGCTGCGCTTTGGTCGAGATCTTTGTTCTAAGCGGCATTTTTGCAGGCTCGTTTTCCATATTTTCCACATCAGTGGTCACCTCGGCAAAAACATGTGCGCTTGAGACTAAAGAAAATAAGCATATAGATAAGTGAATAGAACGATGCATAAGGTAACCCGAGGCCTTTTCTGTGTAAGTAGCACTACTTATTAGTATGAAAATAATAAACGTTATATTCACGAATAGACATCATTTAAGCAAATTTGTATAAAAAATGAATGAAAACACACGAAAAGCTTAAAAAATATACATACAAAATGATTTTCTTGAAAAAGGTGTTGCAAGGGCTCTGAAATCCTGTAGAATGCACATCCATCGGCGGTGATGAAGATTAAAACTTCTGATAAAACAGTGACTTAGTTAAGTTTGATTGGGTTGGGTTTTATTTGATAAGTTTAAAAATAGTTTTCATTACTGGTTGACTTTCTAGAGATAGAGAGTAATATAGCCGACCTAGCTTGCTGGTGACGAACCAACAAGAAGATCATTAAGAGATTATGAAGAACAACTTGTGTGGATTTTTACTGATTGATTGATCGAAATTATTTTCATTGATTGATGGTAGAAATTACTCGAAGTTTATTTGAGAAATATTTGTCAGAAAATTGATGAGCCAAGATTGGCACCCTTTAAGGTGCTACATAGTATTAAACTGAAGAGTTTGATCATGGCTCAGATTGAACGCTGGCGGCAGGCTTAACACATGCAAGTCGAGCGGGGAAAGGTAGCTTGCTACCTGACCTAGCGGCGGACGGGTGAGTAATGCTTAGGAATCTGCCTATTAGTGGGGGACAACATCTCGAAAGGGATGCTAATACCGCATACGTCCTACGGGAGAAAGCAGGGGACCTTCGGGCCTTGCGCTAATAGATGAGCCTAAGTCGGATTAGCTAGTTGGTGGGGTAAAGGCCTACCAAGGCGACGATCTGTAGCGGGTCTGAGAGGATGATCCGCCACACTGGGACTGAGACACGGCCCAGACTCCTACGGGAGGCAGCAGTGGGGAATATTGGACAATGGGGGGAACCCTGATCCAGCCATGCCGCGTGTGTGAAGAAGGCCTTTTGGTTGTAAAGCACTTTAAGCGAGGAGGAGGCTTACCTGGTTAATACCTGGGATAAGTGGACGTTACTCGCAGAATAAGCACCGGCTAACTCTGTGCCAGCAGCCGCGGTAATACAGAGGGTGCAAGCGTTAATCGGATTTACTGGGCGTAAAGCGCGCGTAGGTGGCCAATTAAGTCAAATGTGAAATCCCCGAGCTTAACTTGGGAATTGCATTCGATACTGGTTGGCTAGAGTATGGGAGAGGATGGTAGAATTCCAGGTGTAGCGGTGAAATGCGTAGAGATCTGGAGGAATACCGATGGCGAAGGCAGCCATCTGGCCTAATACTGACACTGAGGTGCGAAAGCATGGGGAGCAAACAGGATTAGATACCCTGGTAGTCCATGCCGTAAACGATGTCTACTAGCCGTTGGGGCCTTTGAGGCTTTAGTGGCGCAGCTAACGCGATAAGTAGACCGCCTGGGGAGTACGGTCGCAAGACTAAAACTCAAATGAATTGACGGGGGCCCGCACAAGCGGTGGAGCATGTGGTTTAATTCGATGCAACGCGAAGAACCTTACCTGGTCTTGACATAGTAAGAACTTTCCAGAGATGGATTGGTGCCTTCGGGAACTTACATACAGGTGCTGCATGGCTGTCGTCAGCTCGTGTCGTGAGATGTTGGGTTAAGTCCCGCAACGAGCGCAACCCTTTTCCTTATTTGCCAGCGGGTTAAGCCGGGAACTTTAAGGATACTGCCAGTGACAAACTGGAGGAAGGCGGGGACGACGTCAAGTCATCATGGCCCTTACGACCAGGGCTACACACGTGCTACAATGGTCGGTACAAAGGGTTGCTACCACGCGAGTGGATGCTAATCTCAAAAAGCCGATCGTAGTCCGGATTGGAGTCTGCAACTCGACTCCATGAAGTCGGAATCGCTAGTAATCGCGGATCAGAATGCCGCGGTGAATACGTTCCCGGGCCTTGTACACACCGCCCGTCACACCATGGGAGTTTGTTGCACCAGAAGTAGGTAGTCTAACCTTAGGGGGGACGCTTACCACGGTGTGGCAGATGACTGGGGTGAAGTCGTAACAAGGTAGCCGTAGGGGAACCTGCGGCTGGATCACCTCCTTAACGAAAGATTGACGATTGGTAAGAATCCACAACAAGTTGTTCTTCATACGATGTATCTGAGGGTCTGTAGCTCAGTTGGTTAGAGCACACGCTTGATAAGCGTGGGGTCACAAGTTCAAGTCTTGTCAGACCCACCAAATCTGACTAACGAAGCATGAAAGTGCTGAAGCAAACAGAACAGAACGATACATTGACTTATTGATAAGCTGGGGACTTAGCTTAGTTGGTAGAGCGCCTGCTTTGCACGCAGGAGGTCAGGAGTTCGACTCTCCTAGTCTCCACCATCACTTACATTGATCTTGAAATGATCAAGCAAACGTAAGATGAGCTAAGAAACATACAAACAGCTAGATAGCTTATAGAGCTTAGTAAGAAAGAGGCGTATGATTCGCTTCGTTGTTATTAACCTCTGTGATTTATCACAGTTTCCTGACCTGACGAAGGCTGGAAAAATCATTAACAGAATATATTTGAGTTGAAATAATTTGTTCAAACTCGTTTCAAGTAGGCAACTACAAGAAATGAGTTCTAGCGAAATTAACTGAATCAAGCGTTTTGGTATATGAATCTAATTGAAGCTGTACTGTAGTTAAATCTACGAAACGCCAACTGTATGAGCGTGATGAGAGATCATCACAATCTGTTGCTTATCCCACTTGTAAGGATAAACGACTGTTTGGGGTTGTATAGTCAAGTAATTAAGTGCATGTGGTGGATGCCTTGGCAGTCAGAGGCGATGAAAGACGTGATAGCCTGCGAAAAGCTCCGGGGAGGCGGCAAATATCCTGTGATCCGGAGATGTCTGAATGGGGAAACCCACTTACCATAAGGTAGGTATTGCAACATGAATACATAGTGTTGCAAGGCGAACGAGGGGAAGTGAAACATCTCAGTACCCTTAGGAAAAGAAATCAATTGAGATTCCCTCAGTAGCGGCGAGCGAAAGGGGAAGAGCCCATTAAGTCATATAAGTTCTAGTGGAACGCTCTGGGAAGTGCGACCGTAGACGGTGATAGTCCTGTACACGAAAGGGCTTATATGATGATGTCGAGTAGGGCGAGGCACGTGAAACCTTGTCTGAATATGGGGGGACCATCCTCCAAGGCTAAATACTCCTGACTGACCGATAGTGAACCAGTACCGTGAGGGAAAGGCGAAAAGAACCCCTGTGAGGGGAGTGAAATAGATCCTGAAACCGCATGCATACAAGCAGTGGGAGCCGGCTTAGTCCGGTGACTGCGTACCTTTTGTATAATGGGTCAGCGACTTATATTCAGTAGCAAGGTTAACCGCATAGGGGAGCCGTAGGGAAACCGAGTCTTAATAGGGCGTTTAGTTGCTGGGTATAGACCCGAAACCAGGTGATCTATCCATGAGCAGGTTGAAGGTTGGGTAACACTAACTGGAGGACCGAACCCACTGTCGTTGAAAAGCCAGGGGATGACTTGTGGATAGGGGTGAAAGGCTAATCAAACTTGGTGATAGCTGGTTCTCCCCGAAAGCTATTTAGGTAGCGCCTCGGACGAATACCATTGGGGGTAGAGCACTGTTTCGGCTAGGGGGTCATCCCGACTTACCAAACCGATGCAAACTCCGAATACCAATGAGTACTATCCGGGAGACAGACTGCGGGTGCTAACGTCCGTAGTCAAGAGGAAAACAATCCAGACCGCCAGCTAAGGCCCCAAAATTATAGTTAAGTGGGAAACGATGTGGGAAGGCATAGACAGCTAGGAGGTTGGCTTAGAAGCAGCCACCCTTTAAAGAAAGCGTAATAGCTCACTAGTCGAGTCGGCCTGCGCGGAAGATGTAACGGGGCTAAAACTATATGCCGAAGCTGCGGATGCATAATTTATTATGCGTGGTAGGGGAGCGTTCTGTAAGCCGATGAAGGTGGATTGAGAAGTCTGCTGGAGGTATCAGAAGTGCGAATGCTGACGTGAGTAACGACAATGCGAGTGAAAAACTCGCACGCTGAAAGACCAAGGGTTCCAGTCCAACGTTAATCGGGGCTGGGTGAGTCGACCCCTAAGGCGAGGCCGAGAGGCGTAGTCGATGGGAAATTGGTTAATATTCCAATACTTCTGTGTAATGCGATGAGAGGACGGAGAAGGTTAAGTCAGCCTGGCGTTGGTTGTCCAGGTGGAAGGTTGTAGGCATGTATCTTAGGCAAATCCGGGGTACTCTATGCTGAGAACTGATAGCAAGCTGTACTTGTACAGTGAAGTGGCTGATACCATGCTTCCAGGAAAAGTCTCTAAGCTTCAGTTACACAGGAATCGTACCCGAAACCGACACAGGTGGTCAGGTCGAGTAGACCAAAGCGCTTGAGAGAACTCTGCTGAAGGAACTAGGCAAAATGGTACCGTAACTTCGGGAGAAGGTACGCTGTTGTCTGTGATAGGACTTGCTCCTTGAGCGGCCGACAGCCTCAGAAACCAGGCCCCTGCAACTGTTTATTAAAAACATAGCACTCTGCAAACACGAAAGTGGACGTATAGGGTGTGATGCCTGCCCGGTGCTGGAAGGTTAATTGATGGGGTTAGCGTAAGCGAAGCTCTTGATCGAAGCCCCAGTAAACGGCGGCCGTAACTATAACGGTCCTAAGGTAGCGAAATTCCTTGTCGGGTAAGTTCCGACCTGCACGAATGGCATAATGATGGGGGCGCTGTCTCCAGCAGAGACTCAGTGAAATCGAATTCGCCGTGAAGATGCGGTGTACCCGCGGCTAGACGGAAAGACCCCGTGAACCTTTACTGCAGCTTGACATTGAACTTTGATCTTACTTGTGTAGGATAGGTGGGAGGCTTTGAAGTCGCGACGCTAGTTGCGATGGAGCCGTCCTTGAAATACCACCCTGGTAATATTGAGGTTCTAACTCTGTCCCGTTATCCGGGACGAGGACCATGTCTGGTGGGTAGTTTGACTGGGGCGGTCTCCTCCTAAAGAGTAACGGAGGAGTACGAAGGTGCGCTCAGCGTGGTCGGAAATCACGCGTAGAGTATAAAGGCAAAAGCGCGCTTAACTGCGAGACCCACAAGTCGAGCAGGTACGAAAGTAGGTCTTAGTGATCCGGTGGTTCTGTATGGAAGGGCCATCGCTCAACGGATAAAAGGTACTCTGGGGATAACAGGCTGATACCGCCCAAGAGTTCATATCGACGGCGGTGTTTGGCACCTCGATGTCGGCTCATCTCATCCTGGGGCTGAAGCAGGTCCCAAGGGTATGGCTGTTCGCCATTTAAAGAGGTACGCGAGCTGGGTTTAGAACGTCGTGAGACAGTTCGGTCCCTATCTACCGTGGGCGTTGGAAATTTGAGAGGATCTGCTCCTAGTACGAGAGGACCAGAGTGGACGAACCTCTGGTGTACCGGTTGTCACGCCAGTGGCATCGCCGGGTAGCTATGTTCGGAAGGGATAACCGCTGAAAGCATCTAAGCGGGAAGCCTACCTCAAGATAAGATTTCCCCGAGACTTTATGTCTCCTAAAGAGCCGTTGAAGACTACGACGTTGATAGGTTGGATGTGGAAGCATAGTGATATGTGAAGCTGACCAATACTAATTGCTCGTGAGGCTTGACTATACAACACCCAAACAGTTGTATATAAAGCATCAATTGATTTCATATTGATCTAACGATCAGACGAAGCCTTGATTTAGTTAAGCTAAACGAACAAACTACTGCAACTCAGATACATCTGTTAATGCATTCTATTTGAAGAAAGCTAGGCAAACGAAGCGCAAGCAACGTAGATAAGACCATAGCGAGTAAGCATACCAGTTGTGCTGGCGACCATAGCAAGAGTGAACCACCTGATCCCTTCCCGAACTCAGAAGTGAAACCTCTTAGCGCTGATGGTAGTGTGGGGTTACCCATGTGAGAGTAAGTCATCGCCAGCTCATTATTCCAAAATCCCCCTCCGCCAAGGCAGAGGGGGATTTTTTTATGCGTGGAATTTTAGATAAGATATTTAACATATCTATATCTCAAAGTTGATCAGATTCTTCTGAGACAGAGAATTCCTGTTAATTTGTTTGACCTATTGGGATCTCTGTAAAACTAGCGCTATAAGAGTTTACAAGCTGATCTTATAAACCTTACAAAATAAAAAACCAGCGAATCGCTGGTTTTTTATTGCAGACTATTTTAGCCAAACACGCGCATTACGGCTGCGATTAATACCCAAAGAATGACAATCGCCACGATGGGTTCAACAATTTTTGCCCATGTTGGGGTATTGATAACAATGACTTCTTCGACATCTTGATGCTGCTGATTCTGGCTTACCATTTGATTAAACTCCTTCATTGATGCTTCCAATGATAGCTCTTCTTGCACAATTGGTTTAGAGCCTTTGAGTTCTGTTAGCTTGTTTGTTGTCCAAACCCAATCATCTGCTTGACCAGATAAATGTTCAATTTGCCCGGTCAGTAATTCCTGGATGCTATGGATATTATGATTGCCGGTATCATGCAGTTGTTTTAATTCGATAAGTTGTAAATGAAAAATTTCTGAAGTACTGTGCTCAAGCTGAGCTCGATCCAAGGTAGATTGATTTTCCGGACTGGTAGCGAGATGACGCACGATTTCCAGGATATATAATTCATCAGGATGATTGATTTCATTATAAATTTTTTGTGGGTTATGACGCCATTCAGTAATAAGTTTTCCTAAAGTTAAGGCATTGATTTCTGATATATATTTTCGTCTTTCTTCTTTTGTATATTCTTTTAGAAGCTCAGGCTTTTGAGTCTCTATCTGTTCAACAAAATATTGTACTAAATCAAAAGCCATTCACTTGCTCCATTATTTTTAATCTAATAGTCTTAAAGTCGGTTTTTTCTTTGGTTGTTCAGTTTGTTCTTCAGTGCTTGATTTTAAAGCATCTTCATCATTTTGTGTATGCTCATATTCACCTGGATCAAAGAATAAACCTTGACCATTTTCACGTGCATAAATACCGAGTACTGCTGCCATAGGCACATAAATATCACGAGAAACGCCACCAAAGCGAGCCGAGAAGCTAATGGCATCATTGCTCATATGCAGCGCATGCACGGCATGTGGCACAATATTCAGAACAATCTGTCCATCTTTAATAAACTGCTCAGGAACCATGATATTTGGGCGTGTGGCATCCACCAGCAGGTAAGGCGTCATATTGTTATCGCAAACCCACTCATAGATTGCACGTGCCATATAGGGACGGGTAGGGCTAAGGCTGAATTCTTGTTCGGACATGATGTTTCTCTACGGATGCTTGAGTTGCGCTGAATAACGGTTCTTTTCCTGCAATGTCATGGATTTTACAAAGGCAGGACGACTGAAAATTCGTTGGCAATATAAATAAAACAGACGGCATTGCTGCTGTGGTAATTCTACACCCATCTGTTTCAGACGGATAAAAATTGGTGCCAGCATACAATCCAGGATACTAAATTGTTCAGACATAAAATAGGGAAAATGCTGGAAGAGTGGCATCAGTGAAATCAGGATATCCTGTAACTGCTTTTGTGCCTGAGTTCTGGCTTTCTTATCTAGCGTATCAGGATGGCGTAACATGATATCAGCCAGCTTTAACCAGTCATTTTCAAAGCGCCAGATGTATTGTCGTTGCTCTGCGCGGGGCATTGGAGCATCGGCATACAGTTTATTCTGACGATAACGATCATCTACATATTCTGAGATAATCGAAGTATTAAATAATTTAAGTTCATTTTCGATCAGCATCGGCAATTGATTATAAGGATTGAGACTGGCCAGATCCTCATCATCGGCATCCACCAAAATCAGGTTATATTTAATCTGTTTTTCGGTAAGCACATAGCGAATCCAATGGGAACGAAAGTCATCGGCATGACTATAGAGAGTGATTCCTTGAAGAGGCGCGCTTTCGACTGACATAAATCCTGATGAGCTTCTAATGAATAGACTAGGATACTAAAATTCAACCTAAAAAGCACCAAGCATCAAAGATCAATCGGCTTGAGCCGAGGTAGATTATAAGAAAAACAACTGGAGGAAAATAAGATGTTGATCAAGCTTCCTGTCATTTTGCTGTTTATCTGTATTGGGATCGCAAATTATTATTTGATGAAGTCATTCTGGTGTCATGAGGGGGTATGGGGGAAAGATGTGCACGAACAATAAAAAGAAAATAGTTCTAAATGACCCACTAACCGCCATAAAAAAACCCTGGAAAATCCAGGGTTTTTTGTCCGATTCGGTAAACGAATTAACGTTTAGAGAATTGAGGACGTTTACGAGCTTTACGTAAACCAAGTTTCTTACGTTCAACTTCACGAGCATCACGAGTAACGAAACCAGCTTGACGAAGAGCAGGTTTTAAAGTTTCGTCAGAAGCGATCAATGCACGAGTAATACCGTGACGGATAGCGCCTGCTTGACCACCAATACCACCACCAGCAACAGTGATGTAAAGGTCATATTTGTCAGTAGCTTCAAGAAGCTCAAGTGGTTGGTTAACAACCATACGAGCAGTTTCACGACCGAAATACTGTTCAAGAGTACGGTTGTTAATTACGAGTTTACCAGTACCAGCTGATAGGAAAACACGTGCAGTTGCGGTCTTACGGCGACCTGTACCATAATTAGTAGCCATGTGCTGTTATCCCTTAGATGTCCAAAACTTGTGGCTGTTGAGCAGCGTGTGGATGCTCAGTACCTGCATACACTTTCATTTTCTTGATCATTGCATAACCAAGAGGACCTTTAGGTAACATACCTTTAACAGCTTTTTCTAGAACTGCTTCTGGTTTGTGAGCGATTAACTTTTCAAAGTTAGTCTCACGGATACCACCAGGGAAACCAGTGTGGCGATAGTATTTCTTATCTTGTGACTTTTTACCAGTCACAGTGATTTCTTCAGCATTGATAACAACGATGTAGTCGCCAGTGTCAACGTGAGGAGTATAAGAAGTTTTATGCTTACCGCGTAAACGACGAGCGATTTCAGTCGCAAGGCGACCTAAAGTTTTGCCAGAAGCATCAACAACGTACCAGTCGTGTTGAACTTCAGCTGGCTTAGCGCTGAGAGTTTTCATTAAACCACTACCTATTATAGTTGGTTTGGACTATGGAATCTGTCCAAACTAAAGGAGACGCGATTCTAAACGAATACGTGAAGAATCACAAATGAAAATTAAAATTTCAAGCGCTGTATTTTATCTAATCTCCCTGGTGAAAGAAAGACCTAAGCCCTTATATGCTACAAAAACTGCAACTATATTTGTAACCATAGTTTCAATGGTATCAAAATATTGATTTATAAGTACTCTTTGCAATGATTACTACAGCGTAGGCGTGATCGGGTTATAATATTTCTCAGCTTTGCCAAATTGAGAAGATGATGCTGCCTTTATATGTCACCAGTGGGGAACCTGCCGGAATTGGTCCTGATATTTGCCTGAGTCTTGCAGATCGTGTTGATGAGCGCCCAATTGTGGTATTGGCGGATATTCATATGCTCGAGCAACGTGCTCAGGTACTCAAATTATCGGTTGAGCTGATTGAATATCAAGGACAGGAGTCATCTTCAGGCATCGGTCAGCTATTTGTAGAGCATGTTCCCGTGCAGCAAGACGTCGTATTGGGTGAGCTGAATCCGAACAATGCGGCTTATGTACTGGAGCAACTGCGTCGATCCGCAGACTATGCCATGTCAGGAAAAAGTGTCGGCGTCGCGACTGCGCCTGTACAAAAGTCCGTGATAAATGAAGCGGGCATTTCTTTTAGTGGTCATACCGAGTATTACCAGGAATTTGCTGGTGTTCCACGTGTAGTCATGATGCTGGCCACCAAAACTTTACGCGTGGCCTTGGCCACTACCCATCTTCCGCTTCGTGCCGTGGCAGATGCGATTACGCCTGAACGCTTGCATCAGGTGATTGATATTCTGATTCACGACCTGAAATCCAAATTCAAGATTGAACAGCCAAATATACTGGTTTGCGGTTTAAATCCGCATGCGGGTGAGGGCGGTTATTTGGGGATGGAAGAAATTGAAGTGATCAATCCGGTACTCGAAAGCTATCGTGCTCAAGGTATCAACATGAGTTTAAGCCTACCTGCTGATACTTTATTTACCCCGGAAAACCTAAAAGATGCCGATGCTGTTCTGGCGATGTATCACGATCAGGGTTTACCTGTGTTAAAATCACAGAGTTTTGGTGAAGCCATTAATATTACCCTCGGCTTACCGTTTATTCGAACTTCTGTTGATCATGGCACAGCACTCTCCCTTGCGGGGACGGGACTTGCGAAAAGTTCCAGCCTGCACGTTGCTGTCGATTTAGCCCTCGATCTGGCGCGCCACTGATTATTGTTCATCACTCACGTTGGAAATGTTTTTATGTATCAAATTAATGCCTTAAACCCAAAAGATGAAGGGCATCAGGCTCGAAAAAGATTTGGTCAAAACTTTTTACATGACCAGCGTGTCATTGCCAAAATTGTAAGCTCAGTCAATCCGCGTCCAGGTCAGAACATTCTAGAAATTGGCCCGGGTCTGGCCGCTTTGACTTCACCTTTAATTGGTGAATGTGATGCCTTAACCGTACTTGAGCTGGATCGTGATCTGGCTGCTGGCCTGCCGGGTCGTGTGCCGCATCCTGAACGTTTAACCATTATTGAAGCCGATGCATTGAGATATGATTATTCTCAATTGTTCCAGGAAGATCGTCCATTACGTGTCGTCGGTAACTTGCCCTATAATATTTCAACGCCACTGTTATTCCATCTCTTGGAATTTGGTGACAAAGTGCAAGACATGCATTTCATGCTGCAAAAAGAAGTGGTAGACCGCATTACCGCATCACCCAATACCAAAGAATATGGCCGTCTGTCGGTGATGATTCAATATTTCTGTAAACCGACTTTCTTGTTCGAAGTGCCACCTGGATCTTTTAATCCGCCGCCAAAAGTGACCTCAGCAGTGTTCCGTTTGGAGCCTTATAAAGTTAAACCGATTGTGGCGAAGAATGAAAAAGCGCTAGCACGTCTGGTATCGCATGTATTTACCCAGCGTCGTAAAACTCTGCGTAACAGCTTGAAGGGTATGCTGGTTGAAGAGGGTTTTGAAAAAGCGGGTGTTGACCCGATGGCGCGTCCAGAAACCCTGACCCTTGAACAGTTTGTTGCACTTTCAGATCAAATGGTGGCTTAAATTACGATGAACCGTACTGCTCGATATAATTATGTGATTGGTGATGTTCAAGGCTGTTTTGAGGCCTTGAAAGCTTTGCTTAAAGAAATCCAGTTTGATGCAGAACAAGATTTTATCTGGTTTGCTGGAGATTTGGTTGCACGTGGTGAAAACTCAATTGCAGCGTTGCGGTTTATCAAAAAGCTGGCTGAACAAGGTGCGGCTGCGACGGTCTTGGGAAATCATGATTTGACTTTGCTGGCTTATGCCCGCGGCATCAAACCGGTGAAAGAAAAAGACAATGTCCGTGATGTGATTGATGCGATCGACAGTGATGACTTGATTGACTGGCTGCGAAAACAGCCAATGTGTCTATTTCCGAATGAGCAGACCATTCTGACGCATGCTGGGATTCCGAATATCTGGAGTGCAGAAAAAACTGCGCAATTGGCCCAAGAAGTTGAAGCGATCATGGCTCATGATGACTTTGAGGTGCTGGATGATTTCCTGAAAGAAATGTTCGGGAAAGAGCCCGCACTTTGGTCGGATCAGCTACAAGGCCATGAACGTATTCGCTGTATCGTGAACTACCTCACCCGAATGCGTTTAACTGACGCTGAGGGACGTCTGGAATATAGTTTTAAAGATTCACTGAATGATCCAATGCCGGAAGGCTTCAGACCCTGGTTTGAGTTTGAATCACAGACAGCACAAACTCATCAGATCCTGTTTGGTCACTGGGCCGCTTTGAACGGTAAAACCATTTCGAACAAGATTCAGAATGTAGATGGCGGTTGTGTCTGGGGCAATCAACTGATGGCATTCCGCCTAGAAGATCAGCAGATGTTTGCAGTAGATAATCCGGTGATGTAAGTAAAGCTATTAAAAAAGCCACGTGATTACGTGGCTTTTTTAGTTTTAAAATTTAGTCTGCTCGAATCCAGGTCTGGTTACGGCCTAGAACTGAAACGCCAATGCTGGCACGTAAGGTTAAACGTTTACCGGTATTGTTTAAACGCATTTTTGCATCATAAATTTTACCTGCCAATGGGTCGATAATACGACCTTTGTCATAGTTCTTGGTGCCTTCAACCAGTTTTAGGCCTTTTAAAATGGTCATGCCTAAAATAGGCTGATTGGTATAAGGTGCAGGACAGTTATTGCATTTTTCACGTGGATTATAGTCTGGGCGAGGCGTGATTTTTACAATTTTGCCTGAATAGGTATTATTTGCTTCTTTGCTAATGACGATAATTGCTTTAGCCGCCCCCGTTTTATCATCAATTTGTTGCCAGGTCCCGGTAATATCGTCTGCCCAAAGATTGGTCATACATCCTGCTGTAAGCGCGGCAAGTAATATTTTTTTAAACATAGAGAGTCATTCCAAAGAATTTTTATCATCGCCCGCTCATGTTAGAAATCTTACTAAAATAGTCAACACTTATCTGAATACTATAGAGTTGATACACTGCAAAAAGCTGCCAATTTGGCAGCTTTTTTGAATAATGAGAATTAGGTATTAATCTTGGCGAATCCAGGTCTGGCTACGGCCTAAAGCGGACACACCCACATAACCACGCAAGGTTAAACGTTTACCATTGGCATTTAGACGCACTCGAGCATCATAAACTTTACCTGCCAATGGATCAATCACTTTACCTTTTTCATAATTATTGGTGCCTTCCACATGTTTTAAGCCAGTCAATACATCCATACCCAGGATCGGTTGATTGGTATAAGGCGCGGGACATTTATTGCAGGTCTTTTGTGGGGTATAGCCTGGACGTGGAGTCACTTTGATGATTTTTCCGGCAAAAGTCCCATTATCATTTTGACGAATTTCAATAATCGCTTTTGGTGAGCCGGTTTTATCATCAATTTGCTGCCAGATGCCAGTCAGATCCTGTGCATAAGCAGTCCCAGTCATCAGTGCAGCGATGAACATTAATCCTAATTTAGTTTGTTTCATTATATTTATTCCTTTTTTATAGATGAATAAAATATCCTCGACACAAAAGTGCTGTTTTTATTAATCCTGGCGAATCCAGGTTTGTGTGCGACCAATCGCAGATATTCCGATATATCCACGTAAAGTCAGTCGTTTCCCATTGGCAGAAATCCGCCCTTTTAAATCATAAATTTTGCCGGTAAGTGGATCGAGTACCCGGCCATGTGCATAGTTATTTTTGGTGGTAGGTTTTAGTCCTTTAATGACGTCTAATCCCAAAATCGGTTTATCGGTATAAGGTGATGGACATTTGACACATTTTTCTCGTGGTATATAACCTGGGCGAGGTGTGACTTTAGTAATCGTTCCGGTATAGGAGCCATCAGCCTGAGTTTTCATTTCAATCAATGCTTTAGGTGAACCAGTTTTATCATCAATCTGTTGCCAGAGACCAGATAACTCCTGAGCAAAAGCCATAGAGCCTGTGAATAAAGAAGCTGAAAAAACAGTTAAAATTGCGATTTTATACATGCGATATCCTTATCCTTATTTTTTTATGAACATTCACCTAATTCCATGTGGTGAACGATGATGCAAACTACGTTAATACACTTTCATAATCTATATTGCATGAAAAAAGCATATGTTTAATATTCATACAACTTAATGCATTAAAATGCAAGCTTCTATCTACTAAAGCATAACCCCGTCACATTTTATTTAATAAAGCAGGAATTAATCCTGCTTAATCCAGGTTTGACTACGGCCTAGCGCTGAAACGCCGATATAGCCACGTAGGATCAGACGTTTCCCATTGGCACTTAATTTTGCCTTGGTGTTATAAAGATTCCCTGATAATGGATCAAGCAGCTTGCCTTGAGCAAAACTGTTATTGCCGACGTGCTTTAAGCCAGTGAGCACATCCAGACCGAGAATAGGTTTATTGGTATAAGGTGCAGGACAGGACACACAGTTTTCTTTCGGTGTATATCCAGGACGTGGGGTGATTTTTGTGATCTTGGCAGCATAGACGCCGGAAGCCGTCTCACGAATTTCCAGGAATGCTTTAGGTGAACCAGTTTTGTCGTCAATATTTCTCCATGTCCCTGAAAGGTCAGAGGCCAAAGCCAGATGGCTGAAAGAGGCTAAAAGTAAAGTTGAAAAAAATTGAACTTTATTCATATATCTGTTCCTAAGTTGGATTAGAGTTCTTACTCTATAGTAAGAACGATTACCACATAAAACAAATGATTAATTTGATTCACTAGTCACATTTTTTGCAAATAAAGTATAAACGTAGGCAACCAGACCGCGGTAAAGACTGCATTGACGGCCATACCAAATGCGGCATAACGTCCTGCAATACTGCCACGCTGCCAGGCCTGAGCTGTACCAATGGCATGTGCGGCTAGTCCTAAAGCCAGTCCAGAAGCGCGCTCATCATTAATATGTTTGAGAATAAATGGCGAAAAGGCTGCACCAATCACGCCAGAAAGAATCACAATCAGAATCACCATGCTGATGGGTGCATCCAGCAGGGTGGCAATATTAATCGCAATTGGAGTAGTCACGGCACGGGTAGCAAACGCCATAATGTCTGCAGAGGACATATGCAGCAGATAAGCCAGTCCCATCGGTAAGGCGACAGCACTGATACTGGCAAAAACCAAAATGCCGATAATGGCTTTGAGCGGCAAGTCATCGTAGCGCATTGCGGCCAACGGAATGGCCAAGGCAACAGTCACATAGCCAAGTAAATGGTTGAAGAGTGGATTAACTTCATCCATATAATTTTCATAGGGAATGCCGAGCACAAATAGAATTGCCAGGATAAAGAACATGCTGAACACGATGACGGGAATTTGCGGAATGAATCGGTTACAGGGTTTGGCAATCAGATAGGCGATAAGGGTAACCGTAAAGCCATACAGAATAGATAACATGCGGAACTCCTATAACCAGCGCTTGGCCATTTTGGCGTAAATCCATAAAGGAATCAGGGTGCTGAAAAACATGATGAACAAGAAGGCGGGGATTTTCTGGCCCATATGAGCCAGCATCATCAGTGCACCTGCACTGACAGGCAGGAAGGCAAAGGCGCTTTCCTTCATGAGCTTGTTATTGGTATCCACGAGGCGAGCGGGGAGTTTGCCAAAGTAGCGCCAGGTAAACAGCGCAATTAAAAGACTCAATAACCCGACCAGATTGCCTAATTCAGGATGATTCAGTTGGGTCATTAACCAGACCGAAGCTTCCCGAAAGACAATAATAAGTAACAGGGTGCCGATCCATGCTGGCCAATCTATTCGTTTTATCCAGTTCATTGCTATAATCATTAATATTAATAAGTTTACTTATCAAGTTTTACTCGATCTTTGACTGGATTTCAAACGCTTCCAGTGGACGTTGAAACTGCTGCGCCTGTTTGCCCAGAATTTCATCCAAGGGTAAATGCGCCTGTTTAATCAATTGTTCCAGTTTTTGTGGCGCAATTCGAATGTGCAGATGCAGTTGGCCTTCATCATCATAATGTTCAGACTGAATCACATTCAGACCATAGAGCTGGTTACGCAGCTTGCCGTAGGCAGGTTTCAGGATTAAATCGAAGGACTGTAGTTGCCCCATCAAGGACTCATGTACCGCTTTACGCAGCAGGTCGATACCTTCGCCACTATGTGCCGAAACATAGACCCGTTCCGGTTCACCTGGACGTCGATAAATAATTTTGGCTTCTTCACCGCTACAGTCAATTTTATTGTAAACCTGCAAGATCGGCACATCTGCGCCAATTTCTTTCAGCACTTTTTCTACAGCTTCAATCTGCTCCAGCATTTCTGGGCTGCTTGAATCAATGACATGCAGTAACAGCGTGGCTTCTACGGTTTCCTCCAAAGTTGCTTTAAAGGATTCAACCAGCGAATGGGAAAGGTTACGGACAAAACCTACCGTATCGGCCAGCACCAGATTGCCAATCCCATCCCATTCCAGACGCCGTAAAGTAGGGTCCAAGGTTGCAAACAGCTGATCGGCTGCATAGACATCGCTGTTGGCGAGTAAATTAAAGAGGGTCGACTTGCCGGCATTGGTATAGCCGACTAAAGATACTGTTGGAACAGCTGCTTTTTGACGGGCAACACGGCCTTGCATCCGGGTCTGGCGGACTTTATCAATGCGTGCCTTGAGCTGTCCCATACGGATACGCAGCAAACGGCGGTCTGTTTCCAGTAGGGTTTCACCCGGACCACGTAAACCAATCCCGCCTTTCTGGCTGTCGAGATTGCCACGACTACGAATTAAACGTGAAGATAAATGTTGCAGCTGTGCCAGTTCGACTTGCAGCTTACCTTCATAGGTACGGGCACGCTGGGCAAAAATATCCAGAATCAGTTCAGTACGATCGACCACGCGGCATTTAATCACCTGTTCCAGATTACGGGCTTGGGCTGGGGTTAGGGCATGGTCAAAAATGACCAGATTGGCCTCCAGCTCTTCAACACGTTCAGCGATTTCTTCTGCCTTGCCGGAGCCGATAAAAAATTTGGCATCGGGTTTCACCCGCTGAGCATAAATATGTTCCAGAATTTCAGCATCTGCAGACTGGGCCAGTAAACGAAACTCTTCAGCATCAAGGTCATCCAGCATTTGTACGCTGACACTCACCAGAATGACGCGCTCTTTCCCTCGATGTTGTTGTAAATATTCCACTCAGGCCAATCTCCACTTGAAAACTTTAGTGTAGTTGAAAAAGGGCTGAGCAGATACTGAATTAGCGCGGCTTTGGTTTAAAGTGCGCTGATAAACAGTTGTGCAAGTGTTACCAGTACCACGGCATAGATGAAGGTGCCGCCCAAAATATATTTGAGCACTTGTAAAGGCGGAGGTGTGTCGTTCGCGGGCTGGGTTTGATCTGGCATGGCTACGATCCTTTTCAATCTAATATTTCGATAGTTTTATTTTGAATGATTTTTTAATCCAATTAAAATTGAAGATATAGATGCTATTGGTCGATTTTTATTATCAATGCAAGTTGCGAATGAACAGTATAGAATGAGTTTAATTCGTGGATATTCCCTGTATCTCGCTTAGGATTTAATGACGTTTTTATGAACTCAACTGTACAAAACCAGACTCCAGATATCGAAGGCTTGGCCAAGTTTTTTCTGTATAGCCGGAAAATTACCGCCTCATTGGCCACCATCAGTGAGGGGTTCTATTTGGTTTTTCGTCATGGCTTATATAAAAATCCGAATAACCCGACCAATACTCGCTATGTGCAACATTTTTGCCGCCAGTTATGCAAAGTATTCAATATCGAAGTGCGGGTACATGGCGAGATTCCGCGTGAACCCGCCTTATGGGTCAGTAACCATGTGTCCTGGCTCGATATTGCAGTTCTGGGTTCAGGGGCACGCGTATTTTTTCTGGCGAAAGCAGAAATTGAGAACTGGCCAATTCTAGGCAAATTGGCCAAGGGTGGTGGCACCTTATTTATTAAACGTGGTTCAGGAGATTCCGTCAGGATTCGTGAACAAATTACCGGTTTCCTGAAACAGAATATTCCGGTGCTGTTCTTTCCTGAAGCGACGACTTCTGATGGGCGAGCCATCAAAAAAGTGCACGGCCGGATTTTAGGCGCCGCGATTGAAGCGCAGCGTCCTGTACAAATCTGTCTGATTTGTTATGTGAATCAGCAGGGTGAACTGGATATGGTTGCGCCGTTTGTCAATGACATCAGTTTTGCTGCCCATGTCAAAAAAGTACTGGAAATGCCGCAAGTCATTGCACATTTAGTGGCTTTACCTGCAATTGCCACTGAAGGGCATACGGTTGAAAGCCTCACCCGTGTGGTCCAGGAAAAAATGCAGACTGGCCTGGTTGAACTTCAGTCACGGGTATTAAAAAAGCCTCAATAAGAGGCTTTTTTTATGGTTTTATCCACCAAATCAAGCTTACATAAAACCTTCAATCGGCAGCCACGACAACAGTTTAAGTCCAGCTTTCTGATACCATTTCATTTTGGGTTCTTTGGTAAATGTTTGAACGTCACCATTGGCTTTCTTGATTTTCCAGTTAATGTTCTGATTCGCATCGAGCACCAGCTTATAAGCATATTTACTCAGATTTTTGTCCATGGTGTCGTGTACTGCACGTGCCAAAGACGGACTGTTTAGCAATACGCCAATTTCAGTATTTAGATAAGCTGAACGCGGATCAAAGTTAAAGGAACCAATAAACACCTGTTTTTGATCCAGTGCCATCAACTTGGCATGCAGGCTAGAACGACTCAATCCTTTCAGGCTGACTTTAGCTTTTTTCGAAATTTCCTCAGTATTGGCATTTAGGTGATTAGCTTCTGGCGCTGCCAAGAACTCATACAGCTGCACCCCATTTTCCAATAGATCCTGACGATATTTGGCATAAAAGGCATGCACCACGGCAACGTCGTTGGCCTTAAAAGAGTTGGTCAGGACGCGAACCTTGATATTCTCATTCACCAGTTTCTTTAAACGGTCTGCACCAATTTTTTCCGGGACAAAATAGGCAGAGACAATATCGACACTTTGTTCAGGTTTTTCCAGGCGCTGTAATAACTGGAAATTCAGGTGTTCTTCGGTTTTGGCCTTGGCTTTGATTTTGCTCGGTGGATCTTTGACCACTTCAGCTTCCACCCAATCCAGCTGAATGTTTTGTTCCAGCCATTGGTCAAAGACTCTGGAACGATTGGCCAGATCCAGATAATTTTGAGTCGCTGGATCCTGACTATGGGTTTCTAGCTGTTCTTTTAAGCTTGGAAAACGTAAGCCATGATGCCGTGGATTCACAACCTCTTGCACCGGATAGGCATAATCATCATTCCAGTATTCATCGAAGGAATGAATGATTTCATCCGATGCCGCACCGACCAGCATCACATCGACATCAGAGAACTGATAGCTTTCACTGACATTATAATACTGGTTGCTCATATTGCGCCCGCCAATCAAGGCAATCTGGTTATCGGCAATAAAGCTTTTATTATGCATGCGGCGGTTAATGCGTTTTAAATCCAGCACCATGTCCATGGCGCGGTATTTACGGAAGCGATAGGGGTTATACAGTTTGACATCGATATTCTGATGCTGGTTTAAGGCCAGATAAATCCCTTCCATTTTCTTGGCATTATTGTCATCCATCAACAGGCGCACTTTTACGCCACGATCCGCTGCCTGAATAATCGCATGCAGGGCGAGGGCACCGATCCGGTCGTTATCCCAGATGTAATATTGCAGATCCAGACTGCGTTCCGCTTTATTAATCAGCTGAATCCGCGCAGCCAGTGCTTCAAGCGGATCATACAGCACGCGATAACCGGTCAACCCGATGTTCTGATCACGTAAAGGTTCAACAATTTGTGCCAGGCTGGTTTGCGATGTATCCGTTTCAAATGCCATCTGGCTTGGCTGTTCGGTTTGCTTGGGTAAGGTGCTACATGCAGGCAGACCCAGTACCAGGCTACAGCTCAGTAAAATGCCGGCTTTATAGCGATGAGTGCGCATAAAACCTGAGGATTGAAGATGAACTTGATCGCGGGGAGCAGTGGCCATATAAGTCGAAGAATGAAAAATTAGAATTGAGTATAATTGCCAGCTATGAAAAGATAAATATAAAGCCAGTAATCTGCTGCTCGACTGAATAAGGCCAATTTATGTGGGATTCGAATTCCGTACTGTTTTATTTTTATCTGGGAATGGCGATTTTAGCCATCTGGGCTGTGGCTCAGGCATGGTCGAGCCAATCACGTACCGAAACCATTCATCCCTTTAAAGCTTTTGGTCATTTGCTGGCGTTTTATCTTGCCTATTTATTAATCCCTTTGGTTTTCTTCAGTATTTATGCTGGATGGACGGGGTATTATTCACTGCATGAAGCCATTTTTGTATTTCTGCTTAGTGGGGTTTTGACTTATGCACGCTTTATCGAGCCGCATTTAATTCAAGTGAAAACGACACAATATCAGATCAATGCAGATAAACGTTTAAAGCAGCCGATGAAAATCGCCCTGATTGCAGATTTGCATATCGGTTTGTTTTCGGGTCATGAGCGTCAGTTGCGACAAATTGTACACAAATTAAATCATATTCAACCTGATTTGGTGGTGGTCGCCGGCGACTGGACTTATGAACCAGAAAATAAACTGGCACAGGAACTGGCAGTTTTAAAAGAGATTCACGCTCCGGTCTATTCGGTCAATGGTAATCACGATGAGCAATATCCCGGACCGCCAATTCGAGAATTATTGCACTATGCACTACAAGTCAATCAGGTCATGGATATTGAAGGTCAAATTGTCGAATTTGATGAGTTTCGCCTCTTGGGGGTGGGTGATCTCTGGGCTGGAAAAGCCGACATGCGCAGTTTGCCCGACCTGCCTCAGGACAAGCCCTGGGTCATTCTTTCGCATAACCCGGATACGGTCGATATGATTCCGAAACTGCCGACGCGCCCTCTGATGCTGTCCGGGCATACTCATGGCGGACAGGTAGAGCTGCCTTGGCTAACTAATTACGTCATGAAAAAGGTTTCAATTTTGGGACATAAAAAGGGCATGTACCGCCATGAACATGCAGATGTGTTCGTTACTGTCGGTACCGGCTTGGTCGGTGTGCCTTTCCGTTTCCGGGTGCCGCCTACCATTGATATTATTGAACTGATTTAAATTCAGTCGACGTGCTGTACCGCGTTAACTGATGATCCAGATCAGAATCAATAACACCACCGCGACGGCCGCCATCATCCAAATTTTCTTTTCGATTTTTCGGGTTGGCACATTTTCACGTAATTGTTGCGCAGTGATTTCAGCTTCTGTGGATGTGCTCAAACTAGGATGGGCGGGGATTTCCAGTGGCGGTGTCACCAGGTCGATATCACCGGCATCATCACTAAAGCGTGGACCGGTACTTTCATGCTTCATGACCACATCATGTTCCCGCACAATTTCATCAATCACTTGCAGTGCCTGAGCTTCATCCAAGGGTGTGTTCTCGGTGATATAGCGAACAGCTTCTAATTTTTTATCATCTTCCAGCAAAATAATGATATTGACCAACTGCTCCTGCGAGAGGTATTCGATAAGATCCTGCATGGCCTTGCCTCATTTTTTGAATTGAGTTCATTTGATTGTTGAGCAAATTTAACAAGATAAGTAGCCGAATTTTGTTGTGAAATCATAAAAAAGCCAGCATCGAGTGCTGGCTTTTGAATCAATCTAAAATCTTAGATCTGATTGTTTACATCATCATTTTTGGTTTCACGAATCAGTAAAAACGCGACAAGCGACAGGATAGATGCTGCGGTCAGGTAATAACCGACTGCAGACAAACCATAGGCCGTTGCCAGCTTGGTTGCGATTAGCGGTGCAAATGATGCACCGAAGATGCCTGCCAAGTTAAAGGTTAATGCAGAACCCGTATAACGTACTGAAGTCGGGAAGATTTCAGACAATACCGTACCGATTGGCCCATAAGTTAAGCCCATGATCGCCAGACCAATACACAAGAACAGGAACACCACCAAGGTGCTGCCAGATTCAAGCATATCTGCAAAGAAGATACCGAAGATCGCAGAAATGACACATACCGCAATGGAAGTAGTCTTACGGCCAAATTTCTCTGCCAATACTGCTGAAAGCGGGATGAATGCAGCAAAACACAGGGTTGCAACTAACTGCAATTGCAGGAATTCTTCACGAGAATAACCGAGTTGTTTGGTTCCCCATTGCAATGCAAATACCGTAGTAAGATAGAACACAACGAATGTACAGATTGCAGCAATCGTACCCAGAACCAGCATACGAGAATGCTTTTTAAACACCTGAACAAAAGGAACGTTCACTTCTTTTTGTTTATCCAGCACTTTCTGGAAAGCAGGGGTTTCATGCAATTTTAGACGAATCCATAAACCGACAATTACCAACAAGGCACTTGAGATAAACGGAATACGCCAGCCCCACGCCATAAAGTCAGCTTCAGACATGAAAGCGCCAAGGGTCAGGAAGGAACCTGTCGCCAGAATAAAGCCGATTGGAGCACCCAGTTGCGGGAACATGCCATACCAGGCACGCTTGCCTTCAGGTGCATTTTCGGTGGCAAGCAGTACCGCACCTGACCATTCACCACCCAGCCCCAAGCCCTGACCTAAACGGCACAGTGCAAGTAACAATGGCGCAGCAATTCCGATTTGCGCATAAGTTGGTAACAGGCCAATCGCAACGGTTGAAATCCCCATAGTCAGCAAAGCTGCGACCAAGGTGGCTTTTCGTCCGATCCGGTCACCTAAATGACCAAATAATGCTGCACCAATCGGACGGGCAATAAAGGCAATGGCAAAAGTCGCAAGAGACTGAATGGTTGCGGTCATCGGATCTGTACTGGTAGGGAAGAACAGATACGGAAAAATAATGACAGCAGCGGTGGCATAAATATAAAAATCGAAGAACTCGATTGTGGTGCCTACCAAGCTCGCTGTTAAAACGCGAAATTTTGAATTTTGTGCTGGCTGAGCAGCAGAATTAGACGACGCCATGGAAAACCTTACACTTACTAAAAATAAAAAAACTTAGTTTTAAAAGCGTAATCTTTTTAAAAAAGGCGTAATTTTTTAAAAAAACAACTGCAATCTTCTCGCTTCAACTCGCTCAGGGTCACTGAAATGAAAAAGGAGATGATTAAATCACGTAAAGATAGATAGACAGAAAATGTGATCCTGCGCCTATCAATACAAATATGTGCCAGATAGCGTGGGTATATCTTACTCTTTTTAAAGCGTAAAACAATGCACCCACGGTATAAGCGAGTCCACCAATGATGAGAAAGGTTAAAGATTGAGCACTTAAATATTGCTGCATATCATCAATCACCAGTAGTGCCAGCCAGCCCATGGCCAGATAAGCCGCCAAAGAAAGTTTCTGGAAACGATGAATGAAAACGAACTTGAAAAGTGTTCCAAGAATGGCAATCACCCACAGTGCAATCAATAAATACTGGGCTTTGGCGGTCGGAATGGCAATCGACAGGAAAGGAGTATAGGTTCCGGCGATTAAATAATAAATCGCAGTATGGTCGATTTTTTTATAAAAATAACGGCGGTCTGCTGCAGTGGCCATGTGGTAAAGCATGGAAGCAGAAAACAGCAGAATCATGCTGAGTGCATAAACCCACAGTCCAATCCATTGTCCAGTACTTAGGTAAGACCCTTTAATAATCAAAAGAATACCAGCAACAATAGACAGTCCGGCACCTACACCATGACTAATATAGTTAATCCGTTCCTCATTTTGATCATAATCTGGAACCAGTGGAGCATTCTGCATGATTGTCATTCTTTTTCAAATATACACTTGTATAGTAATTCAATTTTGCTTTTAGGTTAAGAAGATTTAAACTTGATGCGCAATTCATTTCAGGTTTTATCTATGTCAACGTTGGCAACTCTCTCAGATCAGGAACAGCAATTCTTGGATACCTTTCAGCAAGCTGTTGAAAGGAATCAATTCGATCGCCTGATCTTAAGCCAGTATAAAGGTGAACTGCAGGATTTAGAGAAAATGACCTTGCGAGTCATTACATTAAATGAACAGCGCGTATTGAGCTGTCTATATCGTTACAAGACGCAGGATGTCACGAAAAATTATCCTTTAGATGAAGCATTATTCCAGGTTACTTCACTACTGGCGTGTTGCAAACAGGCCAATCTGATGACAGTAGATGAAGAATTACAGCTGAAAAAAAACAAGAAAAAAGCTATGTTAACGCGTAGCAAACATAAAGCCGCGATGAATCAGGTGAAGCCTGCTGAACAAGGTCATGACCGGATTAAACAACGTTTTGTCGATCAGGACAGTATCTTTCTCCAGCATCTCGGTATTACCGATCAAAAAGCGCAAATCATTCCGAGTATGGCGCGTAAATGGAAGCAGATTAACAAGTTTGTGGAAATTTTCTCAGGTGCCTTGGCACAGATTAAGCCACAGGCTGAAGGCCTGCGCGTGGTGGATTTTGGTTCGGGTAAAGGCTATCTGACCTGTGCTTTATATGACTATATGCAAAAACATGGTCAAACGCCGTATGTTACCGGGGTAGAGCTTAATCCAAAAATGGTCGAGTTCTGCCAGAATGTCGCGCAACAATCCGGTTTTGATCAGTTGGACTTTTTCCAAGGGGATGTGCGTACCTATGCACCGGAACGTCTAGATGTAATGATTGCCTTGCATGCCTGTGATGTAGCAACAGATTTTGCGATTCATAGTGGCATTCGTCTGAATGCGCAGATGATCATGTGTGCACCGTGTTGTCATAAGGAATTGCGTCCGCAGTTGCAGGCGCCAAAAGTCCTCAGCCCGATGTTACAGTTTGGTATTCATGCCGGACAGCAGGCAGAAATGTTGACCGATACCATTCGTGCTTTACTGCTCAAAGCTTATGGTTATGAAACCAAAGTTTTTGAATTTGTGGCGCTGGAACATACCAGTAAAAATAAAATGATTCTGGCAACAAAACGCAAAGACTATCAACAACCCGATCAGGAAGTTCTGGCACAAATCCAGGCACTAAAAGAGATGTATGGGATCCAGAAACATTCACTGGAATTGTTGCTTAATGATCAATGGGATCAGCAGGGAATTGGTTCTAAATGCTAAATAATCCAGAATTGAAAATAGTGTCCGGCAGCTGGAAGGATTTGGCAGCGCATGCCAAAGCGATTCGTGAAGCCGTGTTTATTCAAGAACAGCATATTGCAGCTGAAGATGAATGGGATGCTAAGGATGCGGTTGCTGTACATTTCATTGTTTTTCAGCAGGATCAGGCGATTGCTACAGCACGATTATTGTCAAATCACAGTATCGGTCGGGTTGCAGTCCTAACCACAGCACGTGGTTTAGGTGTTGGTCAGCGCTTGATGCAGGCTGTAATTGACTATGCGCGTGCCGAGCAGCGTGGGTTGGTCAAGCTGTCTTCGCAAGTGCACGCCATTGGCTTCTATCAAGCGCTGGGATTCGAAGTTCAAGGTGAGGAATATCTGGATTGTGGTATTCCGCATATTGATATGTATTTAAAACTTTAATTTTCAGCCCTTCAAATACAAAAAAGCGAGGCATTGACCTCGCTTTTTGATGCATAGCCTGAATTTGAATTAGTGGCCATGCGCTGCATTTGAGCTGTGCTCGGCATTATCCATATTGGCATGTTCTTCAGCTGATATATTGTGTTCAGCGGCTGTCGTACCTGGATGACCATTGGCAGCTTCACGTGCTTCACGATCTGCTTGCGCTTTGGCAATGGCTTCTGGAGACATCGTCGGTGCATTTTTAAAAGCGTGTTGCTGGGTAGTTTGTTTATTTTGCTGGCTTGGCATGTAATCTGGTTCATTACTTATCGCGAGCCAAAAAATAAGCATGAATAATCCACCTAAAATACAGAAGATGATAAGTGCTTTCCAACCCCAAGGAGATTTTTCAGGTGAACTGTGATCAGTCATAGGTTTTACCCACGTGGATACCAAACTTATGTAACTTTATAACATAAATTGATCAAAAAGCAGATCGAAATCTGTCATCACATGACTCTGTTCAGTGCGTGAAGCAAATCCAGAGGATAAAAAAAGAGGAAACACGTTCCTCTTTTTTATTTAAGTGGCCACACTATTGAATCGGCTGGGCATGTGCTGCGCGATCTTTGAGGAGTTGTGGGGCTTTGAAGCGTTCGCCATACTTATTTTCAAGTACTTTGGCACGGGTCACGGCTTTGGCCAGTCCATACTGATTCAGGAATTGTACAGCACCGCCCGTCCAGGCGGCAAAGCCAATACCAAAAATAGAACCCACATTGGCATCGACGACAGATTCAAGGACACCTTCTTCCAGACAACGTACGGTATCCAGTGCCTGTACAAACAGGAAGCGGTCAATCATTTCCTGTTCAGAAATATCGTTGTCTTTTTTCCAGTGGCTGAGACCAGACCAGAGCTGCTTTTTTGCATCGGCCGGATAATCATAAAAACCTGCGCCTGCAGCCTTACCTTTACGGTTAAATTCGTAAATCATGCTGTGAATCACGTCATCCGCAGGTGATTTAGTGATGGTCTGACCTTGTGCTTCTAAAGCTTTGTATCTTTCATTGGCTACATGTTCAGACAAGGTCAAGGATACTTCATCCTGAATTGCCAATGGGCCCACCGGCATACCGGCTTTGAGTGCAGCCATTTCAATTCGCGCTGGATGTACACCTTCTGCCAGCAGGCGTAAACCTTCCTGCACAAAGGTACCAAACACGCGGCTGGTAAAGAAACCCCGGCTGTCATTTACCACAACCGGTAATTTGCCAATTTGCTGCACGAAATCGAAAGATTTGGCCAGCGTTTCTGCCGAGGTATTTTTACCTTTGATAATTTCCACCAGCTGCATTTTATCGACCGGACTGAAGAAATGCAGGCCGATAAAGTTCTGATCATTTTTTGAAGCCTGGGCTAATTCTGTGATCGGCAGGGTCGAGGTATTCGAAGCCATTACGCCGTTGCTGGCAAGATATTGCTCTGCCTCTTGCGTGACTTGAGCCTTGAGCGCGGGATTTTCAAAGACGGCTTCAATGATCAGGTCACAACCCGCTAGATCTTCATTCGATGCAGTTGTTTGAATCAGGCTTAAAAACTGATCTCGTTTCTCGGTTGATAAACGCCCTTGAGCGACTTTTTTATCCAGCAGTTTCTTGCTATAGGATTTGCCTTTTTCAGCCGCTTCTAATGAAATATCTTTCAGAACTACTGGAATGCCTGTGCTGGCAGTGGCATAGGCGATCCCAGCACCCATCATGCCTGCACCTAAAATACCGACTTTAGTGGCTTTCCACTTTTCAATATCTTGAGGGCGACTGGCACCGGACTTGATTGCATTCAGACCATGCCAGAAAGTGCCAATCATATTTTTAGAAATTTGACTGGTCGCCAAATAAGTAAAGTAACGCGATTCAATGGTCAGGGCAGTATCGACATCGACCTGTGCACCTTCTACCGCAGCCGACATGATCGCTTCAGGCGCAGGATAACAGCCTTTGGTTTTATCGCGCAGCATCGCCGGGGCAATAGCCAGCATTTGTGCAATCGCCGGTGTCGAAGGGCTACCCCCCGGAATTTTATAGCCTTTTACATCAAATGGCTGCTGAGATTTTGGATTGGCTTTGATCCAGGCAATGGCCTTTTCCAGCAATTCATCGGTACTGTCTGCGACCTCATGAATCAACCCTAAAGATTTGGCTTTATCCACTGCAAACTGTTTGCCTTCTATCAATAAGGGAAAGGCATTTTGCAGACCGAGCAGACGGATCATGCGGACGATACCACCACCGCCAGGTAATAATCCGAGTGTGACTTCAGGCAGGCCAAATTTGCTTTTAGGGTCATTCAGGGCAATACGATAATGGGCACACAGGGCAATTTCCCAGCCACCGCCAAGCGCCGTACCATTCAAGGCAGCAATGACAGGAATGCCACGAGTTTCGATATAGCGCATTTGTGCTTTCATCTCTTCAATCATGTTGAAGAATTCAGTCGCATGCTCAGGCGTGGCTTGAATCAGTTCATCCAGATCGCCGCCAGCAAAGAAGGTTTTTTTCGCAGACCGGAAAATGATACCGCTAATGTTTTCATCGGCTTTAAGTTTTTCTACAGTTTCAGCCAAGGCAGCACGAAAATCTGCATTCATGGTATTGGCAGACTGGTTTGGAGAATCAAAAGTTAAAATAACAATATTGTCGGCATTTTTTTCAAACTGAATTGCGCTCATTGTTTTTCTCCTTAAACCAGTTCAATAATGGTTGCGATGCCCATACCACCACCCACGCAAAGTGTGGCTAATCCACGTTTTTTCCCCTGGCGTTCCAGCTCATCCAGCAAAGTGCCTAAAATCATGGCTCCAGTCGCACCGAGTGGATGTCCCATGGCAATTGCACCGCCGTTGACATTCACCTTGGTAGGATCAACCTTCATTTCATTGATAAAGCGCATCACCACGGCAGCAAAAGCTTCATTGACTTCAAACAGGTCAATATCATCAATTGTTAAACCGGCTTTCGCCAAGGCCTTACGAGCAGCCGGGGTAGGGCCGGTCAGCATAATGGTCGGATCTGCACCGACCAGTGCCGTCGCCAGTACTTTGGCACGTGGCTTCAGACCTTGTTCTTTTACTGCTTGTTCCGATGCGATCAAAACCACAGCCGCACCATCGACAATGCCTGAAGAATTCCCTGCATGATGCACATGATTGACAGCACTCACTTCAGGATATTTTTGCAGGGCAATTGCATCAAAGCCCATTTGCCCCATAGTGGCGAAACTTGGATTGAGTTTGCCCAGGCCTTCTGCGGTCGTTGTTGGTTTGATAAATTCATCTTTGTCCAGAATCACCACACCAGCTTTGTCTTTTACCGGGATAACAGAGGCGTTGAAATAACCATTGGCTTGAGCGGCAGCTGCTTTCTGTTGTGATTGTTCGGCAAATTGATCTACATCAGAACGCGTATAACCGTCAATCGTGGCAATTAAATCTGCACCGATACCTTGCGGAATAAAATCACAGGCCATATTGGTCTCAGGGTCAAGCGCCCAAGGGCCGCCATCAGAACCCATCGCTATGCGGGACATGGATTCGACGCCGCCTGCAACGACCAGATCTTCCCAGCCAGAACGGACTTTTTGTGCGGCCAGATTGACAGCTTCGAGTCCGGAAGCGCAGAAACGGTTGATTTGCACGCCAGCGACATCATTGTCCCAACCCGCAGCAATGGCAGCGGTCTTGGCAATATCGGCCCCCTGATCACCAATCGGGGTGACACAACCCAGCACAATATCATCGACTTTTGAGGTGTCCAGTCCGTGACGGTCTTTCAGTTCATTGAGTAAACCAGTCAGTAATGAAATGGGTTTTACTTGATGTAAAGATCCATCTTTTTTGCCTTTTCCGCGTGGCGTACGAATGGCGTCAATAATATATGCCTCGCTCATAGCATGTTCCTTTTATTGATTTAATGAAAATTATTCTAATGATTCGAGTGTAATCCTTAATTTTTGAAGTGCAATGACGAGAACGGGTCAGATCAATTGAGCGATTTAGCCAATTGTAATTATAAAAAAGCCTAAGCTAATGCTTAGGCGGAGAGAACTGATTTTAATTTTTAAATGTTATTTCGCAACATCATTTGATTAATGATAGCCATGCAATTGACGATACAGACCCGGGGTTACACCGGTCCATTTCTTGAAGGCGCGGTGGAAAGTACTAGTTTCACTGAAACCGACTTGTTGTGCAACATCTTCAAGGGTCAGATCCGGATTAAGTAACAGGTGAATTGCTGCATCACGGCGCAAGGCATCTTTTACGCCTTGATAGCTTTTGCCTTCGGCTGCCAGACGGCGGCGCAAGGTTTGCGGTGATAGATAAAGCATCGACGCGACATCGTTTAATGTCGGCATTTCTTCGCCAATCTGGCTCTTCAGCACATCACGAATACGTGAAGTCAGCGAGTTGGTGTTTTTGAATTTCACCAGCAATTGTGCCGGCGCAGCTTTCAAAAACTCTTCTAAGGTTTCTTCATTCTGGCGAATTGGCAGGTCCAGATAATCCGCAGCAAAAGTGATCTCGGTGCGTGGCATATCGAACTGCATTACCGGCGCAAAGAACAGGGCATCATATTCATCGGCATGGTCTGGACGAGGGTAGCTAAAATGCACGCGTTCCAGTGGCAGGCGACGCTCAATGAGCCAAGACGCCAAGCCATGCCAGATCATCAGCATGCTTTCAGTAATGAAATGATCCGGATCCATCGCATTTGGAATCAGCGGAACCAGACGTGCTTCGTGTTTGTCGCGTTCCAGGGTCACCGACCAGTCATCACCAAAGAGTTTGTAGAACTGGGAAGACAGTTCCAGTGCATCACCCAGAGTTTTGGCATGAATGATCAGCTGGCACATGATCGCAAAAGTACCCAACCGGCGTTGCTGTTTGTCAAAGCCGACATGCTCGTCCTGGGTCACCATCCACAGCATTTTAATAAAGCGGGTATATTGTTCAGGCGAAATACGCGCTTTGGGCTGATGCAGCAGTTCTGCTTCAATCCCGACGTGAGACAATAAAGTATCGACATCCATGCCCAGACGCTTAACGCCAGATAAGGCTGCATTGACGAAGTGGATACTGATCGTATCACGACTCATGTTTAATCCTTCAGTCTCTTTAATGTTCACTAATAATTGACCTAAATGACGAAAAATAATAAAGCAATGGCAATTTACAAGAATACCTTTGCCATTTTCTTACATATTAGATTGCCGAAACTATCAAGGTAAATGGCTGAACATGACATTGTTTTTATGCATTTATGTGCCTAAGATGCTGAAAAAAGCAATATAAGTAGAGCAAATACTCCAATGTCATATGCATTAAAAGGATTGAAAATCCTAGATTTTTCTACACTTTTACCCGGCCCGTTTGCCACATTATATCTTGCTGATTTAGGTGCAGAAGTTGTGCATATTGAATCACCAACCCGACCGGACCTGTTGCGATTAATGCCACCCTTTGCCAATGGACAGGCCACTTCACAAAGTTATTTGAACCGAAACAAGCAATCGGTTGCACTGGATTTGAAAGATCCTGCGAATATTGAACTGGTTAAATCCAAGATTGCAGATTATGACATTGTGATTGAGCAATTCCGTCCCGGTGTAATGCAACGTCTTGGGCTAGACTATCAAACCTTAAGCGAAATTAATCCGAAACTGATTTACTGTTCCATTACCGGTTACGGCCAAACTGGCACATATAAAGATAAGGCAGGGCACGACATTAATTATCTGGCTTTGTCCGGAATTGCCGGACACAGTGGCCGGATTGAAAATGGTCCACCAGCCTTGGGAATTCAGGTCGCCGATGTTGCAGGTGGTTCCATGCATGCCGTGATTGCGATTCTGGCCGCGGTGATTGAACGCCAACAAAGTGGCAAAGGCCAGTACATTGACATTTCCATGACCGATTGTGTGGTAACGATGAGCAATCTGGCAGCTTCTGCCAGTCTGGCTGGCAATCAGCATCAATCTCCAGAATCCGGCTATCTGAATGGTGGAACTTTCTATGATTATTATGAAACCCAGGATGGGCGTTATTTGTCGATTGGTAGTCTGGAACCACCATTTATGCAGGGGCTGGCACAGGCTTTAGAGCTGCCGATTCTCCTGGACAAAGGCGCTTCTTATGCCGCTGAAGATCATGCTGTGGTGAAGCAGGCGATTCAGAATAAAATCAAGACCAAGTCATTAGCTGAATGGCAAATGCTGTTTGCCGCGCTGGATGTCTGTGTCGAACCGGTGCTCAGACTTGAAGAAGCGTTACATTCTGATCTGGCTCAGCAGCGGGGATGGATAGTACAGGTGCCACTCAAATCCAGCAGTCAGCAGACCGAAGCACAATTGGCTTGTCCGATTAAATTTTCACGTTCTACGATACGCTATGAGTTTGTAGGACAGCAATTGGGAGAAAGTCAAAATTGGTAATATTCTTAACGTGTTAATTAGATTATTAATGAAATGAGAGGAAATTTTTCCTATATGAAAATAAGTAATAATAATTGAAGATTTTCATCATTATTACTTTAAATTTAATCCAGTGCTGTAAATACCGAGATCCGTGAAACTTTGTCAGGCTTATCAATAAAACCGCTATGAAATATGTATAAAAAGCATTTTATTGATAGGTTCAATCTCGCTATCCTTGCCGGCGATATAATAGAAACTACTAGCTGTACGCCATGTATTTATATACTGATTTTGATCAGCAACTGATTAATGAACGTGTTGCACAGTTCCGTGACCAAACGGAACGTTATTTAGCCGGTAAACTCACTGAAGATGAGTATCGTCCGCTTCGTCTGCAAAATGGTTTGTACGTACAGCGTTATGCGCCAATGTTACGTATTGCCGTGCCTTATGGTTTGATGAACTCAAAACAACTTCGTAAAGTGGCTGATTTGGCAAAAGAATATGACCGTGGCTACGCGCATATTTCGACCCGTCAAAACATCCAGTTTAACTGGCCTGCGCTGGAAAATGTGCCGGATATGCTGGCTGAACTGGCCACTGTGCAAATGCATGCGATCCAAACATCAGGTAACTGTATCCGTAATACCACCACTGACCAGTATGCCGGTGTGGTTGCAGGTGAAATTGCCGATCCACGTCCGACCTGTGAGTTGATCCGTCAATGGTCAACCTTCCATCCGGAATTTGCCTTCTTGCCACGTAAATTCAAGATTGCAGTCTCTGCGCTTGAAGAAACTGACCGTGCAGCCACTGCATTCCACGATATCGGTGTGTATATCGTGCGTAATGAAGCAGGCGAAATGGGCTATAAAATCAAAGTCGGTGGTGGCCTCGGCCGTACGCCAGTGATTGGTAGCTTTATTCGTGAGTTCTTGCCACGTGAAGACCTGATTGCTTATTTGGAAGCAGTACTTCGTGTGTATAACTTGCATGGCCGTCGCGACAACAAATATAAAGCGCGTATCAAGATTCTGGTAAAAGCGTTAACACCAGCAGTATTTGCCGAGAAAGTTGAAGCTGAATTTGAGCATACGATTAAAACACTGAAAATCGATGCAGACACCTTGGCGAAAATGGATCAGAACTTCACGCCATTCGATTATCAAGATTATGCAGATGAAGATTTCACTGAACTGTTTGCACAATATCCGAAATTCAAACAGTGGTTCAATATCAATACCAATGCACATAAAGTGAAAGGTTATCGTATCGTGACGATTTCACTGAAACGTGCCGGGATTGCACCGGGTGATGTCAGCACAGAAGAAATGAACCTGATTGCAGATCTTGCCGATCAGTACACTTTCGGTGAGCTGCGTACCACGCATGAACAAAACATTTCCCTGGTCGATGTCCCACAAAAAGATTTGTTCGCTGTATGGCAAACCCTTGACCAAAACAACCTGGCACGTGCGCATATCGGTTTCTTGACCGACATTATTTGCTGCCCGGGCGGTGATTTCTGTTCATTGGCGAATGCGAAATCGATTCCGATTTCTGAAGCAATTTCACGCCGTTTTGATGATCTGGATACGATTTATAACCTAGGTAAACTGGATCTGAATATTTCAGGCTGTATGAATGCCTGTGGTCACCACCACGTTGGTAACATCGGTATTTTAGGTGTAGACAAAAAAGGCGCTGAGTTCTACCAGATTACGCTTGGTGGAAATGCGGATCATGATGCGTCGATTGGTGACATTCTTGGCCCATCATTTGCAGCCGAGGTCGTACCAGATATCGTAGAAGAAATTTTGAATACTTATCTTGACCTGCGTCAGGAAGGTGAAGAGTTTATCGATACTTATCGCCGTGTCGGCATTCAACCATTTAAGGAGCGTGCATATGCTTAATACCGCACTTCAAGTACTCTCTAAAGATGGCACGATTGCAGACAATACCTATCAATTGATGGGTGAAGATGGTGTTTTGCCTCAGGGTGATGTGGTATTAACTGTTGAACAGTTAGATCAAATTACCAATGTGACAGGCAAAAAAGCATTGTACTTAACTGTAGATGCTTCGCCTGAAACCAATGATTTTCCGCTCGATCAGCTCGATGCAATCTTTATTGAGTTTGCCGGTTTTAATGATGGCCGTGGTTATTCATTTGCAGCACTTCTTCGCCGTCAGGGTTTCCAGGGCGAATTGCGTGCTACTGGAGATGTATTCAAAGATGTACTGAATTACATGAAGCGTTCTGGTTTCGATACTTTTGTGATTAAAGAAGGTAAGGATATTCAGGAAGCTGCTGCTGGTTTGAATGATTTCAGAAATCCGTATCAGGCATCGACTGCGGTTGCACAGGCACATTATCAAACAGGTGCATAATTTAAATTAAGTTACTGTCAAAAAGCCGGATTGATTCCGGCTTTTTTATGTCTTGATAAAAACCTTTAATTTTCTTCAAGTTGACAGTTGATCATCCAGTGGATTCCAAACTGATCGCTAAAGGCGGCATAAAGTGCGCCCCAAAAAGTTCTTTCTAGCGGCATCTCAATTTGACCATTCACCGATAAAGCATCAAAGAGTCGTTGTGCTTCAGCTTGTTCGCTAGCGTCTAAGTTAATGGAAATATAGTGGTTATTACCTTGCGTAAACACGGTATTGGTTTGCGCGCAAAATTGATCATTCGTATCGGATGCCATCAGTTCTGTAAATTCGTTAATGGGAAGTGAGATATGCAAGATTTTATTTTTATCCACTTCCGACAGTGTGACACCTTCTTCAGTTGGCATTTCACCATAACGACTCAGACTTGAAAATTCGCCTCCAAAAACTGATTTATAAAAGTTAAAGGCTGCTTCAGCCTGACCTTGGAAATTGAGGTAATGATTCAGTTGCATGGGAGAACTCCCTTTTTATTTTGCTTGCTTTAATCTACGCCACTTTGTGGTATTTTGCGCGAGCAAGCTTTATCAAAATGTAAGCGAAAAAAATCCTCCAGATCAGGAGGGTTTTTAACTCCCTCTCCTTATGGGAGAGGGATGGGGGTGAGGAAAGAGGTTAGAGTAATTCAATCGCTACAGCAGTTGCTTCACCACCACCAATACACAGGGCTGCAATCCCTTTTTTTCCACCGGTACGTTTTAGTGCATGAATCAAAGTCAGGATAATACGCGAACCGGTTGAACCCACAGGATGGCCGAGTGCGCATGCACCACCATTGATGTTGACTTTTTCAGGATCTAGCTTGAACTCATCCATTGGGCACATGGTGACCATGGCAAAGGCTTCATTGATTTCCCAAAGGTCGACATCAGAAGCGGTCCATCCGGTTTTATCCAGTACTTTCTGGATTGCACCGACTGGAGCAATGGTAAATTCAGATGGATGTTGAGAATTCGATGCATAGGCCACAATTTTGGCTAAAGGATTTAAACCTTTTGCTGCTGCATTGTCAGCCGAGGTAATTACTAAAGCTGATGCACCATCTGAAATCGAGCTGGCATTAGCCGCCGTAATCGTACCGTCTTTAGCGAAAGCAGGACGCAAAGTTGGAATTTTATCGATGTTGGCATTGAACGGCTGTTCGTCTTTATCAACGACTACATCACCTTTACGGGTTTTAACTGTTACAGGCACGATTTCATCAGCAAAGTAGCCTTCATTGACCGCAGTTTGCGCACGCTTTAATGAGCGAATCGCAAAATCATCCATCTGCTCGCGGGTATAACCTCTGGTATTTGCCATATCTTGGGCAAATGAACCCATCAAGCGACCTGTTTCAGCATCTTCCAAGCCATCCAGAAACATATGGTCCTTGATTTCACCGTGACCCATACGGAAACCGCCACGTGCTTTTGGCAATACATAAGGAGCATTGGTCATGGATTCCATGCCACCTGCAACCACGATATTTGCAGAACCGGCTTTAATCATATCTGCAGCTTGCATGACGGCTTTCATGCCTGAACCACATAATTTATTAATGGTTACAGCGCCAGTAGAATCTGGAAGACCAGCTTGACGCATGGCTTGACGTGCAGGGCCCTGCTTTAAACCTGCCGGAAGGACACAACCCATAATGACTTCTTCAATATCTTCTGGTTGCAGACCCGCACGGGCAATTGCTTCTTTAATGGTGACCGCACCGAGTTCTGGCGCAGTTACACTGGCAAGACTCCCCTGAAAGCCACCCATGGCTGTACGTGCACCATTGACAATTAGGATGTCAGTCATTGTTCTCTCTCCGTATGAGTTTTAATCAATTTTTTCAAACTTAAGCAGTATATTGAAAAAAACTCAGGATTGAAGCGTTAAACGCAGAGAAGCATAAACTGGATAGTTCTGTTAGCAAGACGAGAGACTTTCGATCCGGATATGCCCCATTTTGCTGAGTACAATACGCTGTTGGTTAGAAAGATGGGTAGAACAATAATAAAAACTACCATTTGAACCAATCGGCAAGGCAGTGTGCGCTTGATAAGTGACACTCGATAAACTTAAAGCTCCTCGCCAACTTAAGTTACCGTATTTGAGGTTCAGTGCATCAATATGTAAAATTTGTTCGTCTACATCCACTTGCCTGTTTTTATTTTTATCGATAAAAACCAGCATGTTCTTATTCCATTGATTGGCTTGACAACTGAGAGAATCTTGGCTCGGGCAGATCACAATATTTTGATGAAACACTGCAGCCTGGCTACGTGCATAGCGATTAATTTGAGATAATTTGATCGGAATATTTTTGGCTTCCTGTTTGGATCGATAGTCATGGAAGTACGGTAGGGCGATACTGACGAGAATTGCAATCATTGCAATACAGATAATTAACTCAACAATAGTGAATGCTCTTGTTATTTTTTTATACATAGAGTTACCTGATTTATATATTATTTTTATAATAAAGATGTTATTAATTATACGTTTTTTATGCTTTATTGAGCGTGTAAATCAGTGCTTACTTAAGTTTCAAGAAAGCTGTTAAAAATAATTGGCAATCACAATAGGTCATTCAGAATAAAAAATTGAGTAAAAAATTACTGAATTACAACGGAAATTGTAAGTAATTTTGTCAATAATTTACTTGATTAGATTAATCAAGCACTTGGAAAAATAATAAAGTGTTTGTATGATGCCATGTGAATAGCTTAAAAATAATACTGGGGTAATAAAAAGCCTATCTCAGGATGGCCTATTACGGGCTTGAGCTTGAACAACAATTGTTATCTCTGGAGGATAAATCCATGAAAATGAGTCGTATTGCTTTAGCTATGCTTGTAGCTGCACCTTTTGCTGCTGCCAATGCAGGCGTAACTGTTACTCCGTTGATGTTAGGTTATACCTTCCAAGACACTCAGCACAACAATGGCGGTGACGATGGTGAGTTAACAACTTCTGGTCAAATGGAAGATGATTTATTTGTAGGTGCTGCTATTGGTGTTGAATTAACGCCATGGTTAGGTTTTGAAGCTGAATATAGCCAGGTTAAAGGCGATATGGCTGAGCTAGCTGGTGCTGAATATAAAGGTCAAAACATTGCAGGTAACTTCTATGCAACTTCTGATGTTTTTACTGGTAATTATGACAGCAAAGTGAAGCCATACATGCTTCTAGGTGCGGGTCACTACAAATATGAATTTGATGGTGCTACTGAAGCTCAATTAGGTCGCGTTGGTCGTGGTCTTGAAGAAGAAGGTACTCTAGGTAACGCAGGTATCGGTGCATTCTGGCATATCAACGATGCATTGGCGCTACGTACAGAAGCTCGTGGTACTTACCATTTTGACGAAAAATTCTGGAACTATACAGCACTTGCTGGTCTTAACGTAGTTCTAGGTGGCCGTTTGAAACCAGCTGCTCCTGTTGTAGAAGTTGCTCCAGTTGAGCCTGTAACTCCGGTTGCTCCAGCTCCACAAGAGTTGACTGAAGACCTGAACATGGAACTTCGTGTGTTCTTTGATACCAACAAATCAAACATCAAAGATCAATACAAACCAGAAATCGCAAAAGTTGCTGAGAAGTTAGTTGAATATCCAAATGCTACTGCTCGCATCGAAGGTCACACTGACAACACTGGTCCACGTGCATTGAACGAACGTCTATCTCTAGCGCGTGCTAACTCTGTTAAATCTTCACTTGTGAACGAATACAACGTTGATGCATCTCGTTTGTCTACTCAAGGTTTTGCTTGGGATCAACCGATTGCAGACAACAACACTAAAGAAGGTCGTGCTATGAACCGTCGTGTATTCGCGACAATCACTGGTAGCCGTACTGTTTTAGCTGAACAACCAGTTGCTCAATAATTCATTATTGAACACTCATTAAAAAGGCAGCTCTTCGGAGCTGCTTTTTTTGTGTCTGTATTTTGACTACACTTAGCCTGTTAAGATGTCGTTGAGTAAAAATATGAGTGTCGAAATTCCTGAAGACTTGCAAAATCTGGAAGCCAATAGCGGAATTTTTTCGATTTGGATGATTTTTCATCATTATGGGATTGATCTGCATATTCCGGACTTGGTTCAGCTCTGTCGCCATGATCCCGAGATGGGAACTTCAACTATTGCCCTTGCTGTTGCTTTGCGGACCTTAGGACTGGATGTCACTTTTTTTAGTGAATATGATGCAGACAAACAGCCGGTTGAGCTTGAGTTTTATCAACAAGCTGAGAAACTTAAAATACCTGTGGAACAGCGTGTGATCTTTTATGCAGAGATTCAGCAGCAGGTTGAAGCGGGCTGCTTCGTGATAGTGTTCTACGACACCTTAGACGGGGTAGGCAATCATTCACTGATCTATACAATCGATGAGAACGAAATCAGTTTCTTTGACAGTTTTGATGCTATGCCAGCCCAGGTATTTGAGCAGCAGCGTCAAGCAGAAGGAATTTGCCAGCAAGTGATTGTGATTGATGATCGCAATTTTGTGATGCGTCATAGTTAATTCAAGAAATAAAAAATCAGCCCGTAAGCTGATTTTTTTAATGAATAATTTTTTATTCCTGATCAAGTTTCATCGGCTGCACATCCATCTCTTGATAAGAGACCAGTTTGGTTTTTTTCTTCCATTTGTAGCCGAACCAAATCGCTAGGAATAGCGGAATACTGATATAGGTCGATAACACACCCATCCATTGACCGGCCAAAACATCCTGATAGTTCTGTCCGAGAACAACAATCGCACACAGGATAAATGCAAACCAAGGAGCAAAAGGAAAGAATTTAGCGCGATAAGCCAGATCTTCCAGTTTATAACCTTGAGCCAAATAACCTTTGCGGAAGCGGTAATGCGAAATTGCAATCCCGAGCCAGACAATAAAGCCACACATCCCTGACATGTTTAGCAGCCAGTTAAAGACTTCCTGTTCACCAAAGAAAGTAGTCAGGAAGCATAGAGCTGCGATCGCCGTAGTGGCATAGAGTGCATTCATTGGCACACCACGCGGGTCCAGACGCGCGAACATTTTAGGTGCACTACCTTTACGCGCCATATCAAACAGCATGCGGGTAGATGAATACATGCCCGAGTTACCTGCAGATAGAATGGCTGTCAGGATCACTGCATTCATGATACTGGCGGCAAAGGCAAAGCCGGCTTTTTCATATAATAAGGTAAATGGCGAAAGCGCAATATTATCTGTCGCAGCGGCCTGTAATAAACGTGGGTCATTATAGGCAATCAGAGTGCCGATAATGAAAATACACACAATATAAAACAACAGGATACGCCAGAAAATTTGTTTGATGGCCACCGGAATGGTTTTCTTTGGATTTTTCGATTCACCTGCCGCCACACCGACCATTTCGGTACCTTGAAAGGAGAATCCGGCAATCATCGCCACACCAATTAATGCCTGGAAACCACCGACAAAGGGTGCATCACCAATGCTCCAGTTGGCAAATGCTTCCGCACCCGGGGTCAGCATGATCTTCACGATCATCCAGATCCCGATAATGATAAAGGCAATGATCGCGAGAACTTTCACCAGAGAAAAGAAAAATTCGGATTCGCCAAAGCCTTTTACTGTCAGGGCATTAATCCCGAAAATAATGGCAAGGAAGATGGCGCTCCAGTACACGCCCGGAATATCTGGAAACCAGAATTTCATAATAAACTGAACTGCAACCAACTCAAAAGCCACAGTAATGGCCCAGTTGTACCAGTAGTTCCAACCCAGAGCGAAACCAAAACCACCTTCGACATATTTGGTGCCGTAAGTGAAAAATGCACCTGAGGTCGGGTTGTGTGTGGCAAGCTCGCCTAGACTGGTCATCAGGAAATAAATCATGATCCCAATCAGTATATATGCAAGTAGTGCACCACCTGGTCCAGCGTTGGCAATGGTCGCCCCTGAGGCCAGGAATAAACCTGTACCAATGGATCCGCCAATGGCAATCATATTCAGATGACGAGCACCCAGCTTACGCTGCAGCTGCATCGTGTTTTGCGTTTCGCTCATCATGATTCCTTAACATTTTTTTGAGTGCTGGCGAAGAGCACTTTAAAGCCTTGTTGATCCGCTTTTACTGTGCAGCGACCAAAGTTTTGTTCAATCAGGGTCGGGTAGTTCAAGAAACGGTTAGCCACGATCCAAAGCTCACCGCCTGATTTTAAATGACGACGCGAGGTTTTACACAAGGTTTCGCTTGCCGTGTAATCGGTCTCGATTCCCAGATGAAAAGGCGGATTACTCACAATGGCATGCAAGAACAAGGGTGCATCCTCAATGCCTTTAACCGCTTTGATTTCAATCTGTTCAGGAATGAGCTGGTTTTCTTCAAAGGTCATTTGTGTGGAGGCTAGCGCAAAGGCATCGACATCCATGGCAAAAATCCGGTTTTTCGGATTCAACTTTGCCAGATACGCACTAATTACACCTGCGCCACAACCAAAGTCGGCAATCTTACCTGAAGTAACTTGTGACAAATAAGGTAATAGGGTGGCAGTTCCTACATCCAAACGGTTTTGACTAAAGACGCCTGGAAGTGCACAAATATTCAGGTCGCCATTTGGTGTCGATACGGTATAACGCTGTGCCCAGTCTGCAAGTGCTTTTTTCTCGACCGTATGTTCTAGAACCAATTGCCAAAGCTGGCAATGACGCGCGCTGTCAAGTTTGAGTGTTTTACCAAAAGGCTGCAACTGTTTGGCTGCGCGTTCTATCCCGCCTTTCTTTTCACCGACCAGAAAAACACTGCTACCCGGTTTAAGCTGCGCTGCCACGGTGTGCAGTAAATAATTCAACAGTTCTTTAGACTTGGGTACAAAAATAACTGCCTGATCAAACTCAGCTTCAGGCATCTCTGCACCAAAATGCACATCTGCTTGTTGTGACTGGAAATATTGAAAATCGTTAAAATTCCATGTCCAGACAGCGGGATTGATAGAGGCATCGAATTCAGCGAGCAGATCATCTGTTGGTGCATTAATCAGTAGGATGCGACCCGACAAAAAATCATATTGTCTTAATAAAACTTCGCTTTTAGGATCCATAGGTATCTCTCCAATATAAAGAACACTGCCTAAGCCTGACCTAGACAGTGTTCTTTGGACATGAAATTACTTCTTTGTTTCAGGAAGTACAACATTAAGAATAAGGGCCGCGATACCACCAGTGGCAACGCCTGAGCTAAAGATATTACGGAATAACTCAGGAAGATGCTCAAGAATTTGTGGAACTTGTGCAACACCTAAACCCAGTGCCAGTGAAATCGCAATAATCAGCAAGGCGCGACGGTCCAGATGAACACCAGACAGAATGTTAATACCAGATGCTGCAACTGCGCCAAACATGACCATGACTGCGCCACCCAGTACCGCTTGCGGAACGGCCTGAATAATACCAGCAACTGCAGGCAGCAAACCAAGAATAACCAGCAAAGCAGCAATCCAGATGCCGACATAACGACTCGCTACGCCCGTCAACTGAATCACACCATTGTTCTGTGCAAATACCGAACTTGGGAAGGTGTTAAAAATACCGGCAAGGAATGAATTCGCGCCATTCACCAGTACACCACCTTTAATGCGCTTCATCCATTTTGGACCATCAACTGGCTGGTTGGAAAGCTTTGAAGTCGCAGTGATATCACCAATCGCTTCTAAAGACGTCACCAGGTAAATGAATGCCATCGGAATAAACAGGCTCCAGGAGAAGCTTAAACCGAAATGCATTGGGGTTGGAATCTGTACCAGAGGTGCATCTTTTAGACCAGAGAAATCCAGATGCCCCATAAAGCCCGCCAGAACATAACCACAGATCAGGGCGATCAAAATGGCAGAACTTTTTACCCAGGTAATCCGGATACGGTTCAGAATAATAATCAACGCCAAGACGGTACAAGACATGATCAGGTTGTCAGCATTGGCAAAAGTTTTATCGCTCATGGCCTGATAACCACCGCCCATACTGATTAAACCTTCTTTAATTAAGGTCAAACCAATCAGCAGCACGACAATACCGGTGACCAAAGGGGTAATCAGTTTTTTGATCCAAGGCAGAATTTGTGACACGCCCATTTCAATAAATGCACCTGCAATCACCACACCAAAAATAGAAGCCATGACTGCTTCTACAGGTGTACCTGCAGCCACCATGGCTGAACCAATACCAATAATTGGACCGATAAAGTTAAAGCTGGTTCCTTGGACAATCAGCAGACCGGCACCAAAAGGTCCGACTTTTTTAGACTGTAAAAAAGTCGCGATGCCCGAGATCACCAAGGACATGGATAAAATCATGTTGGTGTCTTCTTTGGAAACACCAAGCGCCAAACAAATCAGCAGGCCAGGGGTCACAATCGGGACAATAATTGCCAGTAAGTGCTGGAATGCAGCTAAAAAAGCAATCAGTGGTTTTGGTCGATCTTCCAGACCATATACCAGGTCAAGTTGATCTTTAGAAGGAGGAGATTGATTAAAATCAGACATGTGTCAATGCAAATTAAGGCTGGGTGGCGCTATTCTAATCGAGTTACACGTCTTTACAAAATCAAAAAAGCCCCAACTGGGCAAAAAAAGTTGAGGAGTCTGGTTACAGTGACTATAAAAGTTTTGTATTTTTCTGTATAATTTGCCCTCAAATTACATACGCATTGAATTTACATGTCAGATATTAAAACTCTCCGTAACATCGCCATTATTGCGCACGTCGATCATGGTAAAACCACTCTTGTAGACAAACTTTTGCAACAATCAGGTGCTCTCGGTGATCGCGCGGGTGAGATCGAGCGTGTCATGGATTCTGGCGCTATTGAAAGCGAACGTGGTATTACCATTCTTGCAAAAAACACTGCAATCAAATGGTTAGATGAACGTACCAATACTGAATACCGTATTAACATCGTGGACACCCCGGGACACGCCGACTTCGGTGGTGAAGTTGAACGTGTAATGTCGATGGTTGACTGCGTACTTCTTCTTGTAGACTCACAAGAAGGCCCGATGCCACAAACTCGTTTCGTAACGCAAAAAGCGTTCGCACGTGGTTTGAAACCAATCGTGATTATTAACAAAGTCGACAAGCCAAGCGCGCGTCCAGACTGGGTAATTGACCAAGTATTCGATCTGTTCGATAACTTGGGTGCTTCTGACGAACAGTTAGACTTCCCAGTTGTTTATGCTTCAGGCCTTCGTGGTGTTGCTGGTCCTTCTCCGGAAGAACTTGCTGAAGACATGACTCCGTTGTTCCAAACGATCGTAGACATCGTTGAACCACCAGCAGTTGACGTTGATGGTCCATTCCAAATGCAAGTATCTTCACTTGACTATAACAGCTTCGTAGGCGTTATCGGTATTGGTCGTATCCAGCGCGGTTCAGTGAAATTAAACACACAAGTAACTGTAATCGATAAAGATGGCAAAACACGTAACGGTCGTATCTTAAAAATCATGGGTTATCATGGTCTAGATCGCGTTGACGTTGAAGAAGCTTCTGCAGGCGATATCGTTTGTGTAACGGGTATCGATGCACTCAACATTTCTGACACCATCTGTGATCCGAAAAATGTTGAAGCTTTACCTCCATTGTCTGTAGATGAACCTACAGTATCGATGACATTCCAGGTAAACAACTCACCGTTTGCTGGTAAAGAAGGTAAATTCGTAACTTCACGTAATATCCGTGAACGTCTAGACCGCGAATTGATTCACAACGTAGCATTACGTGTTGAAGATACTGACAGTCCGGACCGTTTCAAAGTATCTGGTCGTGGTGAACTTCACCTTTCAGTTCTTATTGAAAACATGCGTCGTGAAGGCTTCGAAATGGGCGTATCGCGTCCGCAAGTAATCATTAAAGAAATTGATGGTGAAAAACAAGAGCCATACGAAAACGTGACGTTTGACGTTGAAGAACAGCACCAAGGCGCTGTAATGGAACAAATGGGTCACCGTAAAGGCGAAATGACCAATATGGAAGTTGACGGTAAAGGCCGTATTCGTATTGAAGCAACTGTTCCTTCACGCGGTCTGATTGGTTTCCGTTCTGAATTCCTGACCATGACTTCTGGTACAGGGATCATGACGTCTAGCTTCTCGCACTACGGTCCAATGAAGCAAGGTACTGTTGCGAAACGTCAAAACGGTGTACTGATTTCTATGGTTCAAGGTACTTGCCTGGGCTATGCACTGTTCACACTTCAAGACCGTGGTCGTCTATTCGCGAAACCACAGTTAGAAGTTTATGAAGGTATGATCATCGGTATTAACTCTCGTTCAGACGACATGACAGTTAACCCAACTAAAGCAAAACAGTTAACGAACGTACGTGCTTCTGGTACTGATGATGCGTTAACGCTGGTTCCTGCGATTGAATATACACTTGAGCAAGCGCTTGAGTTTATTGAAGATGATGAACTAGTAGAAGTAACACCTAAGTCAATCCGTATCCGTAAGCGTTTCTTGACTGAAAACGAACGTAAACGTAACCGTTCAGGTAAATAATCGCTAGATTATTTCGGGTTTTCAAAAACCGTAATCTTTTCGAAGATTACGGTTTTTTTATATTTAAGCGATGCTCACATTGCTATTTACTAAAACGCATTAAACTAAGTCAAAATTAAAAGTATTTAGTCAGGTATAATTTGACCCAAAACTTGAAAATAAAATATGGGAGCAGTTATGAGTATTATTCAAGAATTTAAAGAGTTTGCGATCAAAGGCAACATGATGGATCTGGCAATTGGTGTCATCATCGGTGGCGCTTTTAGCAAGATCATCGATTCATTGGTGAAAGACATTATTATGCCTTTAATTACCGTGATCACCGGTGGTGGCGTCGATTTTACGCAAAAATTCTTTATCTTAGGAAGAAACCCAGACAATTTACAATCTTTGGATGCCTTGACTAAGGCGGGTGTGAATGTACTGACTTACGGTAACTTTTTAACGATTTTAATTAATTTCTTAATTTTGGCCTGGGTCGTATTTTTATTGGTGAAATTCATGAACCGTTTACGTAAACAAGAAGGCCCAGTCGAGGAAACTCCGACTACCCCAGCCGATATTGAATTGCTGCGTGAAATTCGTGATGAATTGAAAAAGCGTCCACCTCAAGTCTAATTTTTCTAATCCCCCTAAATCCCCCTTTTATAAAGGGGGAACTCCTCCCTTTGACAAAGGGAGGTAAGGAGGGATTTATAAATATTAAAAATCCATCCGAAACTTGATTTCGACCAAATGAAAACCAAACTGGCTTTTGACCGGACCATGTAATACACGTTCAGCGGCAGTAAATACCAATTTATCAATCACTGGAACCAGCTGGCCTTTCTTCACTTCACCTAGCTCACCGCCACGTTTGGCAGAATTACAGGTTGAATATTGTTTGGCGATTTTATTGAAGTCGGCGCCACTTAAAATCTTCTTTTTAAGCTGTTCAGCAGTTTCTTTATCTTTAACCAGAATATGACGCACAATGGCTGTTTTCATGACTTTTTCCCTCGTACAGTTGCCACTTTTTTGACAGGGAGCTGGATCTTTTTCAAAGGTTGGCATTCAGGACAAAAAACAGAAGCCCGTTGTCCCAATTTGATATTTTCAAGCGTGGTCTCGCAGTTCACGCACATCTCACCGGCACGGCCATAAGCCAACAGGGTTTGCTGAAAATAGCCATTTTCGCCCATGGCATTGGTGTAGTCTCTTAAGGTTGAACCACCCAGATCAATTGCCTGTTTCAAGATACGCTTGATTTCCAGTACTAGGTTTTCAATCTGCACCAAGCTTAAAGTCGAGGCCGGTTGTGCCGGATGAATCCCCAGATTAAACAGACTTTCGGTCGCATAAATATTGCCTACGCCCACCACCACATGGTTATCCATAATTGCAACTTTGGTGCCAACATTTTTATTCTTCAATTTTTCAAATAAATACTCGGCATTAAAGTTCTCGCTTAAGGGTTCTGGCCCCAGCGTGTCAATCAATTTGCTTTGTGATTGTGCATCCAGCCAAAGAATGCAACCAAAACGGCGAGGGTCATGATAACGCAGTTCGATATCATCAAACTGAATGATCAGATGATCATGTTTACGTAATTCTTCATTGCCATCGCATAGACGGAAACTCCCCGACATGCCTAAATGCCAGAGCATGGTGTCGTGTTCAAACTCCGCCAGAATATATTTAGAACGGCGAGTGAGCTTCAGTAATTTTTGCCCCACCAGCTTTTCTATATTCTCCGGAATAGGCCAGCGCAAACTTGACTGACGTACTTCAACACGTTTTACGCGTTGCTCTAATAAAGGCAATAAACTGGTTTTGGTGGTTTCAACTTCTGGTAATTCAGGCATAACACATCAGTGGCGAGGGAGATGCAGCTAATATTGGGTGAATTGGCTGGGATTGCAAGCGTTAATCTGGGTGAAATCGCTGGAAAATGACTGGGTATTCATATTTATTTAAGCTGTAATTGTTTAAAGAATAAACTGGGTTTCTATGTTTTTATAGCGAATTTTCTTAGAAGTAAATCGAATGGAAATTATCAATACATTATAAGCTGATGAAAAATATATAAATAATTTAAGATTTTTTAAATAAAAATTATATTTTTATTTGTAAGACATAACTAAAAGTTTAATGAGTAATAAAAAAAATGCTGGGAATTTGTATGAAAAGTTATGTAAATTCATGCACCTAATAGCAATTTAAAACCTTGCTTGTTTTTCTCTCCGAATGTTTAGGTTTTACATGAAATATTTAGGTCTAGCTCTATTGCCTTTAATGGCTGCCATGACAACCGCTCAGGCGGAATCTGCATTTGATCCACAAGGTCAGTATTTACTGGGGGACTGGAATGGTCAACGTACAGAACTGGCCCAACAGGGAATTAAATTTGAAGCCAATCTGTTAACCGATACCGCCTATCTTGCTGATGGTGGTCGTAATGAGGGCGCAGATCCATTAACTTCTGCCCAATTATGGCTGGGTACTCAACTGGATATGGAAAAGCTGGCGGGATGGAATGGTGTCACTGTACGTGCCTTGATGAGTGCACGCCAGGGTCAAAGTACCTCTGTTCGTGACTTGCAGGATCCTAGTACGCCGCAACTGGCCAATGTACAAGGTACTTTTGGGCGTGGTAATCAGGATAGCCGTCTGAGCGAGCTGTCTATTGAAAAGAATTATAAAGACCAAGGACTCAGTATTAAGGCGGGTCGTCTTGGTCTGGGTATGGACTTTAATGTCATGGCTTGTGATTTTGCCAGTACTGCATTTTGTGCAGCGCAAATGGGAAAATGGCAGGGCAATATCTGGATGAATACGCCTGTAGCACAATGGGGTGCGCGCGTGAAGCAGCAACTCAATCCTGAACTTGCAGTACAAGTCGGTGTGTATGAGTTTAATCCAGATAATGGTAATGGCGCTAAAGAAGGTCAGGGCTGGAGTCTGGATACCGACCATGCCGATGGCGTGACGATTCCGGCAGAAGTAATCTGGACGCCGAAATCATTGGTGAATGGCTTGCCGGGCAGCTACCGTGTCGGCGGGATGTACAATACTGCCGATGATGTTGCCAACCAAAAGGATATTGCCAATCCTACTGATGCCAAAAACCGTACCTTTGCCGGCTGGTTAGCTGTAGAGCAACAGTTAACGTCTACAGGTCAGGGCCGTCAGGGTTTGCATTCATTTGCCAACTTTACCTGGCATGACCGCGATACCAATAAAGTGGATAATTCACAACAAATCGGTGTGAAATATATCGGTCTTGCGGACAGCCAGCCGAATGATATTTTAGGTTTAGCAGTAAACCGTGTGCATGTGAATAATCGCTTTGCTGATTCACGGCCAGCTTTCAATGCTGATGCAGAATACAATATTGAACTGAACTATAGCTATAACGCAACAAAGTGGCTGATGCTGCGTCCAAACCTGCAATATGTCATTAATCCAGGTTCAAGTAATAATGTAGATGATGCACTGGTACTCGGTTTGACTACACGAATCATCTTCTAAAGTTTGATCGTTCACGTTATAACTAAACAGGCTCTTAGGAGCCTGTTTTTATTTTTAGAGTGAAACTGTGCAATAAAAAGAGGAAATACAGCGTGGCATTACTATTTCAACCTATTCAATTTGGATCACTGCAACTTCAAAATAAAATCGTAATTGCGCCGATGTGTCAGTACTCCGCAACAGAGCAGGGGGAAATCACCTATTGGCACGAGCAGCAATGGGCCAACTATGCCTTATCGGGTGCAGGTTTATGTATCGTCGAAGCGACTGCGGTACAGCCAGAAGGCCGGATCAGTTATGCCGATCTGGGTTTGTGGAATGACGAACAGGCGAAGCAGATCAAGACCTTACTGGAAAAAGTTAAATCCATTTCCCCGATGCCTTTTGCCATTCAGCTCGCACATGCCGGACGTAAAGCTTCAACAGATAAACCATGGGCAGGTAAAGGTCAGTTTAAGCCGAATGAAGCACATGGCTGGCAAACTGTTTCTGCCAGTGATATTCCTTTTCAGGCAGATGAGCATCCACCTAAGGCCTTAAGCCAGTCAGAAATCAAGCAGGTCATTGCTGACTTTGCAGAAAGTGCCAAACGTGCAGTTAATGCCGGTTTTGACCTGATTGAGCTGCATGCAGCGCATGGTTATTTACTACATCAGTTCATGTCACCACTTTCAAATAAACGTGATGATCAGTATGGCGGTTCACTGGAGAACCGGATTCGCCTGACTCTGGAAGTATTACAAGCCATGAAGGCGGCGGTTCCAGAAGGTTATCCGATTGGAGTACGTATTTCGGCCAGCGATTGGATGGATCAGCCAGATAGCTGGACCATTGATTCTTCAATTGAATTGTCCAAAGCACTAGAAGCTGCGGGTGCTGCTTATATTCATATTTCCAGTGCCGGCTTACATGCTAAACAGAACATCGATGTGAAGCCGAATTATCAGGTGCCTTTTGCAGATGCGATCAAGAAAGTCGTGAGTATTCCCGTGATTGCCGTCGGTTTGATTACTGAAGCTAAGCAGGCAGAAGATATTTTGCAAAAAGGTCAAGCTGATGCCATCGCACTGGCTCGTGCCATTCTTTATGATCCACATTGGCCTTGGCATGCAGCGGCAGCACTTGAGGAAAAAATCAAAATTTCACCGCAATATCTGCGCTGTGCACCGCATGGTTTGAATCACCTGTTTGAGCCTTTTTAACACTGCTTTAGTCTCAGAAATTCTTATAATGGAATATCACTGGCAAGAGGATACTGCATTATGATTTTTGCGGTCATTGTGCCCATATTCTTATTATTGGCACTGGGTTATCTGACTGTAAAGAGTCAAGTGTTAAACAAAGAACAGGTGGGGACGGTCGGTGCTTTTGTCATTAAAGTGGCCTTGCCCTTGCTGTTCTTTCAGTCCCTTGCCTCCAAAGACCTGCATGAAATCTGGTATTTTGAATACTTTGCCGTGTATAGCAGTGTGACCTTGCTGCTCTATGGTAGCGGCTTCTGGATTATGCGCCGTCATTTTCAGAATACGCATTCGCAAAGTGCAGTGCTGTCGTTGGGCGCTGCAATGTCAAATACTGGCCTGATTGGTACGGCTGTGCTCAACTTATTGATCGGGCAACAGGCGATGACCTATACCTCTCTGGTGGTCATCATTGAAAGCGTGTTGCTGATTCCGCTGGTGCTGGTCATGGCTGCGCTGGGCACACAACATCAGGCAAATCTTGGCGCCATTTTGAAAAGTGTACTGCTGACCTTGCTGAAGAATCCCTTATTTATGGGGGTCATGCTCGGCATGGCCTGTGCGGTTTTCCAGATTAAAATTCCAGTCTATCTCGATCAGGTCTTCGCCTTGATTGGTCAGACGGCCTCACCATTGGCCTTGTTTGCCATTGGCGGCGGGATCGTAGGAATGAGTCTGAAATATGTCAATCTGCAAAGTTTCTATCTGGTATTTTCCAGCAATATCATGATGCCGTTATTGATGTATCTGGGACTGAGCCAGTTAACTGATTTAAGTCAGGAAATGGTCCATGCTGGTACGCTCATTGCAGCTTTGCCGATGCCGACGATTTTTGGCATGTTGGGACAGGCGTATGGTCTGAATGATCGAACTTTAACGCCATTGTTGATGAGTACCATTGCCGGTTTTATCGTGACCAGTGGCTTAATTGCCTTGTGGTGGGGATAATCTTTTAGAAGATGGATGCTCCACCACAAAAAAAGCCCCAAATTGCATGGGGCTTTTTTATGTTTGAGTTTTATCGGTTCACTTAACTTTTCTTCGCAGGTGCTTTTTTCTGCTCAGCCAGCATTTTATCTACTGCTGCCAAAGACTCTTTGGCCTGTGGAACATTTTGCTGCGCCAGTGCGGCAAAGATTTTCTTCGCTTCTGGCAGATTTTGCGGAACAATACTGCCATTGGCAAACATATTGCCCACTGCCATCAGCGCCGGAATATAACCTTTTTTGGCCAGTTCCTGAATGCTGCTTAGACCTTGCTGAATCGGTTTTTCATCTTTATTTTTGAAACCGCTGCTGATGTCATATAAGGCTTTGGCATGAATGGCCTGCATATTGCCTTTGCTGATCAACGGTTGTAGCTTTTGCAGTCCGGCTTTATTTGACGCTGCTGTATTTTCAGAAAACAGCAGTATGGCCAGATCAATGCTGGCATCATCAAATTTGGCTGCCGAAGCGCGTTCCAGATGCTGTTTGGCTTTGGTCAAATCCTGTTTGAGTCCGAGTGTGCCGGCTGCATAATTTTTACCCAATACATAATTGGCCACCGGATAACCTTTGCTGGCTGCCTGTTCGTAGAGCTGAATGGCTTTTTTCTCGTCTTTGGTTGTACCTTGGCCGGTTTGGGTCAAATAGCCTAAGTTATATAAAGCCTGGGCGTTTCCTTGACTGGCCAATTGATTCAAAGCGTCATAGGCACCTTTAAAATTATTGGCTTTGACCATGGCCTCAACTTTTTGAAATTGGGGATCGACTTGATCTTTTACGGTATTTGCCAAAGCGAATTGCGCAGAAAGGGCAAGAACTGCAGCGAGTACTAATTTTTTCATGGTTCCTATAACCTTATTATTGCTGGCACCTTATTCCTTGGTGCGGTTTTAATCATTTTCACTTACATCATAAAAGGATTTTGTGCTTTGTAAATATACAATTTGTCACTAAATACAAATCATCGAAGCACAATACACCGATTAAATCGATGCATGATTCGGAGAGATTTCTGATCAATCCTGCAGATATCAAAAGGATTACTTTGCTTCAGCCGACTTCTCTGATTAAATCTCGGTTTGAATCAGACTCCCAGGATTTCACCATGTTTGTCAAAACCATTAAACGTCACTATGACAGAATCAATGCAGATGAATCGATTGCGGATGAAGACAAGATTGATGCGCTGCTGATAAAACTTGGTGCAGAGTTTTTGATGAGTCAGGAAGACCGGGTATACGTCTTTCAAAAAGGTGAACTCACGGCAAAGTTTGATGCCAAACATGCGCGAGCCTATCATTTCAAAGACTATGTCGTGAAAGACATGAATAAGCTGTTTCATGGTTTCTAAAACAAAAAAGCCAAGAATTTCATCTTGGCTTTTTTTATGGGCTACGCAATGATTATTGCGGACGCGCCACATCACCACTTAAGGCTTCAGGAAGTTCCAGAACATCTAGACCTAACTCGGTCAATGCTTCAGGTTTTGCAACGACTAGCGCTTTATAACCATTTTCAATCGCGATGCTATTGACGATTTCAACATCATTATTCAGTTTGGTCGCAACATCAGGCGCGGCACCTGTGCCTTGAACCAGATGTAACCAGTGTTTTGGCTTGGCTTTAAACCACAGGCGTGCAATGACTTCCTGACCCAAGTAGCAACCCTTGTCATAGTGAATGCCTTCGCGTTGATGCAAACGCAATTCCTGAGGTTGAAACAGATTGGCGGTAGCCGCCTGGATCCAGGCCTGACCTGATTCAATGGCTTGCTGCTCCCAAAGGGTGGCATCGGTTTCAGTCGTAACGAAGTCAGTATGAATGCCATTGATGACTGGATAAACTGGACCAACCAATTCCAGTTTCATTTTTGAGAAGGCGCCAAATTTTTTAATATGATTGGCCAGTTCCGTGGACTGATCTTCAGTGCTGACGATTTCAAAGCTTTCCGGACTGATTTTTTTAAGCCATAAGCCAAATTGAATGCGTCCTTTCAGACTGCAGATTGCAGTATAGCGTGTCTGGTTTTCCGCCAAAGTTTCAGTATTCAAAGTCACCTGACCTTGAAGGAATTTTTGTGCATCTACACCATTCAGACTAAACAATGTAAAAGCAGGAGACGCTGCCATAATAAGCCCCGGTTTGAATACTATAAATCAATGCAGTTATTGTGCAGCAAGCATCAAATAGAGGCAAACAAAAAAGCCAACAATCGAAATCATTGGCTTTTAGCGAGCAGATCTTTAGTGGTGATGGCTAGCCGGTAATGGCGAATCACAAGGGAATTTTCCTCCACAGACCCGTACGATTTCCATCATGCCCTGATCTTCATGGTCGAGGATATGACAATGTTGTACAAAGTCACCTTCAAATTTCTTGTAATGGCTGCGGACAATATAGGTATAGTTTTGTTTTACAAAAAGCGTGTCCTTAAACTGTCCTTTCATGCCACGGTATTGCACATCATCCAGAACTGGATTCACCGGATCTTCTGGTGCCACTGCCTCACTGACATCCTTACCTTGAGGATTCAAAATTTTAACAATCTGGAACGGGTTAACATGAATATGGAACGGATGGCCACCAAAACCAGCGCTGGTCAGTTCCCATTCATCAGTCTGTCCAACTTGTAACTGACGGACATATTCGCCATCTACTGAACTATCTCCATCAAAGAAATCTCCGAAACTCAGTGTATCTCCATCTTTTTTATGTCGGAAGCCAAATTTGAATATGCCAGTTCTAGGGTCGGGGCCGAGCGAAAAAGCACTATATTGTTTTGGTCGGGCAGCAACTACTTTATCAATTTCCGGCGTCATCAGTGATGGATGATCACTAAACGCAGAAAGATTAAGCTGAGATAACTGGCTCTGGAGGTCTTCGCTTAAACCAATTTTTTGTGCCCGATCTTTCAGGAACTGGGCAGCAGTCTGAGGCTTGGTCTTGGCTGCTTTTACATTGACCCATCCCAGCAGTTGGGCATTGAAGCGATGATTTGGAGCAATTTGAGGACCTACATTCGGTAATGGCGCGTTAATTTCATCATCGATATTCAATTTGGTGTCAAAAATGCAGTATCTATTGGTGGTCGGAAAGGCAACCATTGCATCATGACGATAACCAGGATGGAACACGGACAGGGTTCTGGTCTGTACATGATTCATGGTTAAGCCATCTTGCGCGATGGTATGCACATTCAGGCTATTCAGCTTCTCAAATTCAGCTTTCTTGTCTGCCTCCTGATAGGCTGAACAGGCTTTAATAGTTTGTTCTGCGCTAAACTTACTGGAATTGGGAATTTCCTTAATGATTAGACCAATGGTATCGCGTACACCACCATGAATCATGCGCCAGCGGTTAAACTGATTCTGTTCTGCTTTGATCTCACCTAAAATTTTACCATTGATAGAGGTGTAGTAATTCTGGTTAGTCCAGAAGCCACCAATAGACAGGTCATTATAATTTTCCAGCATGCCTATACCTACACCTTCACAGTTATTGGGAACAGCGAATTTGACATTAGGGTCGGGGTTGCTACAGCGATATTGGATTTGCTGGAACAGCAGGATATTTTCATTCGGATAACTGTTTTTTTCTTTCCATAGAATATCCATATCTCCAGTTGAGGTGACTTTGCCATTTTTGACTTTTGGTGTTCTTGAGCCTTCAACAATCAATGGGCCTGCCATGCCATTTGATACCTGAAGAGCAGTTGAACCGTGCAGATGGGCGTGATACCAGTAAGTCCCTGCGGGATGATTCGGTTCCATTTTGAACTGATAATCAAATTTTTCCTGAGGTTTGAATTTCAAAAAGACATTATCGCTATTGCCTTGAGGACTGACCCAGAAACCATGGGTATGCAGGTTGGTGGTATTAAAGCAGTGTGGTTCATTTACATTCTCAACATGAGTTGGGCAGGTTGTTTCTGACTCGGGTGGCAGCTGGTTATTCAGGTTAAGCGCCATGGTTTCACCCTGTTTGACCCGAATCTGTGGTCCGACCAGCTGATCCTCGACATATTCACCGGTTTTTTTCTTATCAAATAAACTGGGTTTGGTTAAATAGCCTCTCAGCAGTACCTGATCCCATAATCCGTTTCTAGGGTTATAGAGTTTGCTGGTTTTATAGGCCACGATCAGCTCATATTTGCCCTTGGCACTTTTCGGTAACAGAGGTGGGTTGCTAATTAAGCTGTCTGATGTTGTCGGAACGGGATGTGATGGCTTGGGTGGATGTATTGGGTGTGAGGGATGAGAGGGTTGGGACGGGTTAGAGGGATTGGATGGCGGCGATGGATTTTTTGTTCCATCCCAACCGCGAGCTAAGAGCGTCAAAATGGCGGCTATAGCTCCGAATATTGCGATTTTCAACATTTCAGTTCTGCCTGTTATGGTTATTGTTTTAATGTGAGGATTGCGAATAATGTGACATTCGTCATACTGAGCTTCTGATAGTTTTGGAAAATCTGCTATCTCAAATTAGGGGATTGAAATTTTGCTAAATGCGGCGACAGGACAGGCCTATGAAAACCAGTCAGACTATATTTTTTCATCTTTAAAAAAATGCACATAAAATTAATTATTTATTAATGATATTAGTGGTTTAGAGTAATATTCAAATAAAAAGATAGAGAAATATTTTGCAACATAAGACTAAAGAATAAGGCGAATTATTCAGATTTTTTTAGCAAAAGACCGCTTTAAAGCAAAAATTCTAAAGTCTATGTAACAAATTTTTGCGAAAATACCATTTTTTATAATTAAGTGTTTGAAAAATATAAAATTTGGGAAATGCTATTTGTGCAGCGTACAATGCTGCTATTACAAAAGTAACTCATCGATATCTATTGATGAATAAAAATAGAGATAAACGAGGGCAGGCAAGCTTATGAACAACAACTACCGTAAACCGCTGCAATTCACCCAGCTGGAATATTATGACGTGCGACAGGCCGTAGAAGATATTCAGCCAGGCGCATATGCCAAACTTCCTTATACTTCCAAAGTCCTGGCAGAGCAGTTGGTGCGTCGTTGTGAACCTGCCATTCTGGAACAGTCTTTACGCCAGCTGATTGAGCGTAAACAGGAACATGATTTCCCGTGGTATCCGGCACGTGTAGTATGTCATGACATCTTGGGACAAACGGCACTGGTTGATCTTGCCGGTTTACGTGATGCGATTGCAGAACAGGGCGGTGACCCGTCTAAAGTCAATCCGGTAGTTCCAACCCAGTTAATCGTCGACCATTCACTGGCGGTTGAGTTTGGTGGTTTTGATCCGGATGCCTTTGAGAAAAACCGTGCCATTGAAGACCGTCGTAACGAAGACCGTTTCCATTTTATTGAATGGACTAAAACCGCATTTGAAAATGTCGATGTGATTCCTGCCGGTAATGGCATCATGCACCAGATCAACTTGGAGAAAATGTCTCCGGTGATTCAGAACCGTGATGGTCTGGCATTCCCGGATACCTGTGTTGGTACAGATTCGCATACACCTCATACAGATGCATTGGGCGTGATCTCGATTGGTGTTGGCGGCTTGGAAGCCGAAAACGTGATGCTGGGCCGTGCATCGTGGATGCGTCTGCCAGATATTATCGGTGTGGAGCTGGTAGGTCAGCGCAAGCCAGGCATTACCGCAACGGATATCGTCTTGGCATTAACCGAATTCCTGCGTAAAGAGCGTGTGGTTGGTGCATATTTAGAATTTTTTGGTGAAGGTGCTGACAGCATGTCAGTCGGTGATCGTGCCACGATTTCCAACATGACCCCGGAATATGGCGCAACTGCTGCGATGTTCTATATCGACCAGAACACCATTGATTATCTGACTTTGACCGGTCGTGAGCCTGAGCAAGTCAAACTGGTCGAAACTTATGCCAAAGAGATCGGGCTTTGGGCATCGGATATGACCCAAGCAGAATATCCACGTGTATTGCGTTTCGATTTATCGACTGTGACACGTAATATTGCAGGGCCATCAAATCCACATGCACGTGTCTCGACATCTGACCTGAAAGAAAAAGGCATTGCCGGTAATTTAGAAGCAGCTCGCGCGCAAGAAGCAGAAGGCTTGATGCCAGATGGTGCGGTGATTATCGCGGCGATTACGTCTTGTACCAATACCTCCAACCCACGTAATACGGTGGCGGCAGGTTTGCTAGCACGTAAGGCCAATGAATTGCGCTTGGTGCGTAAACCTTGGGTGAAATCTTCTTTTGCACCGGGTTCTAAAGCGGCTGCTTTGTATTTGGAAGAAGCAGGCGTACTTAAAGATTTAGAAAAACTGGGCTTTGGTATCGTGGCCTATGCATGCACGACCTGTAACGGCATGTCGGGCGCATTAGATCCAAAGATTCAGCAGGAAATTATCGACCGTGATCTGTATGCAACAGCGGTGCTTTCGGGCAACCGTAACTTCGATGGGCGTATTCATCCATATGCGAAGCAGGCATTCTTGGCTTCACCGCCTTTAGTGGTGGCGTATGCAATTGCCGGTACGATTCGTTTTGACATCGAAAAAGATGCTTTAGGTACAGACAAAGACGGCAATCCGATTTATCTAAAAGATATCTGGCCATCGGATGAAGAAATTGATGCGCTGGTGAAAGTTGCTGTAAAACCAGAACAATTCAAAAAAATCTATATTCCGATGTTCGACTTGGGTGTGAATGAAAAAGCAACAAGTCCGTTGTATGACTGGCGTCCGCAAAGTACGTATATTCGCCGTCCGCCGTATTGGGAAGGGGCTTTGGCTGCACCGCGTACCTTGTCAAATATGCGTCCGCTGGCGATCTTGGGCGATAACATCACCACTGATCATTTATCACCATCGAATGCGATTGTGCTCGACAGTGCTTCAGGTGAATACCTGAAAAAAATGGGTGTGCCTGAGGAAGACTTTAACTCCTATGCAACGCATCGCGGTGATCACCTCACGACGCAACGTGCGACTTTTGCCAACCCGAAACTGTTCAATGAAATGGTCGTGCGTTCTGATGGCACGATCAAACAAGGTTCGAAAGCGCGTGTGGAGCCGGAAGGCGAAGTAATGCGGATGTGGGAAGCGATTGAAATCTACATGAACCGTAAACAGCCGTTGATTATTATTGCTGGTAAGGATTATGGTCAGGGTTCGAGTCGTGACTGGGCGGCGAAAGGTGTGCGTCTGGCAGGTGTAGAAGCAATTGTCGCTGAAGGTTTTGAGCGTATTCACCGTACCAATCTGGTCGGTATGGGGGTGTTGCCGCTTGAGTTTAAACCGGGTACAGATCGTAAGACTTTAGGTCTTGATGGTACTGAGCTGTACAGCGTGATTGGTAATATCGCGCCACGTTCGACGTTGACTTTGGTGGTTGAACGTTCAACCGATGATGGTAAGAACCAGATTATTGAAGTGCCTGTGACTTGCCGTCTGGATACTGAAGAAGAAGTGCATGTGTATGAAGCGGGTGGGGTATTGCAGCGCTTTGCACAGGATTTTTTGGAAGGGAATGTGGCTTAATCTTTTTTAAAATCACCCCTAGCCCCTCTTTGAAAAAGAGGGGAACTTCCTCCTTTTTTAAGGAGGGTTGGAGTGGATTAAAGTTGTTGATATTGTTTAAAAAAGACCCTACTGTGAAGTGGGGTTTTTTTATTAGGAAATTGATGATGCATCGTATAACAGAAATAAAAATTAGTAACTTTAAATCGTGTCGAGAAACTTTTTTAAAATTAGAATCTTTTACAGCTTTAGTTGGATATAACAACGCGGGGAAATCAAATTTATTAAAGTGTATTGATGCTCTAGTAAGGGGCAAAGCACAAGATGAAAATAGTTTTTATGATCCTAATAAACCAATAGAAATAATTGCTTTGTTAGAGGGAGTAAATGAAGAAAGTTTAGCGCATTTATCAGAGATACAATTTAAAAGCTTAGAACCGTATTTGGAAGAAGGAAAAATTAGAATTAGATTCTTTCAGGAAAAAGCAGGAACTGGTAAGAATGCTGTTGTTATGGGGGTACAGCCTCCAAGTTTAAACAATGATATATGGAATAATCCAAATGGATTACCTCAAGCTATAACAACCTTATTTCCTGAACCTACATTTATAAACTCAATGGAAGATTCAGCTGAAGATGTTTCTAAATATAAGGCAGGTAATACTATTGGAAAACTAATAGCAATTTTGCAAAAAGAAATAATTGCAACAAAAGTCGACGTAATTAATGATGCTTTAAAAGTGATTGGATCAAAGTTAAACGTAGATGGAGAAGAAAGATTAAAAGATTTTAAGGAATTTGATGATTCAATTAATGAAAAAATAGAAGATTTTTTCCCCGGATTAAAGCTGAATATTGATATTCCAACACCTGATATTGCAGATCTGTTTAAGCAGGGAAAAATTAAAGTTACGGAAGAGGGCAATCAGAAGAAAACTGATTTTACTGATATGGGGCATGGTGCTCAAAGAGCTATTCAAATGACTTTAATTAGGCATTTAGCAGAAATTACAAAAGATGTTTCTAAAGAGGGAAAAACGAATTTACTCCTTATTGATGAACCAGAATTATTCTTGCATCCGCAAGCTATTGAATTATTACGAGCATCTTTAAAAAGTCTTTCAAAGAAAGGTTATCAAGTCATATTTACAACACATTCACCATTTATGATCGAACAAGACGATATTCCATATACGAATATTGTGCGTAAAAATGCTGAAGGAACACGAGTTGAAGTCAGATTAAAAGAAGCTATTACTAAGATTTTAGACACTCATGATGCACAAGCGCGACTACTGTTTGAAACTTATAATTTAGGACAAATTTTATTTTCAGATACTGTACTTATTGCAGAAGGTGATACTGAAAAGCAAGTTTTACCGCCCTTAATTAAAAAAATTACAGGTAAAACATTAGGAGAGCTCAAGTTAGCTTTAGTAATAGCTAATGGTTCACAGAGTATTCCTGGAATGATAAATATTTTAAAAGAGATGAATATTCCTGCGAAAGCATTGGCTGATTTAGATTTTGCATTTTCAGCCCATAAGTTTAAGTTGATTGAAAAAGAACATAAATGTATAAAAACATGTCTAGATATTATTAATGAGATACAACCGACTCATGGTTTTAAACTTGAAGGAGGATATCCAACAAAAGGTGGCGGCTTTAAAGCTGCTGAAATTTATGAATTATTAGCACAGCAGCAAAAAGCAGATGAATTTATTACTGAATTAAGAGAACATTTCAAAGCACAGTCAATTTGGGTGTGGAAGTTAGGTGCAATTGAGCCCCATCTTTGCTTAGAAACTAAAAAAACTGGTGAATGGTATAAGTTTAAGCAAAATTTAAATGAAAAAAGTGTTGAAGAAGTAATAGCAGATCTAGTTCATATTCAAGATTTTACTACTTGGTGTTTACAAAAAATTTAATCATTATTCTTCATGAGTTGAAGTTTTGAGTAATAGAAAAATTGGTAACCAACACTTTATAAGGTTGTCAAATTTTTTATGAAAATATTGCTTCGCCCAATCGACACCATCATTTACAAAAATGGACAATAGACATTCATCACCAGAGGGTTATACTAGCTAGACCATTTCTAAAACCATGGAGAACAAAGATGGTTACTGCTGGCGAAAAACCCGGAACAGGCTTCTATTTTTGTGTTCAATGCGGACACCGCACCTACTTAGAAATTGGTACTGATCGTTTACCACCGTGTACCAAATGCCAAGGCAATCAATTTAACAATAAGAATGCCTAAGCAAAACAACTCAAACAGTTATCCTCTGTTTTGAACGAAAGCCCTATTACTCAATAGGGCTTTTTGCTATCTAAACTTCGCTATTTATGATTTAAATTTGTTTGAAAATTGATCAATAAAACCCCATCTAAAACCCTGGATTCATAGTGTTTAGGGCAGCTCAATTGCAACATTATCTTGATCTTAATCATGACTCAGGTGTTGCCAATTACGAGATTGGTAACGAGTTTATTCGGGTTCAATTTAAGAAAAACTCGAAAGTTTATACTTATAGCTATAGCAGTTCCGGTTATCAGCATGTCGAAAACATGAAACAGCTCGCTCAATATGGCGATGGTCTGAATGCCTATATCAATCATCATACCCGACAGCTCTTTGTACGATAAAATTGGTCTGCTTCTTGCTTCAGTGAAAGTTCTAGAAGGCAAATATTTTTCTAAAGGATAAATATCTGCCTAGAAATAGTGCAAGTGCATATATTAAAAAGAGGGCTATCACCTATGGATATTCAACAGCACGCACCAGAGTCAGGAAATTTAGATAAAAAAGCCCATTTCTATTCTGCATGGCCACTGATCCTGATTCTTTTTGGGGGCGCGATTGGCTCGGTTTACGCTGTGATCGCTTATTTGCTTAATTTGAAAATTTATAGTTCTGAGTTGACTAGAATTAATAAGGTACTGGCTAATCTTCTGTGCGGGATGTCCGCGATTAGTGCCTGGTGGTTTAGTGCGCAATGGATTCAGGGAACATTCTTTCAATAAAACAGCAATCCTGTCCTGAATATAAATTGCAATAAAGTCTCATTTTGGCGAATAAAAAAGCATAAAAAATTGGAAATGGAATTTATTTCTCTATATGTGGGTTAATAATGAAATAAATTTTCAGATTTAATGCAAATTAAAAAAACATAGGAAATTAATCCCGTCCATCTTTGCCTAATATAGCTTTCAAGGGTGTGATGGGATCGGAAAGAGTAGCATGCTGTGAGCGGCGCAAAACGCGAGTGCAGTACGAACCCAAAAGGTCTCGATCCGGCTTAGGACGCTATAGACCAAAAGTTTATAGGCTATAAGATCAGGTCTTACAAAGAATGATAGTTGAAGTAAACCATTGCGAGTTTTCCCAACACCCTAAAAAATTCTCCAGCAATATACGTAGAATTAAAAATTAAAATAAATATAAATCATAAATTTAAGAAAACTATTTATCCAAGCAGGATACAAATCCATCCTTCATTTATCAGCATGATCTGTTATTTTAAAAACATCAGTTGCCCCTTAGGGGAATCCTCATGAATCTCGATATCTGGTGCCGTTTTTTACTGTTTTGCACACTCATTAATTATGTCATTCTCATGATCTGGTTCATGGTCTTTATTTTTGCTCGAAACTGGATGAAGCAGGTGCATGGAAAATGGTTTCGGCTGTCAGATGCCAGTTTTGATGTGATTCATTATTCAGGAATGGCTGTGTATAAAATTGGCATTCTGCTGTTTAACCTGACGCCGTTAATTGCAATCTATCTGATGAATCAAAGCTAAGTGCGATGTTGTGATTGAATTTTCAAGTGATAAAAATAAGATTGGATTAATATCATTTTATCGCTACTTGATAGCATGACAGGATCAATAAGAACGAAAAAAGATTTCAAAGGAGTTGACACACATGAATCAAGTCAAACCGGCCCTGATTTTAGGCGCCTTGATCGGCTTGGGAATGATTATTGCAGGATGGATTCTGGGCAATAGCGCGCTGAAAATTAAACAATATGAACGTATAGTTTCGGTCAAAGGCTTGTCGGAACGCGAAGTCAAAGCCGATGTGGCGGTATGGCCAATCCGCTTTAATGCCGGCAGTCAGGATTTGGCCGAATTGTATGACACCATGCAAACCAATACCCAAGAAATTCAGACCTTCTTAAAAAATGAAGGATTTAGCACGGAAGAAATTACCAGTGCTTCACCAAGTATCACCGATAAATACGCGCAGCAATATGGCGGGGATGCCAATGTTGCATTGCGTTACACTGCTAGTCAGACCATTACAGTCTATACCCATAAAATAGATGCAGTACGCGCGGCACAAAGTCGCCTGGTGGCCTTGGGCAGAAAAGGCATTGCCTTTGCAGGGGATGATTCTGGGCAAAGAACGGAATATTTATTTACCAAGCTGAATGACATCAAGCCGGCGATGATTGAACAAGCCACCGAAAATGCCCGAAGTGTGGCAGAAAAATTTGCGGCAGATTCAAAAAGCAGTCTGGGCAAAATCAAGTCCGCCAATCAGGGGCTGTTTAGTATTGAAGATCGCGACAGCAATACACCGTATTTGAAGAAAGTACGCGTGGTCTCGACGGTCGATTATTATCTGGCAGATTAAGCTGAGCTGGTCAAGCACGGTAATTGACAGCCTAGAAGCCGCTTGTTATTTTGCGCGCATTATTATAGATGCTGTACCCTTAAAATGCCCATCAACAATGACTTTGTCTATTGTCCACCGCAAGAACCGTTGCATATCGTTTATGAAGATGATGATCTGGTGGTGATTGAAAAGCCGGCCGGATTATTGTCGGTTCCGGGGCGTTTACCTGAACATCACGACAGTGCCTATTTGCGGGTACTGGACCAGTATCCGCAGGCCAAAATTACCCATCGTCTGGATATGGCCACCTCCGGTATTTTGATGTTTGCCAAACACCGCGATGCAGAAGTGGCAGTGAGTAAAATGTTTCAGGCACGCACGGTACTTAAAAATTATGTCGCGCTGGTACAAGGCAAACTTGAGGGTGAGGGCAGCGTCGAAGTACCTTTGATTACCGACTGGGAAAACCGTCCGCGTCAGATGGTGCATTTTGAACTGGGCAAGGCCGCCAAAACCTTGTATCAGGCCTTAGAATATCTACCCCAGCAAGACATTAGTCGGGTGTTGTTGACCCCCATTACCGGCCGTTCCCATCAGCTACGAGTGCATATGCTGCATATCGGTCATCCCATTACTGGCGATAAAATTTATCATCCTGAACCCCAGCGCAGTCCTTTAAATCGTATGGCCTTGCATGCCAGTTATCTGGCCTTTACCCAGCCTTTGAATGGTGTCCCGGTCGAAATAAAGGCAGACATACCATTCTAATTTGATTCTGCTTAATAGTTAGATTCAACCGGACACATGCTTTTTAATCTCATAAATATGATCAGGATCAAGCTCTTAAACTGGGCAATCCGAATAAAAAAGTGTGAGAATTTATTTCGATAACAGCGTGGAAATGAGTGGCTTTATAAGCATGTTCAAATGAAATTTTCTACTGATCCATTGCCTGATCGGCTGTTACTGCAGAATATAAATTTTAATGTTCGGTTTATCTCTTGACGATGAGCCTAGAGATTTTTTATTCTTTTATCTCCCGCTATAGGCCTGATGCCTTTATTTTTATGATTTTTTAACCTTCCTTTCATTATTTTTAAACTTTCAAATTATATCCTTTGATATAAAAAATATCGTAAGTTGTTTCAGAATGGATTTGTCTTGAGCTGGAAAGTAGTCAGTCATATATGACTTGCACATAAAAATTTTGTAGAAAAATAAAATGAATGAATGACTTAGTATTGATCAACGGCTTTGATTATCTGGCCGAAGTGATGCAAAATTAATCATGACTTTATAATAAATTTTTAATTTGATGGTTTAGGGCGCTGCCCGGGGTTAAAGGAAAGAACGATGCTCAGTATGGCTCTCTTCGTTCTCGCGAGTATTTTAATATGTGCATTGCTATGGAGCTTAAAGGTACAGGCTTCATTACGCAGCAATATCCAGTTTTTACAGGAAAACCTGGATCATTCCCGCAGCAAATTGGCAGATTATGAAACTCAAGTCGATGAATTGAATTATGAAATCACCCAATTGCGGGTACAAAATGGCAGTTTAAACATTGCCCTGAATAAATATAAAAAATATCAGGATATCTGGGATATCGAGCAATATATTATTAACCGGACTTTGCAGGCTGAAAACTTTGTTGAAGCGACCAAGCTGGATGCTTCGATCATGATCGATGATCTCAAAGCCTATATCGCAAGAGTAAAAGATTATCTTGCCCAGTTTCAGGCGCAGGCCGTGGCCGAGGTTGAGCAGGAGGCCCGACAAAGTTTGCACGGTTATTATGAACAGGCTAAACAACAGCATCGCTTGCAAGAGGTATTGAGTGCTTTACAGCATAAAATACAGGCCCAGCGCTTCGGCTTGCAGCTTCCCGCAACACAGGTTTTAGAGCAGCTGATTGAGGGTTATAGCGAAACGGATGCGGTTCGGCATTTACGCAATGTCCGTGACAGAATTCAACAGGCCATAGAAACACAGCAGGTGGCGAGCTGTAATTATGTCGACGACAATCGCCGTCGAAGTACTATTGAAATCCTTAGTCTGGCTTTCAACTGTAAGGCAGATTTATATCTCTCTCAATTAAGCACAGAAAATTTGGGCGAGATATTGCAGGCCTTAAAGGATGATTATGTCTTGCTGAATTATACCGGGCAGACACTGAGTCAGGCGATGATTCAAGAATCCTATCTTGATCTGCGTTTAGAAGAACTCAAGTTTGCTGCGCTGGTTTTGCAATTGGAACAGGATCATCTGCATCCACACATCGCGTAGATCATGACATTCATAGGTCTAGAAGATTTTTACCAGAGTATTCTGAATGCCATAAGTTGGTTTAAATCCTGATATTTTTCAGGATTTTTGGCCTTGAGGAATCTTGACTATATTGACCCTCTTACTTATTTTTATATTTATAAAAATCATATGTTTATTTATGGTTAAAAGATAATATTTTTTGTCTGTATCTCGATAATTGTACAAAAATCAGCTAATCTTAAATGCAGAATAAAACAGCATCATAATAAGGATACTTCTATGTCACGTGATTACAATCAATTCCCGGACGATGAAAATGGCAATGTACTGTGGCAAATGCATCAGGATGGCGACGACTTGCAAGAGGCACATGAAATTGAATTTTCGATTGCCTTTGCGGATGAAGCGCAGGCGGATCGTTGTGCCTTGCATCTATTAAAAGAAGAGCAAAAAATCAGCCTGTTTCAGGACGAAGAAAGCGATACCCTGGAATGGATCATCACGATTTATGTGTATATGGAACCTGCTTACGAAGATATCGTGGATCTGGAACAATGGTTCAGCAAAATCGCGGCACAATTTCAGGGTGAATATGATGGTTGGGGTTGCATGGCCTATGTCTATGATGATGAGTTGGATGACGAAGAGGGCAGCCTGCGTAGTAGCTGAGCATGCTTGTATTTAAATGATTTAAAGTAAGAAACCCGGTGCTGCCGGGTTTTTTTATTGCTCTATTTAATCGTTATATGAAGATTTGAGCTTGAGTATAGATACATACTCATTATATATAGCCAGCTCAAAACTGGATAAAATAACTCAGATGAGTACTTAATTTAGGTTGATAATTTAGCCACAACAAATGCAGGGAATATCCTGCAATAAAAAAATAATAACAACAAAGGACAAGAAAAAATGAGTTACACCTTAAAAATGCATCGTGTGTTCAGCGCACCACCGGAGCGGGTGTATCGTGCCTTTGTGCATCCGGATGCACTGGCCAAATGGCTGGCACCACATGGCTTTATTGCCAAAGTAGAACATGCGGAAGTCAAACCCGGCGGCAGCTATAAAACCACCTTTACCAATTTTTCTACCGGAACCCAGCATCATTTTCATGGCATTTATCATGAGGTCATTCCCAATCAGCTGCTGCGCTATACCGATCAGTTTTCTACCCCCGACTTGCAGGGTGAAATAGAGGTGACGATCATCTTTGAAAAAGTGTCAATCGGTACCGGTTTGCATATTATTCAGGTAGGTTATCCGGATGTGGTGCCGCCGGCGGTGTGTCATTTGAGCTGGCAGGAATCACTGCAACTCCTGTCTTTACTGGTTAATCCGCAGATTTCAGACAATTAATTCCTTCGATCTCCTGTGTTGGTTGCATCATCATGTCCTATCCATGAGTGCTCCAGACAAAGATGCTATACTGTGCGCTTATTTGTTTCATTTATTTTATTTTTCTCTTTTTTTCGAGGTTCTTATGGGTCTGCCAAACTGTCCGAAATGTCAATCTGAATATACCTATGCAGATGGCGATCTACTGATCTGTCCAGAATGCGCACACGAGTGGAAAGAAGGTGAAATCACTGAAGAGCAAGTGATCATTAAGGATGCCAATGGCAATGTGCTGGCGGACGGTGATAGCGTAACGGTGATTAAAGACCTGAAAATCAAAGGTTCATCTTCAGTGGTGAAAGTGGGCACCAAGGTAAAAAGTATCCGCTTGCTGCCTGATGCTGCAGATGGGCATGATATCGATTGTAAAATCGAGGGAATCGGCCCGATGAAACTGAAATCAGAATATGTAAAGAAAGCTTAAATTTAGCCCTAGACTAAAATTCTGACGAGAGAATAATACGGTTGATGTATCGTATTATTCTCATTATTACTGAAATTCTGGGCTGATTATTTTCCTGCCGCTCTGATCCTCACGTTTTCGATTTGAGACCACTTTAATACCGCACCTGCATCTGGAATATTCTGACAATCTGCAACATATCGAGATCAAACCTTTATTGGTCGCGATCCATCAGGCACTTTTTAACACCGGCCATGTCACTGATCCCAATGATTTAAAAAGTCGTGCGATTATGCAGCAGGATTATGTGATTGGACTGAATGCTGTTACAGATCAGGCCTATGTGCATGCCAAAGTTTCACTGTTGAGTGGGCGCAGTGTCGAAGTTCGTCAGGCGATTTCCGAATTGGTGCTCGACGTGATGCAGCAATATATTGCGCCACAACCTGAATTAAAAATACAGCTTCGTGTCGAAATCATTGAAATGCCAAAGCAGACTTATCGTAAAGCTGTTATCTGAATGATGGCTTTTATTTGCTGAGATGACATGGATCAAATGCCTTAAATTTTATCAATGCCGTACGAAATTTATAAACAGATCGACTTGGTCTGTAACAGCCCGCTATCTTATTCAGATCTAAAATTATTTCTATTTTTAAATGACGCTTTATGTCATTTACAGGCATGCAATAAAAGTTCTAAAGTAACTTTTAATCGCTGCTGATTTTTGAATCATCCAATCTAGAAACAGCATATTCATCCTGATTGAAATAAAAATAATTTAAAAAATAATCTTCAGGTGGGCTGTATCCAATCCGGCAGTGGGAAGAGCAAAGCGAGAATAACGCTTTAGCATAGGCAAAATAATAAGAACAAAAGATCAGAAATCGGGTGAGTTAATTGAATCCCAGATTTCAGGTCTGACTTGTCCGGTTGAAGGAAATTTTATGCAGGTTTTTGGGGATGAAAAATTGGCTCAGGAAGTCATGGCATTTCTTCAGGAGTGGGATAATGCCGTAGCCAGACTTGAAATTCAGGATATTGTTCAATTATGCCGACCCGATATCCGTCTGGTCGATGTCAGTATGGAAGTGAAAGGTGTAGAAGCCTATCAGGCACTCTGGCAGCAATATCGGGCATTTATACCGGAAGGCATACGCATCGAACGCCAAGACCTTAATATTCATGTCACTTCTGATCTGGCTGTAGTCGATGGTTATGTACGGGTGAGTTATGCGGTGATTGAACCGATTTTCCAGCTGGGCTGGTGTCGGGTCAGCATGTGCCTGAGCAAGCAGCAGGGCAAATGGCAATTGCTGCATCAACATACTTCAGTCCCTGTGCAACTCGAAACCCGGAAAATGCGCCGGATCAAAAGCGTGAGTTAATCTATTTACCTGAAAAGATTTAAGTGAAATATCTTTGCAAATGATTACAGGAATACCTTTGTAACAAAAATATAGAAAGTCCTAAATTATGTTGAAGGAATAATATTTTAGGACTTTTCAGGTGGATAACAACAAGAACAGTCAAGTAAAACCACGACAGGCCAACCTGCAACAACAGACTGAAGTATTGATGCCGGATCAGTCCGAGCGGCAGCGCACCCAACATGCACTCAGAATGATGGCAGGCTTTGTAATTGCTGCTGTAGTCATGACGGCATTGTATTTTGGCCGTGATATTTTTATTCCGCTGGCTTTGGCCATTCTGCTGGCATTTTTACTTTCTCCCCTAGTTTCTCGCTTAAAGCGCTGGGGCTGTCCCCAATGGGCGGCGATTGGCCTGGTCATGTGCCTGACCTTGTCATTTCTGGGCGGCACTGCAACTTATCTGGGGGTGCAGCTTGGTAAGCTGAGTCAGGAACTGCCGCAATATCAGGACACCATCCAGCAAAAACTGAAAATGCTCGAAAATTATCGTCAGGGACCGAGTATGTGGGACGGTGCGATCCAGACCTTTGACACGGTAGAAAATTCGATAGACACCCAAGAACAGGAAACAGAAGACCCGAATGTGCAGAATGTCAAAGTCGTGGGCCTAGAGCCAACGAGTGAAGAGGCTGCGCTGGACTGGTTGAATAAAATCCTGAATCCGTTGGCGATTATCGGGATTGTGTTCCTGTTTATGGTATTGATTTTATTCAATGGTAAAGACCTGCATGACCGCTTTCTGAAACTCTTGGGTGGTAATCTGAATATCGGCACCGATGCGCTGGATGATGCCGGCAAAAGTATCGGAACCTATTTGCGCATGCAGCTGCTGGTCAATGTCACTTATGGTATTCCCATGGCGATTGGGCTGTTATTGATTGGCGTGCCAGCAGCGATCATGTGGGGGCTGGTCGCGGTGGTTATGCGTTTTGTACCCTATGTTGGCCCGATCGTTTCAGCTATTTTCCCGATTACACTGGCTTTCGCCGTTGATCCGGGCTGGGACATGGTGCTCTGGACTGTGGCCTTGATACTGGTGCTGGAACTCATCAGCAATAACGTGATTGAACCTTGGCTGTATGGGGAAAGTACCGGTCTGTCTACTTTGGCAATTATTCTGGCTGCTACGTTCTGGACCACCCTCTGGGGACCGGTAGGGCTGATCTTGTCGACGCCTTTGACTGCCTGCCTGCTGGTTTTGTCCAATTATGTACCGGCACTGGGTTTTGTCAAAACCTTACTTGGCAGTACGCCAGTATTGTCACCCTCCGAACGCTTTTACCAACGACTGGTGGCTGATGAAGTCAATGATGCAATGCAGGTAGCCAATGATTACATCTGTGCGCAATTACCGAAAAAGCCCAGTGTAGATGAGGTGGCCCGTCGGGTACAAATGTTCTATGGCGAAGTGGCCATTCCAGCCATTCGGATTTATTCTCAAGGACATGATACCGATGTCACTGCCGAACACCGGTTGCGTCTTTATCAGGGCTTGCAGTTCTTTAATCATGCGTTTCAAAAAGCCTATCCGAGTAAGATGAGTGCCGAGCAGCCCGAAGTTTATTGTGTTGGTGCGCGTTGGGAAATCGACACCCAGATTTCTGCCATGTTGGCGCATGCCCTAAATCTCAAAAATATTGCTGCCCGAAATGATCTGGATGTGCTGATTCAATCGAGTGAATCAGGAAAGGGTATTGTATTACCAGCTTCGATCAAGATTTTATGTGTGTCTATTTTTCATCATGCGCCTGCGGCACAGATTCGGTTGCTGAAATATAGACTGGCGCAGCAATATCCTGAGCTGAAAATCATTTTTGCGACTTGGAGTGTGATGCAGCTGGAGCTTCTGGATGAACTGCAACAACGTTTTGAGCTGCAGGCACTGGTCAATAATGTCGATGATCTGATTCTGACTATCGAAACTTATACCTTGAATGAAGGCGAAAGCTGGTTTGAGAATCTGGAGATCAAGAATGAAAAAGAACGGCAGCAGGCTTTAAATGAATTGGGGTTATTGGATCATCGTCATCAGACCCTTTATAAACAGTATATTGAAGAAGCCCGTCAAGCCTTTGACGTTGATTACGCACAAATTTCCTGGCTGAATCAGCATGAAATGTATATTCCAATCAGTCCTTTTACTCAGGAGCCTGTTGCAACCCGACAAATGTGCAAGGATTCAGTCTGCACCCATTTGCTCTATCAGAATGAGCCTTTGGTGATAGAAGACTTGCAGCGTGACCCGCGCTTTCCACATCTGTCAGAATTAAGACAGCATCATATCCGTTTCTATGCTGGTGTGCCTTTAAAAGATAAAAATGGAATTGCGCTTGGGAGTCTATGTCTGCTGGATAAACAACCGAGACAGATGCAGGCCGAAGATATGATTCTGCTTAAGGCTTTGGCGCAGGATTTAATGGCGACCCTGAGCAATGAGCGCAAGAAAAAAGATAAACAGAAGCAGATTGAGCAGATGCAGCCTGCTACCTCGGCAAGCGTTTTAAATAAGGACTAAATGATGAAACAAAAATGGATCTACAGCATCAAAATCATGAGTATCACATTTGGTCTAGCCAGTATCAGTTCATGGAGTCTGGCTGCTATTCAGGGACTGCATTTTTTACATAAAGACTGGGAAATTTCCTGTGATAATACCGGCACCTGCCGCGCTGCCGGTTATCAATCGGATCAAGATATTGATCAGCCGGTTTCGGTGCTACTAGAGCGTGCTGCGGGTGCAAACAGTAGTATCAAAGCCCAAGTCCAGATTTTACCCTTAGCTGCTGCCACACCTACACGACAGCTTCAGCTACAAATTGCCAGCACACCTTATGGTGTGATTGGTCTGAATCGGGAGGGAATAGGGCAACTCAGTACTGATCAAACGCGAGCCTTGCTAAAAGCTATACAGGGAACAGCTCCGGTTGTATTTAAGAATACGCAATCACGCTGGAACCTGTCGACTTCCGGTGCCAGTGCCGTTTTACTCAAGATGGATGAATTTCAGCGTCGACTTTCTACGCCCTCAGCCTTGATCAGGCCGGGGAAAAAATCCAATCAGGCGGTGCTCAAAGCTGCAGCGATACCGAAAATTCAGATACCAAAATATCAGTCAGGCAAAGCCACTCAAGCAAAACTGAATACGGCAACAAGTCAGCAGATGATTCGAAAACTGCAAGCCACCACCAAGGAAGATCAATGTGATTTGCTGTTTAGCCAGCGTTTTCTGGATGATGATGTTATGACCATTTATCCCATTAATGCCCAGAATCAACTGATTCAGATTCCATGCTGGCGTGGGGCTTATAATATGGGTAGTGGCTTCTGGCTGATGGATCGAAACAAGCAATTTAAACAGTTGGTGACGACCTCGGGAGAAACATTTAACCAAGGCCAGATATTTTCCGGGCATAAAGTGCGTGGTTTGGGCGATTGTCTGAGTCAGAACGAATGGGCCTGGAATGGCAAGAAATTTGTCAAAAGCTTCAGTGGTCTGACCGTACAATGCAAAGGCTTCGCCGGTGGTGCTTGGAATTTACCGACCTATGTAAGCAAAATCATTTATCAGGCCAAATAGTATTGTTTAAAAAATAGCAGTGATAAAAAAGCCTGAATGACTCAGGCTTTTTTAGTTTTGATTTTAAGAAGTGTGATCTTAAAAACGCTTTGGAATTCTCTGGCCATTTGGAACAGGAATTTCAGCATTTTTTAATACCCCAAATAACCAGGTTTCAGCATGCTGTACCGCAGTTTTCAACTGATCACCCATGGCCAAACGTCCGGCAATGAAACTGGCCAGTGAACAGCCTGAACCATGATATTCACCTGGCAGACGTGGACAGCGAGTTTCGTTGACCAGCTCACCTGCGATATATAGGCTGTTCTGAATGTAATCTGGCGTATCTTCATGGCCACCTTTGACCAAAACTGCCTGTGCACCCATTTCAAATAATTTTTGAGTGGCCAGTTTGAGGTCTTGCTCACCCGTCAGGGCGCGTAGTTCAACCGTGTTCGGCGTTAAGATAGTGGCTAATGGAATCAACTGGGTAAATGCTTTGACCAGCGTTTCCTGATTACCCAGCGAGCCGCCACTATTGGCGACCAAAACCGGATCCAGCACATACAGATAATCTGGATGTACAGTCAGAAACTCGGCCAGAGCCACGATATTGTCTGTGGTGCCTAACATGCCAGATTTTACGCAACGAATGGGCAGGTCATTGACCACCGCATTGGCCTGTGCCAATAGCAATTCTCTGGAAGTGGCTTCGAAACCAAAAACCTGCTGTGAATTTTGAATAGTGAGGGCTGTGCAGGCAATTGCCGCATGTGCACCACTTTGACCAATAGCTTCAATATCTGCTTGAAGGCCGGCTCCACCTGAAGGGTCTAAACCGGAAAAGCAAAGTACGGTAGGGCGCAAAATGATGTCCTTCATTCACTAAAATTGCATTAGTATAGGCAAATTTGAATGAACTCTCGATATTAATTTATATCGGTGCTGATGAGAGGGGATAGGCGGTGATTAAGAATATTTTAATTGATCTGGATGGGACATTAACCGATCCGAAAGTGGGGATTACGACGTCTGCACGCTATGGTCTGGAAAAAATTGGTCATCCGATTAGTGACGAGATCAATATCGACTGGATTATTGGTCCTCCTTTAAAAGCCTCACTTGCCAAAATTTTAAATGTTGAAGCCGATCATGTGCTGGCTGAGCAGGCCTTAATGGGTTATCGGGAGCGCTTTGCAGTGAAGGGTCTTTATGAAAATCATGTTTTTGAGGGTGTGGCAGAAACGCTGGCAGAACTGAAACGCCGTGGTTATCGCTTGTTTCTCGCCACAGCAAAACCGACAGTGTATGCCAAACAGATTCTGGAACATTTTGATCTGGCCCAGTATTTTACTGACATTCATGGTAGTGAGCTGAATGGTGACCGCACCAATAAAGCCGAGCTGATTCAGTATATTTTAGCGCAGCAACAGTTACAGGCCGATCAATGCATGATGGTCGGTGACCGTGAGCATGACATTTTTGGCGCCCGTCACAATGGTATTGAGACTATAGCGGTAAGTTATGGTTATGGCAGTCAGGAAGAGTTAGAAGTGGCACAACCTAAATATAAAATTGACCGCTTTAATCAGTTATTAGATTATTTTAAATAAACCCTAATTTTTGCTTATTTTATTTGAGCTGATTTTTAGAGAGGCGATGTCTATAAGCTGGTTCATCTATAGAGATCAATTCTCTTATTAGATGGTTATCTCAATAAAAATCCCGCAGCGTGCGGGATTTTTGCTCTTGGATGAACATTTAAAGCGTCAAAAACCAGGTCGATGCCAGCACCACCATAATGATGATCACCAGTAAAATGTTGATGATCGTCATTCGATGTTGGGGGGGAACTCTGGCTTTGGTCAGAGCATTTCCTGCATGGTCAAACAGGATGACATTTTGCACGCTACTTTCATAACCGAGTTCGAGTAATGCGCGTTTTTCAACTTCGGTTAAGCCGTCTTCAGGCAGATCCATAATTTGCAGCAGTGCTATAGAGCTAAATAGTTTCTTCATCATTGACGATGGTAACAGCCGTTTCAGCGTCACCGCGGCTGCATCAAAGTCGGCAATAATACTCCGCGGATGGGCATAGGGCACATCGGGTAGCAGGGTATGCGTAATCGTGCCATCTATATTCATCAGCTGCATTTTATCTTCATAGATTTGCACCCATACAGCATCTGGAAATTTCACTAATTGATCTTGCAGCATGGAGAAAGTCTGATTTTGCTGATATTTAGTCATTAAATAATCGATAAACAAATCCCGTATCAAGACGGGATTTGTAAGGTTCAGTTATTTGGCAGGAGCACCATATTCATTGTTTTGTTGCTTGGTTTCAGTTGCCCACCACCAGATCAGTACCAGTATACCAATCACGGTAAGCGCCAGTAATTGCCACCAACCAGAGCGCCCTACATCATGCAAGCGACGCGCGCCAACGGCCAGACTTGGGACTAGAAGTGCCAGATTAAGCAGGCTATTCACCAGCGGTTTAGTGCCTAAAACTGTATCTATGACCTCAGCAATAATGCCTAAAATTACACAAAACAGCATAAAGAACCAAAATTCTTTACGGCGTGCACGGCCGGAAAAGTTTGCATAGTTGGTCAGACATTTTACAAACCAGTCAATGCTGCTGTAGTTTTCCTCGGCCTGATCCAGATTGGAATATTTGCCGAGCTGACTGGAAATTTTTTCTCCCAGATAAATAGAATTGCCTAAGGCCAGATAAACTTCAGAGGCTTCACCCGCGACATTGACGATAAAATCGACCCGATCGCCGCGTGAAGGTGGACGCTCACTACGCCAGGCTGCGCCATTAAAGCTATAGCGCTGATTATCATCCCCTGAGATAAAACCGGTATTGTGTTGAATAGAAAAATCAAGGATTGAACCTTTCATGCTTGTTCTCGTCTATTAAGCTAGATTATTGTTTTAAAGCGACGCAATTTCTTATCAGAATAACTTTAGCATAATCTAATTTTTAAAAATTCATAGTGGAATGGCGGAAATTTTCTCATGTTTTTAAAAGCCTTATCGCAATAGTGGTTCAGTATTCAATCAACAAAAAATGTGGCGTTGCATGATTCGAAATGAAGAAAATTAAATAGTAATGGAGCTGATTTATCTCTGAATCTTTTATAAGAAATTAAAGCTAAATCTATCTGATGAATATCAAATTTTTCTTTGGAACTATGGTTTGATTTTGTTAAATTTAATATGATGATAAACAAATACTTATAATCTTTAAATTTACAAAAAGTATATAATAATACTAATAAATATAACATTTTATTCATACTTTTTATCTATTAGTAACGATTTTTTAAAATCAACAGGCGTATAATAAAAAGCTTCATATTGTGATGAAGGTATCACATTCAATGTATCTATCCCCATTATCGAAGGCCGTTTACCTTTGCTGTGCCTCTTTCATCTTAACCACGACCACTGTGCATGCTGAAGCTGCTTTCAGTTCGGAAAGCCCGTGGATGCTCGGTGACTGGAACGGGCAACGTACAGCACTCCAAAATCAGGGCTATGATTTCAGTTTTGGTTATACCGGTGAAATGGCAACCTTGATCGATGCGCAAAGATCTTCAAACCATAAAACTGAATATGCGGACCAGTTTGTTTTTGGGGCACATCTGGATCTGGCAAAAATTGCAGGCTGGCAAGACACCGAAGCACAAATAACAGTGACCCAGCGTAACGGTCAGTCACTGTCTCAAAGCGCTGCTGCTTTAAATGGCCATCTGAGTTCAGTGCAAGAAGTCTGGGGCCGTGGTCAAACCTGGCGCCTGACTGATTTATGGATCAAGAAAAAATTCCTGGAACAAAAACTGGATGTGAAAGTCGGACGCTTTGGTGAGGGTGAAGACTTCAATAGTTTTGACTGTGATTTCCAGAATCTGGCCCTATGCGGTTCACAAGTCGGGAACTGGGTTGGCGATCAGTGGTACAACTGGCCGGTAAGCCAATGGGCTGCACGAGTCAAATACAACATTAACCCTGAATTTTATGCCCAGGTCGGTGTTTATGAACACAACCCTGAGAATCTGGAACGTGGTAAGGGGTTTAACCTGAGTACGGATGGTTCCAAAGGGGCAATGCTTCCTGCAGAAGTGGTCTGGACGCCTAAACTGGGCACACAAAAATTGCCAGGTGAATACCGCGCCGGTTATTACTACAGCACGGCGGAAGCTGAAGTCATTTCCAATCCAGATCAAACCGATCATCACCATGGTGGCTGGATCGTTGCCAAGCAACAATTAACTGCACATGACGGAGATGCTTCGCGTGGTTTGACCGGCTTTGTGAATGCGACAGTGCATGACTCCAAAACCAATAATGTCAGTGATATGCAAAATATCGGGCTGGTTTATAAGGGTGCAATGGATTCACGCCCTCAAGATGAAATCGCATTTGGTATTGCACGCATCAACATGAATGACGATGTCAGTGCTGACCGTCATCAAGAAATCGATGCAGAAATTTATTATGGCTTGCATGCCACCAACTGGCTCACCATTCGCCCCAATGTGCAATATGTGCGTCACGTCGGTGCGGACAAAGACGGTGAAAATGTCTGGGTGGGCGGAATCAAGTTTAATACGTCATTTTAAAACATAGTTTTTAGTTGCAAATACACTATTGAATCTCTAAGTCCTTTGTTGCAGTAATGGGCAATGCCTGCTTAAGACACTGATGTATTTATAACTAAGAATTTAACAATAAGGGTGCTCATGCCTGTCATGTGCATGGACTTTCAAAAAAACTTTTATAGGTGTTCAATATGAATACTTCATCATCAGGTTCAGTACTGAAAACAATTTTAGCGGTCATTGCCGCTGTTTTCGGTATAGGACTGCTGATTGGAGGGATTTATCTTGCAGTGCTGGGTGGGTCTTGGTACTACATCATTGCAGGTATTCTCTTTATTGCGACCGCAGTTCTCTTATATCAACGAAAAAGCGCTGCACTTCTGGTTTATGCCGTATTCGTTTTGGCAACAGTGGTGTGGGGCCTATGGGAAGTCGGTTCAGATTTCTTTGCACTTGCGCCGCGTTTGGATATTTTAGGTCTATTCGGTTTAGCGCTGCTGATTCCGGCGGTAACACGTGGCTTTGATCAAAGCAAAGGTGCGAAAATTGCCTTGGGTGCTTCATTGGCCATTACTATTGCCGTCATGATTTATGCTGTATTTAATGACCCGCAAGAAATTCGCGGTGAATTAAAATCCCAGCAGCCTGCAGCCCACCAGCCAATTCCCGGTGTGGCAGATGAAGATTGGCCGGCTTATGGCCGTACCCAGTCCGGTTTGCGTTATTCACCCTTAAAGCAGATTAATACTGAAAACGTCAAAGATTTGCAGGTGGCTTGGGAATATCACACGGGCGAATTCAAGACTGAAAATGACTCGGGTGAAACCACCAATCAGGTTACCCCAATCAAGGTGGGTGACAACATGTACATCTGTACCACTCACCAGAAATTGACTGCGCTTGATCCGGCAACTGGTAAGGCGAAATGGACCTATGATCCAAAGCTGAAAGCCGATCATACCTATCAGCATTTAACCTGCCGTGGCGTATCTTATTATGATGTCAACAATACGGTTGGTTTTGAAAGCAGTCTCGCTGCGAAGAAAACCACATCGGCTGAATGTCCACAAAAAGTGATTTTACCGGTCAATGATGGGCGTTTAGTGGCGGTTAATGCGACCACCGGTAAAGTCTGCTCTGACTTTGGTAAAAATGGCGAAGTTGATCTGCAAAAAGATATGCCATTCCCATATCCAGGCGGTTATATTCCAACCTCACCGCCTGTAGTAACCGGCACTACGATCATTATTGCGGGTTCAACTACAGATAACTATTCAACTGAAGAACCATCGGGTGTGATCCGTGGTTATGATGTCAATACCGGTGAACTGCTTTGGGTATTTGACACAGGCGCTGAAGATCCGAATTTGATTCCTGCACCGGGTCAAAAATTTGTACATAACTCTCCAAATGCTTGGGCACCTTTGGCCTATGATGCAGAGCTGGATATCGTCTACGTACCAACGGGTGTCGGTACCCCGGATATTTACGGTGGTCACCGGACTGAACTGGACGAGCGTTATGCCAACTCGATGCTGGCCTTGAATGCAACGACCGGTAAGCTGGTATGGAACTTCCAGACTACCCATCATGATTTGTGGGATATGGACGTACCTTCACAGCCGACATTGACCGAGATTAAAGACAAAAGTGGCAATATGGTTCCAGCCATTTATGTCTTGACCAAAACTGGGAATGCTTTTGTGCTGGATCGTCGTAATGGTAAAGCGATTGTGCCGATTACCGAGAAACCGGTACCACAATCTGTGAAACGTGGACCCCAAACCAAAGGTGAGTTCTATTCTAAAACTCAACCGTTCTCTGATTTTAATCTGGCGCCACAAGATAAATTGACCGATAAACAGATGTGGGGTGCGACCATGTTTGACCAGTTGGTCTGCCGTGTTGCATTCCATAAACTGAATTACGATGGCATTTATACACCACCTTCTGAAAATGGGACACTGGTCTTCCCGGGCAATTTGGGTGTGTTTGAATGGGGTGGTATGTCGGTGAATCCGGACCGTCAAATTGCATTAACCAACCCGATTGGCCTGCCATTTGTATCAAAACTGATTCCTCAAGATCCGAACCGTCCTAAGACGGCTAAAGGTGCAGGTACAGAAGCAGGTGTTCAACCGATGTATGGTGTGCCTTATGGCGTTGAAATCAGTGCGTTCCTGTCTCCATTTGGACTGCCGTGTAAACAGCCATCTTGGGGCTTTGTCGCAGGGGTGGATCTAAATACTCATGAAGTGGCCTGGAAACGCCGCATCGGTACCATTCGTGACAGTATGCCTGGCATTCCATTGCCACCATTCAAAATGGGTGTGCCGATGCTGGGTGGGCCTATTTCAACTGCGGGTAATGTAATGTTTGTGGGTGGAACTCAAGATAACTATATCCGTGCCATCAACGTGAACAACGGTGATGAGTTGTGGAAAGGTCGTCTACCTGCAGGTGGTCAGGCTACGCCAATGACCTATGAGGCCAATGGCAAGCAGTATGTGGTCATTATGGCGGGTGGTCATGGTTCTTTTGGTACCAAAATGGGCGACTCTCTGGTGGCTTATGCCTTGCCAGACAATAAATAGTTGAACTTTTAAATCAGTATGAAGGAGCCTGATTCGTCAGGCTTTTTTATTATGTATTGTTGAATGCCTACATCGAGTTTTAAGGACACAGAGAAATGATGTTGATTTGTTTCTGAAAGCTCAATTTCATTCAGATCGCATTAAAATAATATGCTTTGTATATGGCTGATTTTAAGCGCAATTCAGATAAAGGATTAATCAAGTCTGAATTTATCGAACACAGAATTTTTAAGCTCAAAATATTTCTATTCATTGAGCGAACTATATGTCATCGAATCAGCGCATTTACTGGATATCGATGCTTAAAAAAAATGAATTGAATCATGAGATGTACGCCATCTCGATAAGGTATTTGCCGCATTAAACCACTTTCAAATAAGGCCTGTCATTTATGTATCAAAGCCCGAAATTTCCATTCGTGAGATCGACCTTGTCCTGCCTGATTGCTTGCGTAGGTCAGAATATTTATGCAGAAAATGACACACAAGAAGTCCAAAGGTTAGACACCATTGTTATTCAAGCGACCCGTACCGATCGGGAGCGATTGACCACACCGGCGTCAGTGTATTATCTGAATCAAGAACAAGATAACAGCATGAATGTGAACCTTTCGGAAACATTAAAAGGCGTTCCGGGATTACAGTTAAATAATCGTGAAAACTATGCCCAAGACCTGCAAATTTCAATGCGGGGCTTTGGTGCGCGCTCCAGTTTCGGTGTGCGTGGTGTGCGTTTATATGTAGATGGAATCCCTGCAACAATGCCGGATGGGCAGGGGCAAACCTCGAATATTGATTTAAACAGTCTGGATCATATTGAAGTATTGGGTGGTGCATTTTCATCGCTCTATGGCAACTCTTCGGGGGGAACGATTTTAACCACCACGCGAGAGGGGCAAGGTGCTGACTCGATTGAGCTGGGGCATACTGCAGGTAGTCAAAATAAAGGGCAGACCAAGCTGGTTTTACAAGGCGGTTCAGAGAATGCCGATGAACCAGCTTATATCATCAGCTCATCTTATTTTGATACCAATGGTTACCGTGACCACAGCAGTGCACATAAAGTTCTAAATAATGCCAAGCTGACCTGGGATCTGGAAGATGGCAGTAAAATTAACTGGGTCAATAACTACGTCAAAATTGAAGCAGATGATCCAGGTGGTTTAACTCGTCCACAATGGGAAGCCAATCCGAAGCAAGTGGTTGGTAATGTCACCAAATACAATGCTCGTAAAGAAATTGAACAACTGCAAACAGGTTTGACCTGGAATAAGCCGATCAATGACCAGCATGAACTGTATGGCATGGCCTACTGGGGACAGCGCGCAGTCACGCAATATCAGTCGATTCCAAAGTGTGCATATGAAGAAAATACTGATATTTGTAAACCTAATACAGTTCAACTAGCCCGAAATCATCCCGGTGGTGTCATTGATTTTGACCGTAATTTTTATGGGACAGATTTACGCTGGACGGGTAAAGATATTCTACCAAATACTAAACTGATTGCAGGTGTCGCCGTAGATGCCATGACCGAAGACCGTAAAGGCTATCAAAACTTTTTAGGTGATCGCTTGGGAGTCAAAGGCGAACTGCGTCGAGATGAAGATAATACCCTGTGGAATTTAGATCCGTATTTGCAAGCTTCTTATCATTTTGCTCCCGATTGGACTTTAGATGCCGGCCTGCGCTATAGCAATGTGCATTTTAAATCAGAAGATCATTATATTACTGATGTGAATGGTGATAATTCAGGTAAAACCACTTATGATAAATTATTACCATCCATGGCCTTAAGCTGGCAGATTTTACCTGAGCTGATGACTTATGCCAGTTATGCACAAGGCTTTGAAACGCCCACCTTTACCGAAATGTCTTATCCTGCAAATACTGCAGAACACCGGAGCTTTAGTTTAAAAGCAGCAGAAAGTGAAACGTATGAACTTGGCTTAAAATCTGCTAATCGTTTCGGTGATTTTACTGCTGCAGTATTCCATACCACGACTCAGGATGACATTGTTTCTGCAGGTAATGACAATGGTCGCTCTACTTTCCGTAATGCAGATCAAACTTTAAGAGAAGGTATTGAACTCTCCTGGAATAAAAGTTTATGGCGTGATCTCACTGCTCAAGCCAGCTATAGCTATATAGATGCAACTTTTGATGCTGATATTCCTGAAATTTTAAATCAGAATGGCAATATTGCAGTGTCGAGAGTTGAATCAGGAAACTATATTCCCGGTATTGCCAAAAATCAGGCATTTTTAAGTCTGGGCTGGAAACCTGAAAATGGTTTGAGTGCAGGTTTGGATGTACGTTATTCAGATCGAATTTATGTCAATGATACCAATACTGAATATGCACCCAGCTATACTGTTGCTGGTGCCAATGTTGGCTATAAATGGAATATGAAAGACTGGTCTGTCAAAACTTTTGCACGTGTCGATAATCTTTTTGATAAAGACTATTCAGGTTCAGTGATTGTCAATGAAAGCAATAGTCGTTTCTATGAACCAGCAGAAGGGCGAAACTGGAGTGCGGGTTTGAGCGTGACAAAAGAGTTTTAATTGAAATGATTTGTGGCTGCTAAATTTTCAAAATAAAAAATCCCGCTTTTAAAGCGGGATTTTAAATATTGAGGTTTTAAAAAGATGAATCGAAGCAGTCTGGAAAATACTAGATTGTTTTCTGATTTACCCGCTTTGATAATTCCTCAGCACTTTAGACTCGTTCAGAATATCGATCGGTGAGATCAGCAGACTGACCGCGGGTGAGGAGGGTGAACTTGTAAAGTTTCTCCATCAGAAGTTGTTTTAGATATTCTTTCTGCTCCGCAGTGCGCAGCGTTTAGCAATGAAGATGGGGAAATGATTATTGATGAAGCAGGGAAGCGGTTGAAATAAATCCCAGAATTGAAGACGATAAATCAGATCATAAAAAAGCCACCGCAAGGGTGGCTTTTTATTTAAAGTTAAAATCACAGATGTCGTGTCATTTTAAGCTAAACCTTACCAGCTTAACGCACCGCCAGTTTGGTAATCTGTTACGCGCGTCTCGAAGAAATTCTTCTCTTTACGCAAGTCCATCATCTCTGACATCCACTGGAACGGGTTATTCACACCAGCAAACTGTTCAGGCAAACCCAACTGCGCCAGACGACGGTTCGCAATAAACTTCAGGTATTCTTCCATCATGCCAGCGTTCATGCCAAGTACACCGCGTGGCATGGTGTCACGTGCGTATTCGATTTCCAGCATCGTACCTTCAAGAATCATCTGGATGATTTCTTCCTGGAATTCAGTGGTCCATAAACCTGGGTTTTCGATCTTGATCTGGTTGATCATGTCGATACCAAAGTTCAGGTGCATCGACTCGTCACGCAGGATGTACTGGAACTGCTCGGCAACACCATTCATCTTGTTACGACGGCCCATAGACAGGATCTGGCTGAAACCACAGTAGAAGAAAATACCTTCAAGAACACAGTAGAACGCTATCAGGTTGCGAAGCAGGATCTGGTCATTTTCAGGTGTGCCGGTTTTGAATGTAGGATCACTTAAAGACTGAGTATATTTCAGGCCCCACGCAGCTTTACGTGCAACTGACGGTACTTCACGGTACATGTTGAAGACTTCGCCTTCATCCATGCCTAGCGACTCGATACAGTACTGGTAAGCGTGTGTGTGAATCGCTTCTTCAAATGCCTGACGCAAGATGTACTGACGGCATTCAGGGTTGGTAATGTGACGGTAAATCGCCAGTACCAGATTGTTTGCAACCAGTGAATCGGCAGTCGAGAAGAAACCGAGTGAACGCATCACGATGGTACGTTCATCTTCAGTCAAGCCATTTTCAGACTTCCACAGCGCGATGTCGTGGTTCATGTTGACTTCTTGCGGCATCCAGTGGTTTGCACATCCGTCCAGATACTTCTGCCAAGCCCATTCGTATTTGAATGGAACAAGCTGGTTCAAGTCTGCACGACAGTTGATCATCGCCTTGTCGTCAACCTGTACACGCTGTGCACCCATTTCAAGCTCTTCAAGGCCTGGAGCAACATCAAGCTGCTCTAGGGAAGCAGATGCTCTTGCCAGCGAATCGGTTGGATTTGATCCTCGGTTTTGAGTGGCTCTAAGGGGTTGTGCAGCTGCCACATCCGGCGATGCGTTGCCTGCATCAGATACCATCTGTGAATTAGTCGCTTTTTGCGGCTCGACGGGCGCAGGCTGCTGTTCAGGTGCAGCCGGTTTTTGCGAATCATCTTCGAAATCGTCCCAACTTAGGATAGACATATCAATTCTCTCTACGTTGCTTTATATCTTTTATGAGACATTCAGCTTGGCTGAGATGTCTTACTATACGCTTAATTTGTGTAAGCAAAATTAAGTTTTGTTGATGAATGCTCTAGTTTTATACAGGAGCAATAATCCCCACTACTTATTTTGCTTACGCTGCTGGCGAACTTTGAGCCAGAAGTAAGCAATGGGTAAATAAAAGGTAATACCAAAGGAAATCAGCAATGCCGCAAGTCCTAACATGTAGTTATGAGTCATTGGAGGCATGATGGTGATTTCCTTTATTTTTATAGTTAGCCTATCAAATGATAGGCTGACTCAAATGAATAAAATATAGTGCGAACTTTGCTGCAAAATAAGGTATAGCTAGCACTATAGATAATTCCCAACTCTTTTTAAGAAGTCTTAAAAACTCTGTGAACATACAAGTGAGACAATTAAGCAAGCTATAGATGATTGGCAAATCTCTAAATCGCCAAAACCAAATAGCCGTAATCGCTACACTTACAAATCTTTGAAGAGACTTACGCTCTTCTCTGGTTAAATCAATTTTTCGACCAAAGATATCTTTTCTTTTTTTCATAATTCTTCCTTTCAGAAAAATTACGCTATACGTAGCCTAACGTTTAGAGAATTTCCAGAGAGGCCACGTGAGTAGCCTAATTTCTGAGTTCGATACCTTTAGTTAATTATTGACAAGCTTCACAATCAGGATTGTCAATTGAACATGCCATTGGCACTGGCGCCGCTTGAGCAAAACCTTCTTCCTCTGCAGGAGCTTCAGGTTTTTGCGCTTCAACGACAGGAGCTGCTGCTACAACAGGCGCCGCAACAGTTGCAGGTTTAACTGCGTTCAATGCGCCAGTGTTAATGGTTGATTTCTCAGCAGAAGTCGCACCCAATGCACGAAGGTAATAAGTCGTCTTAAGACCACGTAACCAAGCCATCTTGTAAGTGATGTCCAGTTTCTTACCGTTTGCACCAGCGATGTAAAGGTTAAGAGACTGAGCCTGATCGATCCATTTTTGACGACGTGATGCAGCATCCACGATCCAGCGTGTATCAACTTCAAATGCAGTCGCGAAAATGGCTTTAAGCTCTTCAGGAATACGGGAAATCTTCTGAACAGAACCTTCGAAGTGTTTCAGGTCGTTGACCATCACCGCATCCCAAAGACCACGTTCTTTCAACGCACGTACCAGGTACGGGTTGATCACAGTGAATTCACCAGACAAGTTAGATTTCACATATAAGTTCTGGAATGTAGGCTCAATAGATTGAGACACGCCACAAATGTTTGAAATCGTAGCAGTCGGAGCAATTGCCATCACGTTCGAGTTACGCATACCGTCTTTTTGAACTTTGGCACGTAAAGTGTCCCAGTCCAGACGTTGAGTGCGGTCGACTTCGAACATGCGTTCTGGACGAGTTTTCGCAACCAGATCAAGCGAGTGGATTGGTAGGATACCTTGATCCCACAATGAACCTTTGAATGTTTCGTATGTACCACGTTCAACAGCCAAATCGCTAGATGTTGAAATCGCGTAGTACGAAATCACTTCCATCGATTCATCAGCAAATTCAACCGCAGCATCAGAACCATACGCCAGGTTCATCTCATACAGTGCATCCTGGAAGCCCATGATACCCATACCAACCGGACGGTGTTTCAGGTTCGAGTTGCGCGCTTGCGGAACAGCGTAGTAGTTGATGTCGATCACGTTGTCGAGCATACGAACCGCAGTTTTAACTGTACGTGCCAGTTTTTCGCGATCAAGTACACCACCTTGAACGTGTTGTACCAGATTGATTGAACCCAAGTTACAAACTGCGATTTCTTCTTTGCTAGTGTTCAAAGTAATTTCTGTACACAAGTTAGAAGAATGAACTACACCAACGTGTTGTTGTGGTGAACGCAGGTTACATACGTCTTTGAATGTGATCCACGGGTGACCAGTTTCAAACAACATAGACAGCATTTTGCGCCACAAATCTTTTGCACGGATTTTCTTATGCAACATGTTTGTTTCTTTGGCAATCGCTTCGTAATGTGCATAACGCTCAGCGAATTCAGCACCCGTCAAATCATGCAGATCAGGCGTTTCAGAAGGCGTGAACAGTGTCCATTCCGCATCTTCGAATACACGTTGCATGAACAGGTCAGGAACCCAGTTCGCAGTGTTCATGTCGTGGGTACGACGACGGTCATCACCGGTGTTCTTACGCAATTCCAGGAATTCTTCGATGTCCAGGTGCCAGGTTTCAAGGTATGCACATACTGCACCTTTACGCTTACCACCCTGGTTCACCGCAACTGCGGTATCGTTCGCTACTTTCAGGAACGGAACAACACCTTGAGATTTACCGTTAGTGCCTTTGATGTATGAGTTCAAGGCACGAACTGGCGTCCAGTCATTACCTAAACCGCCTGCCCATTTAGACAGCATTGCGTTATCACGCATCGCGCCATAAATGTCATACAGGTCATCATCAATCGTGGTCAAGTAGCAGCTAGACAATTGTGGACGAAGCGTACCTGAGTTAAATAGGGTAGGCGTCGAAGCCATGTAGTCGAAGCTAGACAATAAGTTATAGAACTCAATCGCGCGATCTTCACGGTTTTCTTCATTGAGCGACAAGCCCATAGAAACACGCATAAAGAACAATTGCGGAAGTTCGAAACGTACGCCATCCGAATGGATGAAGTAACGGTCAAATAAAGTTTGAAGACCCAGGTAAGTAAACTGATTCGAGCGTTCCGGTTGAATCGCAGCAGCCAATTTCGCAAGGTCAAAGTTCAGCAATTCTGGAGAAAGCAGCTCAAGCTCAATCCCTTTTTTCAGGTAAGTTTCCAGCGCATCGCCTTCAACTGTATCTACAGGTAGACCCAGGAATTTCAAACCAGTCGCAACCAGGTCATCACGCAATAAACGTGCAGTCACATATGTATAGTTAGGCTCTTGCTCAATACGGGTACGGGTCGCCATCATCATCGTGGTTGAGATGTCCGACTCTTTTACGCCGTTGTACAAGTTTTTCACGGTCTCATCGACAATGGCTTGTACATCAATGCCTTCAAGGCCTTCTGCTGCTTTAGTAACATGCGCAGTTAAAGCACTTAAATCTAGTGGCTTGAGTTTGCCTTCAGCATCAGTAATTTGCAGGGTCGGGTGATGATGTGCGCCCAACTGTTTACGTGCTTCAGAACGTTGTTCACGGTAAATGACATAAGAGCGTGCAACTTTCTGTTCGCCCGTACGCATTAGCGCAAGTTCAACTTGGTCTTGAATTTCTTCAATATGAATCGTTCCGCCAGAAGGTAAACGACGTTTAAAGGTATTTAATACCATTTCCGTCAGTTGCTCGATACGATCATGGATCCGGCTCGAGTCAGCGCTTTGTTGGCCTTCAACCGCCAAAAACGCTTTACCAATTGCGACAGAAATTTTTTCTGCATCAAAAGCGGCAACATCACCGGTGCGTTTAATCACCTGAAGTTGACCAGGAGTTGAAGTGATTACGCTCATGTTAGCATAGCTCCATTGTCATCTATTTTTATGTTTATGGACCGTTTGAACTGGGCAAAATTCATGCCACAGTGTTTGAGGAATAAACACAAGACCTAGTGGTTTTAAAATTAATTGAACACAAGATACGGGAAAATTTAGGGTAGATCAATATTGACATTTAGCTAAATATTTTTCTTAAGTTGTGCTTTAATCCTTGTAAAAATATCGCTATTTTTATTGATTTTTGTATAAGCCTTATCAGGCAAGGCATAGCATAACAAAGTCAAAAGAAAGTGCTTATAGATAACACTGTGGATAACTAAAAAGTGCTGAATCAAGCAGTCATATTTTGTCCATGTAATAGTTGTGTAAATCGCAAATCAGATCTAAGCCACTGTTTCAAGCATAATTGTCCAAAAAATGCACGATAAAATATTACAAAATGCTATCTTGATGTATCAGTTTGGTGAACGCTATCTTGTTTACAATGTAAACGTGTGTATATTGCAAGCATATTAAAAACGTATCTATTGGATTTCAAAAGGATACGCCTATAGCGTAGATCCACCAAATAAGGGGCAATACATGAGCCAAGAAGAAAAGTTACCCAAGATTTTAATTGTTGAAGATGACGAGCGTCTTGCTCGTTTAACGCAAGAATACCTCATTCGTAACGGACTTGAGGTGGGGGTAGAGCCGGATGGTAACCGTGCCATTCGTCGGATTATTGCCGAGCAGCCAGATATGGTGGTGCTGGATGTAATGTTACCAGGTGCTGATGGCTTGACCATTTGCCGTGAAGTGCGTCCACATTATCATCAGCCGATTTTGATGTTGACTGCGCGTACTGAAGACATGGATCAGGTTTTAGGTCTGGAAATGGGTGCAGATGACTATGTCGCTAAGCCTGTTCAGCCGCGTGTATTGCTGGCACGTATTCGTGCATTATTGCGCCGTACTGATAAGGTACCTGAAGATGAAGTGGCACAGCGCATCGAATTTGATGATCTGGTCATCGACAACGGCGGTCGTTCAGTGACCTTAAATGGCGATCTGGTTGATTTTACCAGCGCAGAATATGACCTGTTATGGTTGCTTGCATCGAATGCTGGCCGTATTCTCTCTCGCGAAGATATTTTCGAGCGTTTACGTGGTATCGAATATGATGGCCAAGACCGTTCAATCGATGTGCGTATTTCTCGTATCCGTCCAAAAATCGGTGACGATCCAGAAAATCCGAAGCGTATTAAAACAGTACGTAGTAAGGGTTATCTTTTTGTTAAAGAGACCAATGGTCTTTAAGCAAATGTGGTTTGTTGCTTGAACAAGCAGGATAAATTATAGGTGTTTAAACACAGTATATTTTTGCGTATATACGCAGGACTCGTCATTCTTGTCGTCTTGGTGGCGGTGTTCGGCTATTTGTTGGTACAGATTATCAACTATCAGCGTGCGCAAGAATATCGCGAATCCCTGACTGATGGTATGGCATATATCATCAGTGAGGGGGTTGCACGCCAGCCAAATCTCCAGCAAAAAATGGATTGGGTTTCTGATGCCTCTGATTTGCTGGAATTGCCCATTCACTATGTAGAAGCCAGCAAGGTCGACATTACCCGTGCTGAAGGGCGCCGTATTGCCGAACGAAAAGCGGTGGTGCGTTGGGACGCTGAATCGGGTATTGCCTATATTGTAGTTGGGCTGCGCGATGACCCGGGTCATTACCTTTATATTAAGGCCGACAGCATTACTGAGCGCCAGATGAGGGCCTTACCGGTCTTTATCCTGGATTATCTGGTCTACTATCCAGGTCAGGAAAAAGAATACCTGGCTCGTATTCAGGATTATTTTTCTTATCCGGTTTCCATCGAAAACGTCCAGAATCTACCTTTAGACTCCGAGCAAATCGGACGTCTGCGTCTGGACCATAGCATCATTTTATACCGCGATAATGCCTCTATTCGTGGCACCACGATTTCAATTATTTCACCGATTCCTGGTTCGACTTCGCAAGTATTGGTCATGGGGCCGGTACCCTTGTTTAACTGGATGCCATTCCAGTTGGCGACCGGTATTACCTTATTAAGCCTTTTTGTGTTGAGTCTGGGTGTTTATGGTCTTCTGGTTCCGATGCAGCGTAAGTTGCGTGAAGTCAGCTATGCCTTAAACAAAATGAAATCGGGTAATATGTCATTGCGTCTTCCTGTGGAAGGCAGTGACGAGATGTCTACACTGGCGTCTAGCTATAATAATATGTCAGATCATATCCAGCGTTTGATCGAAGCGCAGCGTGAGTTGATGCGTGCGGTGTCGCATGAGTTGCGTACACCGGTGGCACGAATCCGCTTTGGTGTGGAAATGATGGCGGATGAAGATGACTACGATTATCGTCTGCAACAGGTGGAACAGATTGATAAAGATATTGAAGCGCTGAATACCTTGATTGATGAGATCATGACCTATGCCAAACTGGAACAGGGCATGCCGTCGATTGAGTTTGAGCAAATCGATCTGTATGACGTACTGAATCAGGTGGCACAAGAAACTGAAGCGCTGAAAACCCAGAAAATCATCGAATTACATCCAATGCCTGTTGCGGTCACAGTAGAGGCGGAGCGTCGTTATCTGCATCGTGTAATTCAGAATCTGGTCGGCAATGCTGTACGTTATTGCGATAATAAAATCTTGATTAGCGGCGGTCTGGATCAGGATGGTCAGGCCTATGTTTGCGTTGAAGATGACGGGCCGGGGATTCCAGAAATAGATCGTGCCCGCATTTTTGATGCCTTTGCCCGACTGGATGATAGCCGTACCCGTGCGTCGGGTGGTTATGGTTTAGGTTTGTCGATTGTCAGCCGGATTGCGTACTGGTTTGGTGGCACGATTCAGGTGGATCCAAGTCCGACGCTGGGTGGTGCGCGTTTTACCATGACCTGGCCGGCACAACGTTATGTCAAGAAGAGTAAGCGCAAAATGCTGGAAAAAAAGCCAGAGGAAGCGAGTGAACATTTAGCTTGATATTGTGTAAATGATTTTAGTCATAAAAAACGATGCATCGGCATCGTTTTTTATTAGGAGCGATTTTTATTCCTGAATGGTCGCATCAGGTTCAATGAGTGATTTACCCTCTTTTAAGCTTTGTAGCGCTTCAGAGTTAAAGTCGATCACCAGTTTGGTATTTTTCGCATCGACGTTATAACGCTGAATCAGTTTTTGGTCGCCTGATAAGGTTTCGACTTTATATTCGTCAGCGATATTCATAATGCCATCCAGATTGATGCTGGAAGAAGCATGGTCCTCTTGAAAAAGTGCATGGATGTCACGTAAGTCAAAAGCTGCCTGGCTTATGTTGGGATTTTTCTGGATGTAATTTTCTATATGGCGAACCAGTAATTGAGCAAATAAAAAATAATTAGGTCGATGGGAAAAGCGTAGAGACATGCAAGGATTCCTTATTGTTACTTTATTAATGTCATGATGTGGTTTAGAAATAGAAATAACATATTCTGAATCAGTCCGTTGAGCATGTTGCAAAAAGACACAATTGCCAATCCAAGATTACCAAGTAGCTGCAGGGGGTAAAGCAACAGTTAAATATAAAAAATCACATTAAATATCAAGTTAAATCAATTGGTTTGAAAGAAAAAATAGTTGTTAAAATAAGTTTTTATCCGATTTAACTTGGATTCAATAGTGAAAAAGACTATATCTAAATGGGTGGGCGAGAAAAGCAGCTCATCGATCAGCCTATTTTCTGGAAGTGCTCTTTATAGAAAAATTAATAGATAATTAAAATTTAATTTGGGAAAACGATTAAAACGAATTCTGAATGATTAAAGTCAAATTAAATGCTGAAATGTCTAAAAAATCATCCCAAAGACTAAGGCTTATAAACTAGCAAGTGAAATCCAAAATCAGGTACAATTGGCGGGATTAATTTTGTGTTTGGTGTATTTGAAGGCCAATACATACATTCTTTGTTAACAAATAGGCCTGCCAGGAGTTATCCCCGCATGAGTGCTATTACTCCATACGAATGGGCAATTATTGCCTTCGTGATCGGCGTTACATTTTTATGCGTCTTTATGCTGACTGTCCCATTACTCCTCGGGGGTAAATCATGGGGCCGTGCCAAGCAGGAGCAGTTTGAGTCAGGTGTAGTTAGCGCAGGTGGAGCTCGTATCCGCTTGTCTGCAAAGTTCTATTTAGTTGCAATTTTCTTCGTGGTGTTTGATTTAGAAGCACTTTATCTATATGCATGGGCGGTTTCTGTTCGTGAAGTAGGTTGGATTGGTTTTGCAACTGCAGCTATCTTTATCATAGTTTTACTTGTTGGTTTGATTTACGAATTATCGACAGGCGCACTCAATTGGGCACCTTCAGACAGACGTAAGGCAGCAGGAATTAAAGCTAAGATTGGTTCGCCAAATATGGATCTTGCAGAAATTACGCGCTTCAACTCGGTTGAAGAATTGGTGATGGATCCAACGGGTCAAATCCCGGCTCAATCATCTGGTTTTGTGAAAAAGTCACAAACTCAATTATCTGATAAGGAGTAAGACGGGATGAAATATACATTAACCCGTGCGAATCCGAATGCTGACCAATATCCACTTCAGGAACGTATTGTTGTAGAAGATCCGTTGCTAGAAGAGGAAGTGAATAAAAATGTATTCATGACTCGCTTAGAGGATGTGGTACATACAGCAGTCAACTGGGGTCGTAAAAACTCAGTTTGGCCATTTAACTTTGGTACATCTTGCTGCTACGTGGAATATGCAACGACCTTGACCGGCGTGCATGACTTGTCACGTTTTGGTGCCGAGGTTATCCGTGCTTCACCGCGTCAGGCGGACTTAATGATTGTGGCGGGTACATGCTTTGTGAAAATGGCGCCGGTAATTCAGCGTCTGTATGAACAGATGCTTGAACCGAAATGGGTCATTTCAATGGGTGCATGTGCCAACTCAGGTGGTATGTACGATATTTATTCAGTCGTACAAGGTGTGGATAAAATCATCCCGGTCGATGTGTATATTCCAGGTTGCCCACCACGTCCTGAAGCTTTGATTCAGGCATTGATGCTGTTGCAAGACCAGATTCAACTAGAGCGTCGTCCGCTTTCTGCGGTGATCGGTGATGATCTTAAGCCAGTGTATAAGCCAAAGATGATGCCGGAACGTGACCGTAAGAAAGACCAGCGTGTTGCTGTGAAAAATCTGCGCTCAATGGATGAAATTAAATAATTTAAACGACAGGTTGTTTTGTTGTGCACCCGCTATGGGTGTAATTGTCGTTTAGGTTGACTGAATTTGTATTAAATAGGAAGCCAAGCCAATGGCTGAAACTGACATTGCTATGCCAGAATCAACGCCTGTTGATTCACGCCCAGCATTTGCCATTATTGAAGAACTCAAAACCAAATTTGGTGAGAACTTCTTTGTGCAAACGACTTTCGAGGATTTCCCGACAGTCTGGGTTGAGCGCGCACGTGTACAAGAAGTTTTAATGTTCTTGCGTACAGTGTCACGTCCTTACGTGATGTTGTTCGACTTGTCAGCGGTAGATGAGCGTCTGCGTACGCACCGCGACGGTTTACCTGCGTCTGACTTCACAGTGTTCTATCACTTGTTGTCGCTCGAGCGTAATACTGACATTCGTATTAAAGTTGCCTTAGCAGAAAGCGATTTGAATCTTCCGACGGCAACCAATATTTGGCCAAATGCCAACTGGTACGAACGTGAAGCTTACGATATGTTCGGGATCAATTTCGAAGGGCATCCAATGCTCCGTCGTATCTTGTTGCCAACCTATTGGGAAGGTCATCCGCTACGTAAAGAATATTCTGCACGTGCGACTGAATATACGCCGTATTTGCAAGATAAAGCCAAACAGGACTACGAACAGGAACATCTTCGTTTCGTCCCTGAAGATTGGGGTATGAAGCGCGGCAATGCCGATGAAGACTTCATGTTCCTGAACTTGGGTCCGAACCATCCATCTGCGCACGGTGCGTTCCGTGTGATCTTGCAGCTGGACGGTGAAGAAGTGAAAGACTGTGTGCCTGACATCGGTTATCACCACCGTGGTGTGGAAAAGATGGCTGAACGTCAAACCTGGCATTCATTCATTCCGTATACAGACCGTGTCGACTACCTCGGTGGTTGTGCGCAAAACATGCCTTACGTGCTTGGCGTAGAGCAAATGGCGGGTATTACTGTACCTGACCGTGCGCAATGTATCCGCGTGATGATGTCTGAACTGTTCCGTATCAATAACCACTTGCTGTTCATTGGTACTGCGATTCAGGATGCCGGCGGTATGACGCCAGTCTTCTACATGTTTGCTGACCGTCAGAAAATCTATGACGCAATTGAAGCGATCACCGGTTACCGTATGCATCCGGCATGGTTCCGTATCGGTGGTACCGCACACGACCTTCCAAACAACTGGCAGCACCTGATTCGTGAAATCCTGGACTGGATGCCGAAACGTTTGAAGGAATATCATACTGCAGCGCTGAAAAACTCAGTATTTGTGGGTCGTACCCGTAATGTTGCGCAATACGATGCAAAATCTGCATTGGCTTGGGGTGTAACAGGTACAGGTCTACGCGCTACAGGTATCGACTTTGACGTACGTAAATACCGCCCATATAGCGGTTATGAAAATTATGACTTCGAAGTGCCGGTTGAGTACGAAGGCGATGCCTATGCACGTGTCATCGTTCACTACCGTGAAATCGAAGAATCACTGAAAATTATCAAACAATGTTTAGATAATATGCCGTCTGGTGCGTATAAAGCAGACCATCCACTGGCTGTTCCACCACCAAAAGACAAGACATTACAAGATATTGAAACCTTAATTACGCACTTCCTGAGCGTATCTTGGGGTCCTGTAATGCCGGCGGGTGAAGCATCTGTGATGGCGGAAGTGGTGAAAGGCGCGTCGAACTACTACTTGACTTCAGACAAGTCAACTATGAGTTACCGTACCCGTATCCGTACACCAACCTTCACGCATTTACAGCAAATGCCTTCTGTGATTAACGGCAGCTTAATGTCTGACTTAATCATTTATTTAGCGACCATTGACGTCGTAATGGCTGACGTGGATCGCTAAGGGGTAAACGCATTATGATGATTTTGACTGATAAAAAGCCACGTGTGAATGTTGAAGGAATTTTGACTGCGGACGAAATTCACGATATCGAACATCACATGGGGCACTACCCATACCCACGTGCAGCGTGTCTAGATGCGCTGAAGTGTGTACAACGCCGTAATGGCTGGGTAGATGATGCGCAAATGAATGCCATCGCACAAATGCTCAGCATGAGCGTTGCAGACCTTGAAGGTGTGGCAACGTTCTATAACCGTATTTACCGTCAGCCGGTCGGTCGTCACGTAATTTTGTTATGTGATTCGATTGCGTGTTTCCTGATGGGTGCGGAAACTTTGGCAGAAGCATTCCAGCGCGAATTAGGCATTCAGTTTGGTCAAACGACTGCAGATGGTCGTTTCACTTTGCTGCCAATTTGCTGTCTGGGCAACTGTGACAAAGGTCCAACCTTAATGATTGATGAAGACACGCATGGTCTGGTTGAAGTGACTTCGGTGAAACAGCTGTTGGAGAAGTATGTATGAATACTGAACCAAAACCAATTTATGGCGACGGTAACCCGGAAACGCATCCATTAACATGGCGTTTAAGCAAACAAGCCAACGTACGTAATGCAGATGATTACGAAGCGCTTGAAGGTTATGCAGGCTTTAAAAAAGCACTGACCATGTCGCCTAAAGATGTATTGGAAGTGGTTAAAGCAGCGACTGTTAAAGGTCGTGGTGGTGCAGGCTTCCCGGCAGGCATTAAATGGTCTTTGATGGCGCCAAATGACAATTCAGGTCCACGTTACCTGATTTGTAATGCCGATGAGATGGAACCAGGTACCTTTAAAGACCGTTTGCTGATGGAAGATCTTCCGCATCAATTGATCGAAGGGATGTTGATTGCGGGTTATACGCTTGAAGCAACACATGGTTATATCTTTATCCGTGGCGAGTACATCGAAGCTGCTCAGTACTTAAATGAAGCACTTGAGCAAGTTCGTGCCAAAGGTTACTTAGGGGATAACATCCTTGGTACAGGCTGGAACTTCGAGTTACACGTGCATACCGGTGCGGGTCGTTATATCTGCGGTGAAGAAACTGCATTGATTAACTCGCTAGAAGGTCGTCGTGCCAACCCGCGTACTAAGCCACCATTCCCGCAAGTTGCAGGTGCTTGGGGTCGTCCTACGATTGTCAACAACGTAGAGACCTACAACAACTTACCGGCAATCATGCTGCGTGGTCCTGAATGGTATATCAACTTGTCTGCGGGTAAGTCGAAAGATCCAGGTACCAAAATTTATGGTGCTTCAGGTAAGGTGAAATTCCCGGGTCTATGGGAGCTTCCATTTGGTACGACAGCACGTGAAGTGATTGAAGAACATGCTGGTGGTATGCGCGACGGTTTGAAACTGAAAGCATGGTTACCGGGCGGTGCATCAACTGACTTCCTGGCTGCCGAGCATATTGATCTTCCTATGGATGCGGAAAGCATCATGAAGGCAGGTTCGCGTTTAGGAACTTGTTTATTGATGGTGGTAGATGAAACCCAATGTATGGTTTCAGCGACACGTAACCTAGAAGAATTCTTTGCACGCGAATCATGTGGTTTCTGTACGCCTTGCCGTGATGGCTTACCTTGGGCTGTGAAAGCGCTGAAAGCACTGGAAGATGGCACAGGTAAGAAAGAAGATATCGATCACTTACAAGAACTGACTCGTAAGCTTTGGATTGGTAAAACTTTCTGTGCCCACGCACCGGGTGCAATGGAGCCGCTTATGGGCGCACTCAAATATTTCCGTGGCGAATTTGAAGCGAAGGTTGTGAATGCCGCCGCTCAAACCAGCAACGTAGAACAAGCTTAAGGAATTCGACTATGGCTACAATTCATGTCGATGGCAAATCGTATGAAGTCAACGGCTCGGAAAACTTGCTACAAGCATGTTTGAGTCTTGGCATTGATATCCCATACTTTTGTTGGCATCCATCCTTAGGTTCTGTCGGCTCTTGCCGTCAATGTGCCGTGACCCAGTACGCGAATCCAGAAGATACGCGTGGCCGTTTGGTCATGTCATGTATGACGCCTGCATCTGACAATACCTACATCTCGATTGAAGACAAAGAAGCCAAAGATTTCCGTGCTTCGATTGTTGAATTCTTGATGACCAACCACCCGCACGACTGTCCAGTCTGTGAAGAAGGTGGTCACTGTCATTTACAAGATATGACTGTAATGACGCAGCATGACCGTCGTCGCTACCGTTTCACCAAACGTACCCATTACAACCAGGAGCTTGGCTCATTCATTTCCCACGAAATGAACCGTTGTATCGCGTGTTACCGTTGTGTGCGTTATTACAAAGACTACGCAGGTGGTACGGACTTCGGCGTGTATGCCAACGCATCACGTGTGTACTTCGGTCGTCCTGAATCAGGTACTTTAGAGTCTGAATTCTCGGGCAACCTGACTGAAGTATGTCCAACAGGTGTATTCACCGACAAAACTCATTCGGCTCGCTACAACCGTAAATGGGACATGCAGTATGCGCCAAGCGTATGCCAAGGCTGTTCTTCAGGTTGTAACATCTCTCCGGGTGAGCGTTATGGCGAACTTCGCCGCGTAGAAAACCGTTATAACGGTGAAGTCAACCAGTACTTCCTATGCGACAAAGGCCGTTTCGGTACAGGTTATGTGAACCGTGAGGACCGACCGCGTCAACCACAATTCCGTCAAGGTGCAACTGTTGAAACTGTTTCAGTGGATGCAGCACTAGACACGGTCATTGCAAATATCCAGGGCAAAAAAGTATTGGGTATTGGTTCACCGCGTGCATCACTTGAATCAAACTTCGCACTTCGTGAGTTGGTGGGTCAAGAGAACTTCTCAACAGGTCTATCTCAAAAAGAACAGAATCTGGTTGAGTTGGCAGCTTCTATCATGCAAACCGAGGGTGTTTACAACCCGAACATGCGTGAAATTGAAAGCTACGATGCTGTGTTAATTTTGGGTGAAGACCTCACACAAACTGCGCCACGTATGGCTTTATCTGTTCGCCAGGCTGCGAAAAATAAAGGCAAAGAGATGGCGGCAGAGCGCCGTACGCAAGAATGGTTAGCTGAGCCGGTACAACGTATTGCCCAAGATGCAAAATCTCCGATTTACATCCTGGCTGCGACACAAACCCGTTTGTCTGATGTTGCTGAAGGCGAAGTGGTTGCTTCTCCAAACGACATCGCGCGTTTAGGTTTTGCGGTTGCTGCAGCAGTTGCTGGTGAAACGATTCTTGGTTTAGATGACGATGCCAAAGCATTTGCACAAACCATTGCGGACACTTTAAAAGCTGCGAAGAAACCACTGATTATCTCGGGTACAAGCTTGCAAGATCCTGCCATTATGGAAGCTGCTGTACAAGTTGCACAGAATCTGGGTAATGCAGGTCTGACTTTGACGGTTCCTGAAGTGAACTCGATGGGTATGGCAATCTTTGGTGGTCAAAGCCTAGAGCAAGCATTTGCACAAGATTACGATACTGTGATTGTGGTTGAAAATGACCTTTACCGTCGTCTTCCTGCTGCACAGGTCGATGCTGCACTTGCAGGTAAAGATGTGATCGTACTGGATCACTCTGAAACTGCAACAGTGAAAAAAGCCGACATCGTACTTTCTGCTGCATCGTTTGCTGAAGGTGATGGTACTGTCGTTTCTCAAGAAGGCCGTGCACAACGTTTCTACCAAGTGTATGACCCAAGCTACTACAATCCTGAATTGGCGATCAAGGAATCTTGGCGCTGGTTACACGCTCTGGAAACAGGCGTAAAAGGCAAAGCGATTTCTTGGACTTTACTGGATGATGTGATCGAGTCAGTGGCGAAAAACGTTCCTGCGCTTGAAGGCATTCTGGATGTTGCACCTGATGCGGGCTTCCGTGTTCATGGCTTGAAAGTGGCACGTGAACCACGTCGTTACTCAGGTCGTACTTCAATGCGTTCGCCATTGTCTGTACATGAGCCGAAACAGCCTACAGATAAAGACTCTGCATTAACATTCTCGATGGAAGGTTATGTCGGAGACCAGACTCCATCTCCACTGGTTCCATTTGCATGGTCTGCAGGCTGGAACTCGCCACAAGCTTGGAACAAGTTCCAGGAAACTGTGGGTGGTTCACTGAAAGGTGGTGATTCAGGCGTTCGTTTATTCGACCGTTTGGCAAAACGTCCGGCACGTACCTTCGTGGCACCGGCACCTGTTCTGGTCAATGCTGAAAGCTTCCGTCTGGTACCAATGCACCATATCTTTGGTTCAGGTGAATTCACGGTAAAAACACCAGCGATGGAAACGCGTATTCCTGAAGCGGTATTTGCAGTGGGTGAGCAGGATGCAGCGCGCCTGAATGTTCAAGATGGTCAGACAATCACGGTGAAAGCAGGTGAAACGTCAATCGTTCTTCCAGTTCAAGTGATTGAATATTTACCGACAGGTTATATTGGCTACCCAATCGGTCTGGCACCGACGGTATCTCTTGCAGAGCCTGTTTCAGTCGCGGTAGGAGTGTAATTCATGGAACAAGAATTAATCCGTCAAACGCCGCTGTGGGCTGAAAACTGGCCAATTGCCTATTCAGTCATTCAAGCGATTGTGATCTTGCTGGTTGTAGTACTGATCGCTGCGTTGATGTCTTTTATTGAACGTCGTTTACTCGGCTTGTGGCAAGACCGTTACGGTCCGAACCGTGTTGGTCCGGGCGGTATGTTCCAGATTGTTGCCGACATGCTGAAAATCATGTTCAAGGAAGACTGGACACCAAAATTTGCTGACAAATTGACGTTCCGTATGGCGCCAGCAGTTGCGATGGCAACTGCGGTGCTATCGTTCATGGTTATTCCTGTATCACCTTATTTAGGTGTAGCAGACATGAACATCGGCCTGTTGTTCTTTATGGCAATGGCGGGTATTGCAGTTTATGCAGTCCTGTTCGGTGGCTGGTCATCAAACAACAAATATGCCTTACTGGGCGGTTTACGTTCTGCAGCTCAAACCATTTCGTATGAAGTGTTCTTGGGTATCTCGTTGATGGGTGTGGTGGCAATTGCCGGTTCATTCAACATGCGTGAAATCGTTGAAGCGCAAAAAGATGTCTGGTTTGTGATTCCTCAGTTCCTAGGTTTCTTGATCTTCGTGGTTGCAGGTGTGGCGGTAACGCATCGTCACCCATTTGACCAACCAGAAGCAGAACAGGAACTGGCAGAAGGTTACCATGTCGAATACGGCGGTATGAAATGGGGGATGTTCTTCGTTGCGGAATACGTCAACGTGGTACTGATCTCTGCATTGATCGTGACTTTATTCTTCGGTGGCTGGCTTGCGCCATTCAACCTTGATATTCCGTTCCTTCCAGCAGCATTCTGGTTCATTATCAAAACAGCATTCTTTGTAATGATGTTTGTACTGGCGCGTGGTTCTTTAATGCGTCCACGTTATGACCAGGTAATGAACTTTGGTTGGAAAATTTGCTTGCCATTGGCGTTGGTTAACCTTTTGGTAACTGGTGCTGTGATTCTGATGAATCAGGCCTAAGACAGCAGGGAGAACAAAATGTTTAAATTTCTAGCTGGATTCGGGTCAATCGTTCGTTCGTTGTGGATGGTGTTCAGCCACGCAACACGTAAACGTGACACCATTTTATATCCGGAAGTGCCGGCCGAAGAAATCGTGCCACCACGCTTCCGTGGTCGTATCGTATTGACACGCGACCCTGATGGCGAAGAACGCTGTGTGGCATGTAACCTGTGTGCGGTTGCCTGTCCGGTAGGCTGTATTTCACTACAAAAAGCAGAACGTGAAGATGGTCGCTGGTATCCGGAATTTTTCCGTATCAACTTCTCGCGTTGTATTTTCTGCGGTATGTGTGAAGAAGCGTGTCCAACCACTGCGATTCAGATGACCCCGGACTTCGAGCTTGGCGAATATGTTCGTCAGGACTTGGTCTATGAAAAAGAACACCTGCTGATTTCTGGTCCTGGTAAATATCCTGATTATAACTTCTACCGTGTAACCGGTATGGCAGTTGCAGGCAAGGACAAAGGTCAAGCACAGCGTGAAAGTGCACCTGTTGATGTACGGAGTCTATTACCATGATGTGGCCATTTTATTTAATGGCCCTCGTGGCCATTGTTTCTACGGTTCGCGTGGTGACTAACGCGAATCCGGTACATGCTTTATTAAGCCTGATCGTGTCATTGCTTGCAGTCGCAGGCATGTTCCTGATCGTCGGTGCACCATTCGCTGGTGCGCTGGAAGTGATCGTTTATGCGGGCGCGATCATGGTGTTGTTCGTGTTCGTGGTGATGATGCTGAACCTGGGTGAGCAGACCGTTGAACAAGAACGAAAATGGTTGACTTCATCGGCTTGGGCTTATCCGGCGTTGATGAGCTTCCTGATCGGTTTGGTACTGGTATGGGTATTAAACTCTGATTACACACAAGCTTCACTGGTAATGGGTACAGAAATGGTGGGCCCGAAAGCAGTGGGTCAAGCACTCTTTACGCAATACTTGTTGTTGGTTGAAGTTGCCGCGATGTTATTGCTTGCTGCCTTGGTAGCTGCATTCCATTTGGGTAAACGTGAACCAGATGCAGAAGAGGAAAAAGAATAATGGGCAACATCCCTTTAGAGCATGGTTTGATCGTTGCATCTATTCTCTTTGCACTGGGTTTTTACGGTGTAATGGTGCGACGCAACCTACTATTTATTTTAATGAGCCTTGAAATCATGATGAACGCTGCTGCTTTAGCGTTCGTACTGGCGGGCAGTGCATGGGCACAGCCAGATGGTCAGATCATGTTTATCCTGATCCTGACGCTTGCTGCGGCAGAGGCTTGTATTGGTCTTGCGATCGTCCTTCAGTTCTATCATCGCTTCCATCACCTGGATGTGGATGCTGCTAGTGAGATGCGCGGATGAGTTATTTATATCTAACAATTTTATTTCCGCTCATTGGTTTTGTCCTGTTAGCGGCGGGGCGTAACAAGCTTCCGGAATCTGTTGCAGCAATGATTGGTGTCGGTGCAGTCGGTTTATCTGCACTGTTCGCACTGATTGCAGGTGTGGACTTTGTTAACAATGGTTCAACTGCAGTAGTACAACATCTTTGGACTTGGTTCAGTGTTGGCGGTTTTGCTCCGGGCATCAGCTTGCAGCTGGATGGCTTGTCTTTATTGATGCTGGGCATGGTGACAGGCGTGGGTTTCTTGATTCACATCTTTGCATCATGGTATATGCGAGGTGAAGAAGACTTCGCACGTTTCTTCTCTTACTTCAACCTGTTCGTTGCAAGCATGTTATTGCTTGTATTGGGTGACAACCTGGCGTTGTTATTCCTGGGTTGGGAAGGCGTAGGTCTGTGTTCATACCTGTTGATTGGTTATTACTACCAGAACCCTGCAAACGGTCTGGCGGCAATTAAGGCATTTACCGTGACCCGTATCGGTGACGTATTCCTGCTGATTGCCATGTTCCTGATCTTCCAGCAATTCGGTACCTTGAATATTCAGTACATCGTTGAAAATGCAGCGACTGTAATGACGCAAAGTTCATCTCTGACCATCTGGACAGCATTGTTATTGTTCTTGGGTGCGGCGGGTAAATCTGCACAGATCCCGTTACAAACATGGTTAGCCGATGCGATGGCAGGTCCGACACCTGTTTCTGCATTGATCCATGCTGCAACGATGGTAACAGCGGGTGTTTACCTGTGCTGCCGCCTGTTCGCAGTCTTTGAACTTGCGCCAGAAGTGATGGTATTTATTTCGATCACAGGTGCGGTGACTTTGCTTGTGGCTGGTTTTGCTGCACTGGTTCAAACCGACATCAAACGTATTCTGGCATACTCAACCATGAGTCAGCTCGGTTATATGTTTATGGCGGTAGGTGCTGAAGCATACCAGGCAGGTCTGTTCCATATGCTGACTCACGCATTCTTCAAGGCATTATTGTTCTTGTCGTCTGGTGCGGTGATTCTGGCTTACCATCACGAACAAAACATCTTCAAGATGGGCGGTCTGTTCTACAAGAACAAATTCCTGTTTGCATGTTTCGCGATTGGTGGCGGTGCATTGGCAGCGATTCCATTCCTGACGATTGGTTTCTTCTCAAAAGATGCGATTCTTGCTGCAGTCTGGACGCAAAGTCATATTGCTGGTTTACCAGTGTATAACACGCTGTACTGGGTGGGTGTTGCAGGTGCATTCTTAACGTCTATTTATACATTCCGTTTAATCTGGGTTGTATTCTTCGGCAAAGAAAATACGCCTTATCACGAAATCAAAGGTGCAACTTACTGGGCGCCACTGGCGATTCTTGCTGTACTTTCAACAGGTCTGGCGATCGTCCTGAAAGCACCGGTAATGAGCATTCTGGATGCAGCCCAAATTCCAGCCTTCATTATTCCTGAAGCGCTTGAAGCAGGTGCACATGGTGCTGAATACATCGCAATCGCTGTTGCTTTAACAGGTCTTGCAGTCGGTGTCGTGCTGTTCGCTTTTGCTTACAATGCAGTCAAACGTTTTGCAGCCACTTCTGTAGGTGCTGGCCTGGTCAACATCTGCCGTAACGCATTAGGTTTCGATACGCTGTATGACCTCATTTTCGTGAAGCCATATTTAATGTTCGCGAAGATCTTTGGTCGTGATCCAATTGATGGCCTATGGCTGGTACTTCCTGCACTTGTTAAAGGTGGTCACAGCTTTACAAGTTCACGTCAAACCGGTTCACTGCGTGAATATGCATCTAGTATGGGGCTCGGTGTCGTTGTCCTACTGATGATCTTGATCGTGATTCAGGTCGTGGGGAAATAAAATGGAAGCTCCAAACAATATTATTTTGCCGGCTCTGATCCTCATTCCGTTCATTGCAGGTTTCATATGCTGGTTGGTCGATAAACTCGACCAACACTTGCCGCGTTATATCGCGCTGATCGGTATGCTGGTGACCTTGGTCTTGACCATAGTCCTTTGGCAGACTGGTACTTACAACTATGAATTAGGCGGTGCTACACCTTCGTGGGCTGCCGAATTCAAATTGCCTTGGATTCAAACCTTGGGCATTAACATTCACTTAGCAGTGGATGGTTTATCACTTCTTATGGTTGGCTTGACTGCACTCCTGGGTGTATTGGCAGTAGGCTGTTCATGGGGCGAGATTCAAAAGAACGTTGGTTTCTTCCACTTGAACCTTTTATGGTCTTTAGGTGGTGTCATCGGTGTGTTTCTGGCGATTGACTTATTCCTGTTCTTCTTCTTCTGGGAGATGATGCTGGTACCGATCTACTTCCTGATTGCCCTTTGGGGTCATAAAGGGGCAGAAGGCAAGTCACGTGTTTATGCAGCTAACAAGTTCTTCATTTACACGCAGGTTGCCGGTTTGGTGATGCTGATTGGTATCCTTGGTCTGGTGACTGTGGGCTATACCATGACTGGCGAAATCCGTTTCGACTACAACTATCTATTAGGTGTGGCGAATACGCTTGACGCTCAGGCGCCAGCGGTGGCTTATGCATTCATGATCTGTTTATTCATCGGTTTTGCGGTAAAACTTCCAGTTTTCCCATTACACGGCTGGTTACCAGATGCGCATGCGCAAGCACCAACAGCGGGTTCTGTCGATCTTGCAGGTATCTTGATTAAGACTGCGGCGTACGGTTTATTACGTTTCGTGATTCCGTTCTTCCCGGCAGCGTCTGCACAGTTTGCAGACTTCGCAATCATTCTTGGTTTAATCGGTATTTTCTACGGTGCTTGGTGTGCTTTCCAGCAAACCGACATGAAACGCCTGTTGGCTTATACCTCTATTTCACACATGGGCTTCGTTTTACTTGCGATCTACGCAGGTAACATCCTGACCTTCCAAGGTCTGATGATCATGATGTTGGCACATGGTATTTCATCTGCTGCACTGTTCATTATGTGTGGTCAGGTATATGAGCGTGTGCATACGCGTGATATGCGTTTGATGGGTGGTATGCGTGGTCAATTCCCGTATCTTGCATTCTTCCTGATGTTCTTCGTTGCGGCGTTGGTTGGTATTCCAGGTCTAGGTAACTTCATTGGTGAGTTCCTGATCCTGATGGGTGCTTATGCGAAATTTCCGGCGTTTACCATTCTTGCGGCAATCAGCTTGGTATTTGCGGGTTTGTACGGTTTGATCCTGATTCACAAAGCCCTGTTTGGTGTACCAAATGAAGCACAACAGCAGCACTATACAAATCCATTAAAAGATCTAAATGCACGTGAAATCGCATTATTGTTGATCTGTGCGTTTGGTCTACTTTGGCTTGGTCTATATCCACAAAGCTTCCTTGACGTTTCTAACTCAAGCATGGCGTGGTTAGCGAATAGCTACATTCCAGTTCAAGAAGTGGTTGAAGTTGCTGATCAAGTAACGACTCAACTTGAAAATGTGGAGATCCAATAAGCCATGAACTTCACAATGTCTTTTTCTGAGCTTATGCCTCTAGCACCTGTGATGATCGTGTCGTTAACTGCGATCGTCGTGATGTTGCTGACCGCAATCAAGCGTAACCATAACTTGGTGGCTACCACCACGGTGATTGGTTTAAACCTTGCTGCGTTCTATATCATTTTCGTTTTGTTGGCAGGCGTGTTTGCACCTGCCAACGTGATGAATCTGTTCATCGTAGATCCATTTACGATGCTGTACCAGTTTGTGATCCTGATTGCTGCACTTGCATGTGCAACGCTATCTCACGCGTATATCGAAACCTATAAAGATAACCGTGAAGAGTTATATATCCTGATGCTGACATCCGTTGCGGGTGCCATGCTAATGGTGGCTAGCTCACACTATGCATCATTCTTTATCAGCCTTGAGTTGATGTCGATTCCTGTATATGGCTTGTTGGCATATACACATCAACGTTCTCAATCGCTTGAAGCGGGTGTGAAATATCTAGTGCTTTCAGCAACTGCGTCTGCAATGCTGTTAATGGGTATGGCATATATTTATGCATATACAGGTACTTTAAGTTTCGTTGCTGAACCAGGCAAACTGTTTACCGTATTCAGTCAACCGGCTGTCGTGATTGGTCTGGCTTTAATTGTATTTGCAGTAGCATTTAAATTATCGCTGGCACCATTCCACAAATGGACACCAGACGTATACGCTGGTGCACCAGCGCCAATCGCGACTTTCCTTGCGACTGTTGCGAAAGTAGCCATGATTGGTCTGTTTGTTCGTTATGCGTTGTCTTCGGGCCTAATCCTGGCAGACAGCTTCGTCACCATCATTTCGATTATTGCGGTTCTGTCTATCCTTGCAGGTAACTTGCTGGCGGTTCGCCAAGTGAACTTGAAACGTATCCTGGCATACTCTTCAATTGCACACTTTGGTTATTTGCTGGTTGCCATCGTCAGTTCACGTAATACGGATTTCTTACAGGTTCAAGGTTTCGCGACTTTTGAAAGTGTAAACGTCTACGTGATTACTTATGTATTAACCACGATCGGTGCGTTCGGTGTCGTTACGCTAATGTCTAGTCCGTATAACAATACGGATGAAGCGGGTAGTCTGGCTGAATACCGTGGTTTGTTCTGGCGCCGTCCAGTATTGACTGCTGTATTGACGGTGATGATGCTGTCTCTTGCAGGTATTCCTTTAACTGCCGGCTTTATCGGTAAGTTCCTGGTGATTAAAACTGCGGTTGCAGGCGAAGCCTGGTTCCTGACTGCAATGGTGATTCTAGGTTCTGGTATCGGTCTGTACTACTACCTGCGTGTGATGGTTGTGCTTTACATGACACCACCTGAAACACCACGTCTAGATGCGGTGAATCATTGGGGTCAAAAAGTGGGCGGTATCATGGTGCTTCTTGCTGCGCTTGCGGTACTTGTGATCGGTGTCTACCCAGATCCGGTGATTGCAGTATCTAAATATGCATTCTTTGCTATGTCACCAGAATTGCAACAGTTTATTTTCACTTTGGTTCAAAGTGGTTTTAACTAATATCTGCAAAGATTGACGTTATTACAAAAAAGCCTCCATGATTGGGGGCTTTTTTATTTATACAAATCAATAAAAGCCTTTATAATAGCGGAAATTTATCTTTAACCTTTTAGGTGTTCTCCCGTGGCAATCCATGAAATCCGTCATCCACTCATTCGACATAAGCTTGGTTTACTCCGTCGTGCAGATATCAGTACCAAGAATTTCCGTGAGTTAGCTCAAGAAGTGACCATGCTTCTAACTTATGAAGCAACTAAAGACCTGCCAATGGTTGAACATGATATTGATGGCTGGAATGGTGCTGTTACAGTTGACCGTATTGCGGGAAAAAAAATCACCGTTGTACCAATTCTACGTGCCGGTATTGGCATGCTCGACGGTTTCCTGAACCTGATTCCAAGTGCAAAAGTATCAGTACTTGGTTTAGAGCGTGATGAAGAAACTCTGGAAGCACGTACCTATTATAAAAAACTGGTTCCAGACGTACAAAACCGTATCGCGATGATCATTGATCCAATGTTGGCGACTGGTTCTTCTTTAGTGGCTGCCATTGATGTACTGAAAGCCAGCGGCTGTAAAGATATTCGTGTGATGGTTCTGGTTGCTGCACCAGAAGGCATTAAGCGTGTAGAAGCTACGCATCCGGATGTGGTGATTTTTACTGCTTCTATCGATAATGGCTTAAATGAAAATGGTTATATCGTTCCAGGTCTTGGCGATGCTGGCGATAAAATCTTTGGTTCAGTTCAAAAAGACTAATTTTTGAATATGATGAAAAAAGGGGCTACTACAGCCTCTTTTTTATATAATGTAGACAGGGCATTTTCAGGATAGGACAATAGCATGAAAGATGAATTGTATCAGGGCAAAATCAAACAGTATGACCCTGCCAAAGGTTTCGGTTTTATTGGCTGCGCTGAGGGAGATGTATTCTTCCATATTTCAGACTTCCCTGCGGCAGAAGGCGAGCCAAAACGTAATGAACGCGTAAAATTTAATGTTGTTGAAAATGGCGATAAGTACAAAGCGATTAAGATTGAACGTGTCGAAGACAACTCAAAGAAAGCTAAAAAAACCAAAGTGGCGACACACAATAAATCAATTACATCGGCATTGTTAAATAACTTCCGTGGTTAATGGATAATCTTCATACTTAAATCGTGTTTAGTCACATTTAAAAAGAGGCTTTCGAGCCTCTTTTTTATAGTGCCACCGTTTAGATATTCAAAGAGACAGACAGCACATAAAAAATCCACCAAACAGCAACAATGCTGAACATTTCCGTTGGCTTAGAATACAAATTAAATGAATTCTATAGAGAAAAGTGTCATGTTTACGGATGGAAAAATTAAAACTTACGATTCCGAACGTGGTATGGGTACTTTGGAGTTGATAGGAGAAGCTCAAGATTTAAGTTTCGAGTTACAGGATTTACCTTCGCCTGAAATTGAACCACAAATTGGAGAGCGGCTTAAATTTAGAATCATTCCCCAACAAGGCAGCATGAAATTAGACAACATGGTACGTCTGGATATTAAAGTGCAGGATGAATTTGTGCCAGAAGTCGTCGCCTTGCAATCCTTGGCACCCACAGTCGGTGTTCCTGTACGTAATTCACTTTTCTTTAGTCCGACCCTATGGCTGGCATTGGCATCAGCTGTTGGTTTTATGATTTTTGGCGAAGTATAAATAAAAACAGAAATTTTATTTTTTTACTTTTAACTAGGGATTTATTCTTCCGCCATAAGATGCACTTCTAGTTTTTATGTTTCTACTTTAGAGAATTTTACAAAAGATTTTCAGTCTCTTTTTGATTACAATCATAAAAAATATTAAAGATAAGAGCGAATTATGTTTCAAGAGGGGAAAATCAAAACCTATAACGAAGATCGTGGTTTTGGTTTTATTCAGATCGAAGGGCAATCCAAAGATTTATTTTTCCATGTCAAAGACTTTCCCAATAAAAATATTCCGCCAAAAATGGGGGAAAAATTAAAGTTTTTGATTGTGGAAGATAATGGAAAGTTTAAGGCAAACCATATTATTCGCTTGGATATTAAGCAAGAAGTTCCTGTTACACAAAACAATGATCTACATGGAGATACTGAAACCAGAGCTTCTCTACGTTATGAAAAGAAAAAATCATCAACTACATCAAAAATAATCACACTATCAGGACTGGTGATTATTGTGATTCTTGCTGGTCTTGTTTATAACAAATATCAAAGCTACCAAATTCAAAAACAGCAAAAGCTGGAAAGACTGATGGTAGAGCAGCAACGAATTGTCGCTGAGCAACGAGCAGCGCAAGGTGATCTACCTATGCAAGGATTATCTGAGCAGGGCAGGAAGAACCTGGAAAATCGCGGCACTGAGTTAAGAAGCCAAAGTAACCCCGTTAATCCGAAAACTTCAGAAACGGCTGCACCATCTGTATCTCAATTTAAATGCGATGGTCGAGAACACTGTGGTCAGATGGGTTCTTATGAGGAAGCATTATTTTTTATTCGTAACTGTCCGAATACTAAAATGGATGGTGACGGCGATGGGATACCATGTGAAAGTCAGTTTTGATGAATCATAAAAAAGCACCTTAAGGTGCTTTTAATATTTTAGCTTTCACAAAAATTCATAAAGGCTCTTAGACCTGGACCCTGATATTTCTGGCGATGTACCAGCATAAACAGAGGACGAGTCAGTGACCAGAATGGTGTATCTAGAATCACCAGTTGACCTTTTTCACGTAAAGGCTCAATTGCAAGTTTGGAAATACAGGACATGCCAATTCCGCCCGCTACAATTTTTAAAATCGCTTCATTATGACCGAGTGTCAGACGGATATTGGCATCTGGCACATCTTTCAAGATGGCATTGTCAAACACCTCACGGGTACCTGAACCTTCTTCACGCAAAATCCATTCAACAGATTTGAAATCTTCAGCGGTTAGTTCACGGTTCAATTGCGCAAGAGGATGGTCTGGCGCACAGCACACGGCCAGCTCATCATCACGCCAATGGATACATTGTAGCTGTGGTAGATGACAGGAACCTTCAATTAAGGCAAGATCCAGCTGGAACTGATTCACCGCTTCAATCATTTGACGGGTATTACCGACTTGAAGCTGTAAATGTGCTTGCGGCTTGATTTTCAGGAAATCGGCCATCAGGTCGGGAATCAGGTAATCTGAAATCGTCAGGGTTGCACCCAAACGTAAATCGATACTTTGAAGCTCACCTTTAGCGACTTGTTCAAAAGATTCACAGCGGCCTAAAATTTCCAGGGCTTGAGGGAGAAGAAAGCGCCCCAGGTCATTTAGCTGTAAACGTTTGCCTAGACGGTCAAATAGTGGAGCACCCAGACCATCTTCCAGATCTGCTAAAGCCATACTAGCCGCACTTTGTGTAAGCTTGACGGCATCGCTAGCCTTCGTTACGGTACCCTCTTGTGCCACTGCTACAAAAACAGCCAATTGGCGTAAAGTCATGCGCATGAGTAGAGCCTTAACATTTAAAAAATATTAATAAATTATGTTGCCATGCTACCATGAGCACAGTCTTTCATGCCACGTTGAAATCATGTCAATTGAAAAATTTACCCGAGAAAAAGTTTTATCTGTACACCGTTGGACCAATACATTATTTAGTTTTACGATGACACGCCCGGCACATTTTAAGTTTACCGCAGGGCAGTTTGCGCGTATTGGTTTGCAAGTGGGGGATGAACTGGTGGTTCGTGCCTATTCGGTAGTGTCCTCTCCTTTTGATGAAACTCTGGAGTTTTTCTCGATTGTCGTTCCAGAAGGTAAATTTACTTCCAATTTACAGCACCTCAAAGTCGGGGATGAGCTGCATCTGGAAAAAATTCCTTATGGTTATCTGACTCTGGCACGTTATCAATTGCCTTTGCCTAAAGATCTATGGTTACTGGGTACCGGTACGGGGCTGGCACCGTTTATTTGCATGTTGCAAGACTTTGAAACCTGGAGCAAATACGAAAAAATCAATCTGGTTTATAGTGTGCGCACCCGGGCAGAACTCGCTTATGTAGACCGGATTCAGGAAATCGCCGAGACCTTTGGTGAAGGACATACCGGTTTTAAGTTTATCCCGATTATTACCCGTGAGCCTGATGCACCTTTGCACGACCGTTTACCGATTTTGATTGCCAATGGTGAGCTGGAAAAGGCAGCAGGTATCGCGTTTAATCCGGAAACGACGCATGTCATGCTTTGTGGTAACCCGGATATGGTCGATGATACCAAAGAAGCTTTAAAAGCCCGTGGCCTGACCATGAACCGCCGTGGTGAAGGCAATATTGCAGTCGAGAATTACTGGTAAGGTTGAAGGATTTATGAGCAAAACCCCCTGCTTGAAGGCAATGCGGTTCCTTTAACAGGAGCGGCATTGTGATCTAAGGGATAACGGTTTTTTAACATTTTGACTCTCCGAAGCCTTGTAGGCCTCTCTAAAACAAACTACCTATCCCTGTCTAAGTTCCGACAGCCCAGCCGGATAATGCTCTTGTCCCCAGTGCTGATCGGTCTGGTGAAATAGCCACTCCACAGAATCTGCACCAAGATGTTTACGTGTATTGGTTAGACTAATGCGCGTCAGCAAGTCATAAGAGGCTAACCACTGAGTGCAAATATTGAGTCTTCTTGCTGCTTCATGGATGAGGACATCACGGAAAATCGCCATTCCAAGAACCAGCCAAAGTACCTGATCCGCAGGCAAGCACCGCCTGCGAATAGTCGCGGGACTGCTCAACCTAAGTGTGGACTTGACCCACTCAACGGGGATATTGTGAATAAAAGTACTCAGATTCGAGAGCTTAAACAGATTGTTAAGATCTAAAATATCCTGCTGAAATACCATAAAAAAATCCGATGCCAAACCTGACATCGGATTCTCTAATGAATTCCAAAATGATTCAAATGCTTAAGTAAACAGCATTGTCCATTGCGGAGGTTTTTTCGATTCAAGCTTAATGCACAAACATATCCATTGATTCACGGATTTCCTGAATGGCGGTTTCGACATCGGGACTGAGCCAGGTCGGTTCAAAAAATCCGGCATAGTGCTCAATACGGTCTGCAGGCACCACCAGGCGCACTGGACAGTCTTCTTCCAGTAAACGCCACGGAATAATCGGCACTTCATTATCCAACCATGCCGTTACATCTCGAATATCGATAATCATCGCATTGACACAGTCCGGAAAAGGCATCACGGAAAATTCTTCGGTACGACGGCGGAAATATTCCAGATCCTGCCAGCGCAGCAGGAAGCTTGGCTTGCTGAATTCAATAATTCCAATCAGATGCTGATCACGGCTGTAGTGCAGCATGCATTGATGTGTGACGTCAGTATCAAGATCAAGCGATACACTTTGTTGACGATACGCCATATAACTCGGGTGTATAAATGAGAAGGTGGATAATTATAACGCATTTCATCGCTGAAAGGCAGCGTCTCAACTGTCTTCACTAAAGCCTGCGGAACTGGTATGGCTTATGCATATTTTCAGGGAACAACGATAAAAACAACGAGGTTGCTATGTCAGAGTCAAAAAGTGTGATTGATACCAGTGTGACTGAAACAGCAGTACAAGAAGATTATTTTGCCTTGCGCCAGCTCAAGAAAGGCGCCGTAGGTTGGCTGCTTCTCGTCGGTCTGGGGGTCGCGTATGTGATTTCCGGTGACTTCGCTGGCTGGAATTTTGGTTTGGCACAGGGGGGGGGAGGCATGTTTATTGCGACCATTGTGGTGGCATTGCGTGGACCAGCAGACCGTGGAAGCGCGTGCCTACGCCGTGGCGCGTAAGTTTAATCCCTTGCTGGTCAATACTGTGGTCGGCTTTATCGGACCGGAATATCTGTATAACGGCAAGCAGATTATCCTGGCCGGGCTGGAAGATCATTTCTGTGGCAAGCTGCTCGGTGTGCCAATAGGTTGCGATATCTGCTATACCAATCATGCCGATGCCGATCAGGATGATATGGATGTACTGTTGACCTTACTCGCCAATGCCGGACTGCATTTTATCATGGGTATTCCCGGTTCGGATGATGTGATGCTGAATTATCAGACGACCTCCTTTCATGATGCGCTCTACATCCGGCAATTACTGGGATTAAAAGCAGCCCCCGAATTTGACCACTGGCTGGAGCAGCAGGGAATTTTGGCGCAACAGTCCAATCAGCTGCACTGGCCGACAGAGTTGCCGAAGCAATTTTCACGTCTAATCCTGTCTTGAGGAAGTACTATGAAACTGATTGCCGATGTGAAATTTGAGCCTCAATTACAGGATAATCCCTGGCAGAAATTAAAAGCCTTTACTGATGCACGGATTGCCTTAGGCCGAACAGGGGGTAGTTTGCCGACTCGACCAAGTCTGGAATTTCAACTGGCGCATGCCCAGGCCAAAGATGCCGTACTGAAGCCACTTGATGTTGAATCTTTAAAAGCTGGTTTGAGTAAAACAGGACTACCCATTCTGGAAATTGACAGTCAGGTGGTAGAGAAAGATCTTTATCTTAAACGTCCCGATCTCGGACGTGTGCTTTCACAACAATCCAAAACGATGTTGCAGCAATACCGGGCCGAACATCAGCAACATTGGGATGTAGCCATTGTGCTGGGAGATGGACTATCAGCACGTGCCATTGAGGAAAATAGCCTGCATTTTATTCCGGCCTTGCTAGAGGCATGCAAAGAACAAGGCTGGCAGATTGCCCCCTTAGTGATTGCCCGTGGCAGTCGTGTGGCACTAGGTGATGAATTGGCAGAAATTTTACAGGCGAAAATGCTGGTCATGCTAATTGGCGAACGGCCAGGTTTGAGGTCACCGGACAGTATGGGAATTTATTACACTTATAATGCTTTTAAAGGCTGTCATGATGCCTTGCGCAACTGTATTTCCAATGTCCGTTCTGCGGGCTTGGCCTATCCACTGGCTATCCAGCGACTGGTCGTATTGATGCGTAAATCCTGTGAGTTACAGCTTTCAGGGGTGCAGTTGAAAGATGAACACGAAACCCCAGTCGATATGCAACATAGCCCAGCCAAACGGCTATTTTAAAGTAGCATCTAGCAGAGAATTCTGATGGATTAGTGACTTACATCCCGTCACCATCTCACCATGTTTTGTCACAGAAGCCCTATTCACAGCTTGTTATTCTAAAAATCTACTTATGAATAACAAAGAGTGAGGATGGTTATGGTCGATGATTTCAATAAAAAACCACCTTTAAATCATCAGGCAGACGTGACGCAGAAAAAGCGTATCCCTGTTTATATCTTGATTTTGGTCGGTATTTTTTTACTCGCACTACTGTTCTATATGTTTGCTGACATGAATCCAGATGCGAATGATGCTCCTGCAGGACATCCAAATCCGAATGTACAGCCTGCTACCCCAAATAATTCAACTCCAGTCGGTGAGCCTACACAAGGCACGGCTACCATGAATGAGGGGACGGAAGCTACAGCAACCGTGGGTGATGGCACAGAAGCAACAGCAACTGCGACTGATGGACAGGCGACTCAATAACTGAAAATACCTGAGAAGCTCTAGTGAACCACTGGGGCTTTTTTGCAATGGATGGTGATGTTTTAAGGTAGTGCCATCTACCTGGCTTGAGTCTGAAAACATCAAATCTAATATGAATCCGGAAAAAGAAGGGGCTGATTGTTTCAGGGAGATGCCCCCGATTTCAGATAAATAGCTTAATAACAAAGAGGGTAGAACAACATGAATGATTATATGAGAAGCCCGCGTGGTGGCTTCGATGCCATGTACTACTGGGATCAATTCCATCCCATTCTTAGTGCAATTGCCATATTAGTAATTGGCTGGATCATTGCGTTACTGGTCTCGGCAGGCGTTAAAAAGCTCTTGCAGAAACTGGGCACCAATACACATTTAAATACGGCGACAGGTCATCACTCCAATGTGGAGAGCATTATCGCCCGCGTCGTGTTCTGGATTATTCTGATTATTGCCGTGATTGGTGCGCTGAATGTACTTAATCTTACCAGTGTCAGCGGTCCATTCAGTAATATGATCCAGCAATTCCTGTTATTTATTCCGCAGTTACTAGGTGCAATTGCAGTCGGATTCATAGGTTGGATTGTGGCCAACCTGGTCAAGATAGGGTTACAAAAGCTACTGGACCGAACGCAACTGGATGAAAAACTCAGTGCTGAAGTCGGTGTCAGTCCGATTAGTAAAAACATCAGTGAAATTGCTTACTGGTTAATTTTATTGCTGTTCTTGCCAATCGTACTGTCTATTTTGGGTCTCAACGGTCTGTTGTTACCAGTTCAAAATATGCTGACCGATGTCGTAAGCTACTTACCAAACATCTTCATTGCTGCAGTGATCATTTTTGTTGGTTATATCCTGGCGAAAATTGTGCGCGGTATTGTTGAAGGGCTATTAAACAGTCTAAACGTACAACAACATGCTGAAAAAGTAGGCATCTTCAAAAACTCGAATGTTTCCCAGGTGATTGGGTCATTTATCTTCGCCGTGGTGATCATTACCGCACTGATCATTGCATTTGAAGCATTGGGTATCGAGGCCATTTCTCAGCCTGCTACAGCCATGCTATATGAAATCATGAATGCCATTCCGAATATTATCGCTGCTGCGTTGATTCTGATTCTGGCTTATGTGGTCTCTAAACTGGTAGCACGTCTGGTAGTTGAAGTAGTTGCCGGTACAGGTGTTGATGAAATTCCTGCCAAACTGGATATCCAGCGTTTTTTAGGCACGACTAAACTTTCCAGTGTAGTCGGTTTCCTGATCGTTTTATTCACCATGCTATTTGCGGTATCTGAAGCAGCGAACCGTCTGGGCTTTGAACAGATCAGTGGTCTTATTGCAATGTTCATCTACTTCGGTGCCAATATCCTGCTCGGTGCGATGATTCTGGTAATCGGTTTCTGGCTGGCGAATATTGTTGCGAATATCGTACAACGTGGTGAATATAACAGCTCACGCTGGTTAGCCAATCTGGTTCGTGTTCTGATCATGGGACTCGTTGTGGCAATGGGTCTGCGTGCCATGGGTATTGCCGATTCGATCGTGAACTTGGCATTTGGTCTAACTTTGGGTGCTGTAGCAGTGGCATTTGCCTTGGCATTTGGTTTGGGTGGTCGTCAACCTGCGGAGCGTGTACTCACAGATTTGATTGATAAAGCCAAACGAGAAGCTAAAGAACCCAATCCAGTCAAAGAAAAAGCTGAGAACAGCATATTTTCTGGATTAGGTAGCAAGACCACAGGTACAAGTGCAGCCGACATGTCAGGTACTACAGGTGCGGCGATGGGTATGAGTTCTACAGATAGCTCAATGAGCCAGTCCTCTGGTGGTTCGCAAACTGCTACAGGTACTAGCGATTCCTCAATCACAACTCCAGGAGCAGGCATCGTGCCAAATCAGGATTCAGACAATAATATGCCTATGGGTACGGATTTATCCCATACTACTCCGGCAATCCTTACCACTGCACCGCAGGATGATGAATCATTGGGTATTGATCCGGTCAATCCGGATGCGGATCAAGCCGTACCGGATTCACTAAAAGTCGATCCGACTCATCCGCCAGTCAATAATCCATTTGGTTCAACTGGAGAAAAAGAGCCGAATGTCGATATTGATCGTTCTACCCAGAAAAAAGATGACCTGAAATAACCTGTTATCTTTAAGCAAAATCGACCACGCTCATGTGGTCGATTTTGTTCAGTCATAAGGAAAAATGAATGAATACCAAGAAACCTAATAAAGTTCTGGCTCCTTTAGTCATTGCAGGAATTACGCTTGGCTTTTTTACCGCTGCCTATCGATTTATTTTTGTGAAGAGTAAACAGGAAGAGCAGTCTGAGCGAGAGCTGGATAAGAAAATACCAGAGACAGACGAATTTAACTGAGAATAAAATTCTGCTCAGTCACTAGGAATAGAATTTTCTTTTTAAAAAATATAGAATATTCAAATGAATACCAAAATGATTTTGGTATTTTTCTTGCATTAAAAATATAAAGAAAAGGAGATCAACAATATGTGGAAAGCACTCCAACATAAATTCATGGCATCTTCAGCAGATGACGTACCACTATTTCTGCGAGAAGCTCAAAAAATGCAGCTGACGATTGACCGTTTAACAAATACGGCCAATCTCAACCTGTTTAAAACAGACTATCTGGAATGAGTTAAGTAGCAAACCAGATTATCTATTGATTAAATATATTCCGATGCGGCATGTGCCGATGACCATGCCCATTGGAAATTATAACCGCCCAAATGTCCAGTAACATCCAGCACTTCACCAATAAAATACAAGCCTTTCTGCTTTTTACTTTCCATGGTTTTTGAGGATATTTCTGTAGTGTCTACACCACCCAAAGTCACCTCCGCTGTACGGTAGCCTTCAGTTCCTGAAGGTTTCACTTCAAAGCCATGCAGACGTGCCGCAATCTGTTCCAGCTTGTCATCGCTGATATTACCAATGGCAGTTTCAGCGCTTTCAGTCCAGATCAGATTTTGTAATTCAGCCACCACACTTTTCGGTAAATATTCATTCAGTAGTGTACGTAACAAGACTTTGGGCTGGCTTTGTTTTTTGGATTTGAAGAAATCCAACAGATCAACACTTGGAAGAAAATCTACCTTAAAGCTCTGCCCGACATTCCAGTAGTTAGAAAGTTGCAGGGAACTCGGCCCACTCAAACCGCGATGGGTAAATAAGAGGGCTTCGGTAAAGCTGTTAAGTTCATTAGAGAGTGTTGCTTCTACGGCATTACCACTTAAGCGGGTGGTCACTTCTTTAAATCCGTCAGAGAAGGTAAATGGAACCAGTCCGGCACGAGTCGGATAGAGGTGATGTCCAAACTGTTTTGCAATCTCATAGCCAATGCCTGAACCGCCAAGCGTAGGAATAGATAAACCGCCAGATGCCACGACGACAGATTCAACTTCAAAATATCCCAGTGAGGTCGCCACCTGAAAGCCTTGATCATCGACTGGATTGACTGCTTTCACTTCGCAACTGGTTTTAATATCAACCAGCCCAGTTTTGTCACATTCTGCCAGCAGCATCGACAAGATATCTTTTGCACCATTTAAGGTAAACAGCTGTCCATGTTTGCGCTCTTCATAAGCAATGCCATATTCACAAACCAAGCCGATAAAGTCCCAGTTGGTATAACGCGTTAAAGCTGAAATCACAAAATGTGGATTGTGTGAAATATAATTGCTCGGTTCGACTTCCAGATTGGTGAAATTACATTTACCACCGCCAGACATCAGGATTTTTTTGCCAACCTTGTTGGCTTTTTCCACCACCACGACTTTACGCCCACGTTGCGCAGCCATATACGCCGTCATTAAACCTGAGGCACCGGCACCTATGACTAGAACATCGTATTGCTTGGAAGACATCACACACTCAAGGGAGAAGAAAAGGGAAGCATTATAGACAATTTTATTTCAGCTTTCTCTATTCCAGAAAAATCAGTTCCGTGATTGCAGATTTGCAGCGCATTTTAAACATAAAATATTTGAAAGCTGCTTAAAACTCATGCATAGTTTTTGTACAAACTAAAAACATAATAACAAGGAAAAGCGAATGGCAAGTGCGGAAGATTTAAAACAATATAATCTGATTACATATATTCTTTATATTTTAGGATTTTTTCTTGGTCTTACCCCATTTATTGCGATTGTGATGAATTATATCAAGCGTGATGAAATGCGCGGTACCTGGCTGGAAAGTCATGTCGATTGGCAAATTAAAACCTTCTGGATCAGTTTGCTGGGTTATATCGTCGGTGGCTTATTGACTGTGATCTTGATTGGCTTCCTGATCGTGTTTCTGGTCTTTATCTGGCATATCTACCGCTTGGTCAAAGGGTTAATTGCCTTAAATAACAATCAACCAATTCAAGCTTAGGTTGCTGTAAAACCAAAGGGAATATTACGGCCTTGCAGACCACCACTATGAATGACCAGCAGTTTTGATCCAGCCGGAAAATAATTTTTCTCGATCAAATCAAAAATTCCCATCAGCATTTTAGCCGTGTAGATCTGCTCCAGTGGAATTGAAAATTCGGCCTCAAAATCCCGGATAAACTGCACTAAGGCTGCACTGGTTTTGGCATAGCCACCACAGCAATAATCATCGAGAATATTCCAGTTGGTTTTTTTCGTCAGCTGGGCGACTTCATCTTTTAAAAATGAACCTTTCAGTGCAGAAAATCCTAAAACCTGTTGATGCCCATGACTGGCTTCGATCAATCCGCTGATGGTGCCACCAGTCCCTACTGCACAACAAATGACATCAAATTGCGCATCATTTTCTTTTAAAATTTCCTGACAACCTTGAATCGCCAAAGCATTGGTTCCACCTTCAGGAATAATATAATGATTAGGAAATTGTCGAGCGAGTTCGGCCAAATACTCAGGCTGTTGCTTGCGCCGATATTCATCACGACTGACGAAATGCAACTGCATCCCGAATTCTTGGGCGGTGGTTAATGTTGGATTCAATGGTCGATCAGCCAGTTCTTCACCCCGAATCACTCCAACACTCTGAAAACCAAACTGCTGTGCGGCAAATGCAGTAGCAGCAATATGATTGGAATAAGCACCTCCAAAACTCAGAATATGCTGATAACCCTGTCTTTTGGCTTCAAGAAAATTATATTTCAGTTTAAAAAACTTGTTGCCCGAGATTTGTGGATGCACCAGATCCAGACGACGTATTATTAAAGTAATATCGTGAAAATTAATCTGTTGATCTGGAATATTTTGGGCAATGGTTTCAAACATAAAAGTTCGCAAAGTTCATGATAGAGGCATTATAGCGGAAGTGCTAAAAATCAAAGTTTTTCAATAAGCCATTATTCGCTGAAAGCTATGGAATTGGTTGTAGATTGTCACAAATATTCCGCTGATTATTTAAACAACAATGCTAATCTAAACAGAGGAAACCCTGAGGAGGGTAGAATAATGAAAATATTATCCTGTGCTGTGTGGGTCGGCATGCTGCTCAGTCTGTCGGGCTGTGATGATGCGTTGAATAAACCTAAAACAGAAACCCGTACCATGATTATTGGTGGCGTACCTGTATATGAGCAGGATTATCAACTGCTAGACAAGCATTTGAGTGCTCAGGATCAGTTGAAACCTTAAGTAATTGCTATAGTTGAAATTCATGACAAATCCAGAAATTTTTACAGCAAATTGTCAGGTTTTTGCTTAAAATAGCCCTTCAATTTTTAAGTCAGGTTATCTCGTGGAATCATTCTGGATTTTAGGTTCGATTGCTTTTGCCCTGATGTTAGGCGCAATGAGTCCCGGGCCAACTTCTATTTATGTGGCAAAAAATTCAATTGCCATTTCACGTAAACATGGTTTATTTACTGCATTGGGTACTGGTCTCGGTGCAGCGATTTTTGGTCTGCTGGCGGTTCTCGGTTTGCAGGCATTTTTACTGGCTGTACCCTCAGCGTACCTGGCCTTAAAAATTTGTGGTGGTTTATATTTACTTTGGTTGGCGTTTAAAATCATTAAACATGCCAAAGATCCGATCGAAGCGGATACAACCATTAGCAAACAGATGTCTTTACGCCGTGCTTTTACCACTGGTTTAATCACACAGTTGTCCAATCCCAAAATTGCGATTGTGCTGGCCAGTATTTTTACCGCGTTATTGCCCAAAGAAATTCCAACGTATTTTTATTTTGTTTTGCCTGTCTTATGTTTCTTTATTGATGCAGGCTGGTGTTCACTAGTCGCAGTTGCATTATCTGCGGAAAAGCCACGTCGTGTTTATTTGAAGTTTAAGGCTTTGTTTGACCGCGCAGCAGGCGCAGTTATGACGGTACTTGGCTTAAAATTAATTTTTGGTATGAAGTAATTACTTCATCTAGATGCTCTGCTTATAAATAAAAAAAGCCCCTAGTCGTAGAGGCTTTTTTTATGTCTATTAAAAAGTATTTTCTTCCGAATTAGCAGAAATACGATGAATCGACAAGTCTGCACCATTGAACTCTTCTTCCTCAGTCAGGCGAATACCCATCAAAACCTTAAGCAGGCCATACACCAAAAAACCACCCGCCAAAGCAATGACAATCGCCAGCACTGTACCTATGAGTTGTGAAATTAAAGACACTCCTCCCATTCCTCCAAGCCATTGCTGACCGAAGATACCCACAGCTAATCCGCCAAAAGCACCACAAACGCCATGCAAAGGCCAAACCCCCAATACATCATCCACTTTGAGTTTATTTTGGGTATAGGTAAAGAGTTTCACAAAAATAATGCCGGCGCTGATCCCGATAAAAAAAGCACCCAAGGGATGAACGACGTCTGATCCTGCACAAATCGCCACCAGACCTGCTAAGGGACCATTATGCAGGAAGCCCGGGTCATCTTTCCCCGCAACTTTGGCTGCTATTGTTCCACCGACCATGGCCATCAAAGAGTTAATAGCGACCAGTCCAGAAATGGCATCCAGCCGCTGCGCGCTCATGACATTGAAGCCGAACCATCCCACAATCAGAATCCATGAACCCAAAGCCAAAAAAGGAATTGATGAAGGAGGATACGCGGTGATCCGGCCATCATTTTTGTAACGGCCATGACGCGCACCAAGTAGGATTATTGCGGCGAGTGCCATCCAGCCGCCCATTGCATGAACGACAACTGAGCCGGCAAAATCATGAAAACTTGCACCAAATGCATGGGTCAGCCAATCCTGAAAACCAAGGTTGCCATTCCAGATCATACCCTCAAAAAACGGATAGATCAGCGCAACCAGAAATAATGTCGCTAAAGCCTGTGAACGCATTTTGGCACGCTCTGCAATCCCTCCAGAGATAATCGCTGGAATTGCTGCAGCAAAAGTCAACAGGAAAAAACAGCGCATCAGATTGTAGCCATGATCGGCAGACAAGGTTGCAGCATCATGGAAAAAGTGCTGACCGTAGGCAATATAGTAGCCCACTAAAAAATAAGCGATGGCGGAGATGGCAAAGTCAGTTAAAATTTTACTTAAGGCATTGACCTGGTTTTTATGTCGAACTGTTCCAAGCTCTAAAAAAGCAAATCCAGCATGCATGGCAAGCACTAGAACTGCACCGAGAAGAAGAAATAATAAGTCTATATTTTGCATGGTGCGTTCCAATTTAGTGCGCGGGATCACAAAAGAAAGTCAGTATATAGAGGCAAATGGATAGTAGAAGAGGGCTAAGCAAGGGAAATTTTGATGAAGAATTTCTTGAAATTGATAAGACTCGATATAAAGCACAATACAATTTTTGTGCACCAAACTAAGACACAGAAAGAGTTCATGAAATTCAAATTTATATTATATTTTTAGGTATTTATATTTATCGTGAGAAAAACGGTGTTAAAAAGGCATGCTAAAGGTGCACATGAAAAGTGAAAGATTTTTAAGAAAAAATTTAAAAATAAATGAAACCCTTGCTTTTAAATCTCAAAGCGTCATTTAAGTTTTAAATTTACCAAGTCATAGGGGAATCTGGCTGAAGGAGATTTAAAATAAATGAAACCCTAAAAAATTAGGGTTTCATGCTTAGATAAAATTATTGAAGTATTCAATTAATCTTTAAAATGTACCGGAATCCATTGATAGCTTTTATTGTCTTTAGAATAAATATGTCCAATCCCCGGAAATGGCAAATGTGGTGCTGCTACCGTCTGACCATTTTTCGCATATTCAGTAAAATATTTTAAGCGGGTTTCGATCGCCTTTTTCGGATCGACATCAAAGTCAACGCCGGTCTGTGGGCGATCAAACTGCAGCGTATGTGAGTGCACAATATCTCCAATAAACACCATCTGCTGACCTTTAGATTTTAAGCTAAAACCAAAATGCCCCGGTGTATGTCCAGCCGAACTGATAACATCGAAAGCATGGATTTTATCGCCAGTTTTAAAGGTTTTGAGCTGATTCTTGGCCTGATAGGGTGCAATGGCTTTCTTGATTTTATCGACTGTGCCCAAAAAACCTGCCTGCTTGGCTTTTGGTAATTTTTCTACCGTTGTGGGATTTATCCAGAAATCCAGTTCAGCTTGAGACACATAAATGTTGGCATTGGGAAAATTGGCAACACTATTATTACTTATACCGCATACATGGTCTGGATGTAAATGCGTGAGCAGGATGGCATTGACCTGTTCAGGTTTATGCCCTGAAGCCTTTAAATTGGAATACACTGAACCTAGGTGTGGACCATTACAGCTTGAAGTCCCGCTATCGACCAGAACCATTTCCTTGGCTGTATTGACCAGAAAGGCATTCACGGAGGTTTGGATGCCTTTAGCTTGATCGACGTAGTATTTTTTCAATATCTGGTCGGCTTGAGCTGCTGGAATATCTTTAAATAAGGCTTTGGACAGATAATTGGTGCCATCTAGCAGGGCAGTAATTTGGTAATCCCCGAAGTTATGTTGATAATAACCGGGAACCTGTTTTTGTTGTTGGGTGCTAGAAACGGATTGTGCATGTGTTTGAGAGATACCCGCCATTGAACCTAAAGCAAGCAATGACACGACGAGAGAAGAAGTGAAGTATTCCATAGCTATTCTTATGTAATTAAAGTCAATTCTATGTATTAGCACGGATGCCAGCAAAAAAGAATATGAATATATTTACCATTTTTTAAAATGGAAGTGCTGATTTGGCATCTGTACTAAAAAATCAGTCTGAATCTGTATATTGATTTTTTGAAAGTAAAGAATTTATTTTTAATGAAAATATTATTATAAATAAAATGCTTAGATACATTTCACTTTTTATGAAAAGCTCGTTAACATGGGGTATTACGAACAAGCTTTGGGTGTCGCGATGAGTTTTTGGAAAAGAAAAAACAATGCCAGCTTTGTATTTTTCATTATTACCTTATATTCACTACTTGGTTTTGGACTGGGCTATGTGATTTGGGAATTTGTGTTGCAAGGCTAAGTGACCCAGCAATAAAAAAGCCTCTAGAGATAGAGGCTTTTTTGATGGATTATTTCGAAGAAAATAGATAATTACTTGATGAGAGCATTGTATGAGCGAACCAGAGCACTCAGGAAAACCTCTAGCTTATTTAGATCAAAATATTCTAGACTTATTTAGTGAATATAAAGAAAAGCCATTGCTTAGTAGAGATTCAGATTTTTTTAGATATTTAAAAGAAGAAGTACAAGCTGTTTATTCACCCATTACTTTAGAAGAAATTTACAGATCAGTAATAAAGGGGAAAAGCAGTAAATATTGTGTCGAGTTTTTAGATATCTTAAGGGAGTTAAATGCACACTATATCGCCTTAACTACTAATGAGCATGGGACTTTAACAAATACTATTTTTAGATCCTGGGATGATCCACTAGTTCATTTTAATAATTATATTGAAAATAATTTTTTAAACAAAATGATTAATCCATCAACTAAGAATTTATTTGCTTTATATGGTGGTGTAAAGGATTTTAAAACTTTTGAATACAAACAAATTGAAGCTTTTGATAATTTATTACTATTTTTAGAAAAATCTTTAAGTGATCTTAAGAACAGTACATACAAAGATGACTATCTTTTATCAGAAATAGAAAAATTTAAAGTTAAAATCCCGAACCTAATGAATCAGCGAGATAAATATAAATCATATATTCAGAGATCGGTAAGGCATTTAGAAGAGTCTAATAAAGAAAAATCATCTCATAAATCTTTACGAGAATCATTGAATATCAATCATGATAACTTACAAAAAATTAAATTACCAAATGCTTTAAATCAAATATGGAAATTACTTCAAGAAAACAATCCTGAATTGGAAAATAATGAGTTAGATGACTTCTTTCAATTGAAAATTTAATTGGTTCAGAGCAGGAATACTATATTTTTCAAAAAGTAAATCAAATTTATACTATATTAAATCTGATCGGTTATTATCAAGATGAAGGATTACATAAAGAAAAGCGTTTTATTGCATCATTCAGTGACATGTCACATGCATCTTATGGTTGTTTTTGTGAATATCTAATCACTCGTGATGAAGCCTTTGCGCAAAAAACTAATGTTGCATATGAGTATTTAAATATTGCAACTCAAGT